>DHJA01000063.1:0-1078 GCA_002404095.1 Planctomycetaceae bacterium UBA4732 | reverse complement strand
CCCCCGCAAGGGGGGAGGGAGCGAATCGGCACAGAGGTGGGTGGTTGTGGCCGATGTGGCGTTGAGTGTGCTGGCCCATCCCGACGACGCGGAATTCCTTTGCGCCGGCGCCCTGATCCGGCTGGCGCGGGAATGCGGCTGGCAGGTCCACATCGCCACCATGACGCCGGGGGACTGCGGCTCCACGGAACTGCCTCCTAAAGAGATCGCTCACATCCGTCGCGGCGAGGCCGCCCGCGCCGCCGCCCTTATCGGCGCCGTGTACCACTGCGTCGAAGAGCGCGATCTACGAATCTTCTACGAGGAAAGGCCATTGGAACGGGTGACGCGCCTGCTGCGCGCCGTGCGGCCGCGGTTGGTACTGACGCACAGCCCCGCCGACTATATGCTCGACCACGAAGTCACCAGTACGCTGGTTCGCGCGGCCGTCTTCGGGGCGCCGATTCCGAACTTGTTCCACGACCAAGGCCACGAGCCGCCCCTGGAACAGATCCCCCATCTCTACTATTGCGATCCGATAGAGGGCAAAGACGCGCATGGTCGGGAAGTGCGACCGGATTTTTGCATCGACGTGAGCGGCGCGATGGACGACAAGGCCGCGATGCTCGCGGCGCACGCCAGCCAGCGCGAATGGCTGCTCAAGCATCACGGCATGGACCAATACGTGCGGTCGATGCGCGATTGGGGCGCTCGCCGCGGCTATACGGGCGCCGAGTGTGTCACGCGCAAATGGAAACGCCTTCGGCCGAGGCCGTCTCAACGTCCTTGCGGTTCATTTCGTCGAGGATCACGAAGTGCCAGGACGATTCCCGGCGGCCGGGGGGCGTGTAGTTCTCGCGCGCCCAACGTCGCAGGCGCAGTTCCTCAATGAAGTCCACTTCCGACGCCACACTATTAAGCATGAGCCATTTTCCGTACTTGTTTAGCGCCTCTTNNCGCGATTGGGGCGCTCGCCGCGGCGGGCAGATTGGCGCCGCCTACGCGGAGGGCTACCGTCAGCATCTCGGACATGGTTATCCGCAAGATAATTTGCTGGGGAGTTTACTGGGAGCGGCGGCGCCCGTATAGCCGCGGCACC
>DHJA01000268.1:36653-37131 GCA_002404095.1 Planctomycetaceae bacterium UBA4732 | reverse complement strand
CGCTAACGCGTCGCGGCTAAACGGATTTTATTCCCCTTTTTTCTCCTTATGTTCCTCAATGAATCGCGGGCCGTCGGTCTTATACGCGCCAGGGCCGCCCTGATACCGAAGGCCGTGGTTCCAGAGCAACTCGATCCGCGGCACGTAATGAAAACCGCTGTAATCCCAGCCCCAGACGCCTTCGTACGGCAGGCGTTCCTCGCCACGGTGCGCCGAACCGCCGCCGACGTAATAGCCGATGTAACGGCCGGTGTCCGACGGTCGGGCGAAGCGACTCGGCTCGCAACAACTTCCTGATTGGCAATCGCACGATTGGCCGGCCGCAACAGCCGCCGAACACGCGACGGCCGCGATGACGCCGAGCCAGGATCGACAATGCCACACCATGTCTGTCTCCTTTTACGCAGTTCATGCAAGTAAGAGGCGCTAACTTTTTGCTTACAAGCCTGGAGCGCGAGCGACGGGTTTCGGCGAAACC
>DHJA01000268.1:19538-36566 GCA_002404095.1 Planctomycetaceae bacterium UBA4732 | reverse complement strand
GCGCTCCGGGCTTGTAGTTCATTCCGTTAGCTCTTACCCTTCCGGGTTGCGGTTGAACTTCTGGTACGGCAGCCGCACGCCCCTCACGAAAACCTGATCGGCGCGGATGGGATCGGGCGCCGCGAAGCCGAAGATGCCGCCGGCCGTCACCACGTCGTCTTGATCGACGCCGTCGCCGCTGACGCCGAACCCGCCCATGAGCATGTTGTTGAAGTACACCCCCGAGCTTCCGGGGAAGAACACAATGCCGTTTTGATTGAGCGGGTTGTTCGGGTCGTGGAAGTTCGTTCCCGGATGGAACGAATCGTGTCCGAGGACGCTGTTGAACGCCGACGGCGGCAACGGCGGCCCATTCTCCAGGCCGGTGAACCGGTCGGCGCCGCCGTCGTTGAGGATCGAGAACGGGCCGGGCGGGGCGCCGTCGATGCCCTCCGGGAAGCGCGGCTCCGCCAGATAGCGATAGGTGCGGTTCGTGAAGGCCACGCCAGGAGCGACGCCAGGAACTTGGTCGATCGGTTGGAGTTGTGTCGCGTCGTTGTAGTAGGCTTCATTGCGCGCCTTGGCGACGGCCACATCGATGGAAAAGATCGTGGCGTCCGGCATTCGGAAAAGGCCGAGTATGGCGCCGGTCCGATCCGATACCGCGAGCACCATGCTTGTCCGGCTGCCCACCGGCAGACGAATGGCCGCGCGTGTCAGGCCGGCTTGGGCCACGCCTTGTTGGATAATCTGCGTCACCTGGGCGGCGGTAATGCCCACGCCGTCGTGCGGCGTCACCAGCCAGCCGTCCGGTACGCCCAGTCCGGGCAGCAAGGCGGCGCCGCCGCCATTAACGGGTTCGTTGACGCCGCTGTTGGGGTCGCCAATCCCCAGCGTGGCGCCGAACTGCGCCAATCGGGACGGCCCCTGAATCCCCCCTGGGCCAACGATATCCAGCGTGACGCCGACTAGGTCGATTCGCATCTGGTCTTGGGTCAGCGGCAGAGTGACGCCAGTCACCGGCGCGACGCCGTTGAGTGTGCCGATGCCGAGGCCGAGGCCGGGGGCGCCGCCCACGGCTGCGAAGGCGTCGTATTCCGCCTCCAGCGAGCGGTCGCGCTTGGTGGGGTTGTAGTCGGACGACAAGCTGGAGTTTTCTTCCGAGGCATACCCTGTCGTGCCGGGGAAGAAGACGCCGATGCCGCCCGCTAGGTTGAGAGGGCCGCCTGGAAAGTCGCGTTTGTAAATGGGGATGCCGCCGGGCAAGGTGCCGATGCCGCGCGGCAGCGCCGTCGTATCCAAACCGGAGATAAAGCCGTAGGAGTCGGGCGGCGTCAGGGGCTGGTTGCCCGGCATAACGGGGGGAAGGAACTGAGTCGGTACGTTAAAGCGGTGCAGCACCGGCGTCCTGGTTCCATCCGGGTTGACATGCAGCGTGGTGTCGCGGTTGGTGTGTTCGATCGCGAACAAATCCACCTGCGGCGTGAAGGAAACGCCGGGCGGGAAGTGTCCGCCCACGCGGATAGGCGCCACAAAGCCAGGGCCGGATAGCGTAGAATTCGGATCGGCTACATCCGGACTGGAATTGACTTCGCGTTGAGTGATGGTCGATTGGCTGATGAAGCCGATGGTGCGCGAGGTGAGCGGCGCGGCGTTGTTGGCGAAAAAGGCGGCGGTGCGCGCCTCCGCGATAGCGCCGTCGATGGCGAACGTGAGCTTGGCGGGATCGCCCGTGATTAACGGCGAGACGTTGCCCTCGACGCGCACGCCGAGCAACCGCCCGCCGCGGTCCACAATCGCCACAATACCGTCGCCAGCCGAATCCGCGGCGGAGGCGCGCTGCAAGAGTTGGCCGACGTCCGCCCCTGTCAACTGAGCGCCGGCCGCCGGGACTGCCGGGGGCAGCGAGGCGCGGAAGATTTGGTCGTTCGGACCCGCGATCACCGTATCAACAGGCTTCACCTCGAAGAACTGATTCTTGCCCGGCCCACCCACCAGCGTGTCCACGCCGGACCCGGCGTATAAGGCGTTCCGACCGGTCCCGCCGATGAGCGTCGCGGGGCCGGCGCCGGCGATGATCTTATCGGGACCAGTGCCTCCGAAGACCGTGGTGGGGCCGCCGCCCGTGCGGATTAGTTCGTCGCCGTTGCCTGCTTGGATAGTTGTCGGCTGGAGTACGGCGTTGTCCACCGTAATCAAGCCGCCGTCCCCTGTGGAGATCGCGATACTCGCAACCGCGGCGGAGGCAAAACGCCCCACTACGCCCTGAGCGTCTTGAACGACCAGTTGACCCGCCGTCGGGTCGGCTAAGACGCGGATGGTCTCCCGGTTGGGGCTTCCCATGACGGTCAGGACGCCGCCCACCAGGGTGGACGTGACGGCCATAAGGTTGCGCGGCTCAAGTCGTTCGAGTTCCAGCCGCGCTCGGCCCGATGGGCGCCGGCCGTGCTTTGGCGTCCCGAAACATGCTTTCGAGTACGAAAGCATGGCACCCCACGGATTGGAAAAGCCCATTGGACTTCCTTTCTGATCGATCAACTTTCGCTACCACGTCTCGCTATCCAGCGTGGTCCTGCCTCCATTACAATCGGCACAATCGTCCCGGCTTTTGACCTGGATTTGGAAAAAAACCGATGGGATGCTCAAGTATTGTTCACCGTCGCCGGCCGCATGAATGGACGGAACAATCAGAAAACCTTGCCTCCGACTCACGGACGGAAGGATCGGCGGCCGATAATTCCTTGCGAGGCGGAAAATACTGAACAAAGCAGGATTAGTGATGAGGCGTGACAGACGAGGCAAGACTATGCCCGGAAAGCAATCCGAACGTCGGCGGCTGTGGGCGGCGGTCGTTTGCCTGATTTTGGCGGCGGCCGCGCGGGCGGACGCCTTGCCGAAAGAGGAAGCGGCGCCCCCAGCTCCGGCCGCGCATGGAGATGCCTTGCCGAGTGAGCAAGCGCCGTCGCCGGCTCCAGAGGCGTCTACGCTCCTACCGTCCTTTTTCACGCATCCGCTGGGCTTCGCCGGCCGGTCGAGCGTCCTGCCGAAAGAGCATCAGGAAACGCCCGATTTCGTTCCCATTGAGGATCGCTGGCGCGTTGGCTTCCTGTCGTGGGATCGCTACGACAAGGGACATCCTCCGGTAGACGATTACCCCTACCAGGAGGGCCATTGGTGGGATCCGTTTAATCAGAACATTTTCAAAGGCGATTATCCGATTAGCGGGCAGAACACGTTCTTGAACCTGACGGCGGAAAGCATCACGGTCCTGAACGCTCGCGAGGTGCCGACGCAGACAACGCCGTTCGAGAGTACGGCCAGGCCGCACCAGTCCGAGTTTTTCGGCCGACCCGGTCAGTTCTTTTACAACCAGAATTTCAGCTTCACAGTAGACCTTTTCCACGGGGACGCCGCTTTCAAGCCGGTGGACTGGCGCATCCTCATCACGCCCGTATTCAACCTCAACAGCCTGAATCTCAACGAATTAGCCCAGGTTAACCCGGACGTGCGCAAGGGCACCGGCCGCGAGCGCACCTTCTTCGCCCTCCAGGAATGGTTCGTCGAGCGCAAGCTCGCCGACCTCAGCCCTGATTATGATTTCGTGTCGGTTCGCGTCGGTTCCCAGCCGTTCACCAGCGACTTCCGCGGCTTCCTGTTCAGCGACGTGAACACCTCGGTGCGCCTGTTCGGTACGTTGGAATCCAACCGGGAACAGTTCAATTTGATCGCCTTCGACCAGCAGGAAAAAGATACCAACAGCCAGCTAAATGAGATTGGTACGCGGCGCCGCCAGCAGATTTTAATCGGCAACTTCTTCCGCCAGGACTTCATTTGGCCCGGTTACACGGCCCAAGCCAGTGTGCATTACAATCACGATCAACCGAGTTTCCACTTCAACAAGAACGACGTCCTGGTGCGGCCCGATCCGGTCGGCGTGTTCACGCCGCACCAGCTCGACGTGGCCTACCTGGGGTGGGCCGGCGACGGCCACATTAACCGTTTCAACATCACGCACCAGTTCTATTGGGCGCTCGGCCGCGACAGCCTCAACCCGATTGCCAACCAAGCGCAGGACATTAGCGCTGAGTTTTTCGCCGCCGAACTGTCCTACGACCGGGATTGGGTGCGCTTCCGCACGTCGGTCCTGTACGCCTCCGGCGAGGGGAAAGTCAACAACAAGCACGCCACTGGCTTCGACAGCATCCTCGACGACCAGCAGTTCGCCGGCGGCGAATTCAGCTATTGGCAGCGGCAGGCGATTCCGCTGTTCGGCGTCCAGCTCAAAAACGCCGGTAGTCTGTTGGCCGACTTGCGCTCGAGCAAGATCGAGGGCCAGAGCAACTTCGTCAATCCCGGCCTGAACCTTTTCAACATCGGCATGGACATGGACCTGACGCCCAAATGGAAGAGCATCAGCAACGTCAATTTCCTGGCGTTTGACAAAACCAACTCGCTGGAAACCTTCCTGTTTCAAGAACGCATCCACCGCTTCATCGGCACCGACATCAGCACCGGCATGGAATACCGCCCGCTCCTGAGCAACAACATCATCGCCAAGTTCGGCGTCTCGACGCTCATACCGGGTCAAGGATTCTCCGATCTGTACGACCGATTCCGCGGCCGGGCCAACTCCCTGTTTGCCAGCTTTGTGCAGATTACCCTGGCCTATTAACGACGCGGTCTATTCCTCTTGACGGTTCAAGGTCATTCGGCAATGAGGCGGTGCGAGCGGCCTAAGCGTCCATGGTGCGTCCCCTCCGGCGAAGTTCGCCGGCGCGGGCAGGGAGGTCGGCGACCCCATGAACCGTTGCGAACCATTCCGTCACCTGTCTCGGCGTTCGGTCGTCCTTATGGGCGCCGCTGTTCTCTTGGCCGCCGTTTTCGTCGGCTCGAATGTTTGGTCGGCGGCGGCCGCCCCGGACGCGGCCGTCCCAACCGCACTCCCCGCGGACGCCTTGCCCCCAGCGGGCGTGGACCTGTCCAAACAGACGGATCAAGAGGCCGGCGCTAAAAGCGATGGTTGCCTCGCCTGCCACAAGGACACACACGATCCGCACCAAAAAGAAACCTTGCACCTCGGCTGCACCGACTGCCACGGCGGCGACGCGACCGCCAAGGACGCCCACGCCGCCCACGTCCAACCGCGTTTCCCCGAAGCGTGGCGAACCTCGGCCAAGCCGGTGCGCTCGTACACTTTGCTTAACCATGAAACACCGGAATTCGTGCGCTTCGTCAATCCCGGCGATCTGCGCGTCGCCCACATAAGCTGTGGAACCGTTGGCTGCCACGGCGATCAGGTGGGGCAGGTGCGCAAGAGCATGATGGCGCATGGTTGTATGCTTTGGGGAGCGGCTTTGTACAACAATGGCGCCGTCCCTAACAAGCGTTGCATGTATGGCGAAAGCTACAGCGAGAACGGCTCGCCGCAACGGCTGGTAACGGCGCCGCCGCCGACGGAAGACGAGTATAACCACAAGGGCGTGGTGCCGTTCCTCGACCCGCTGCCCCGCTTCGAGATTTCGCAACCGGGCAACGTCCTCCGCATGTTCGAGCGCGGCGGCATGTTCCGCCCCGAAACCGGCATCCCCAATCGCTTTGAGGATCCGGGCCGCCCCATCCTCAGTCGCCTGAGCAACCGCGGCCTAGGAACCGAGAATCGCACCGATCCCACCGTCCTCGGCCTTCAGAAGACGCGGTTGCTCGATCCGACGCTCAACTTCATGGGCACTAACGACCACCCCGGCGACTACCGCTCTAGCGGCTGCACCGCCTGCCACGTGATCTACGCCAACGACCGTTCCGTGATGAACTCCGGCCCTTATGCGAAATATGGAAACAAGGGATTGAGCTTCTCTAAAGACCCGACAATTCCTAAAGACGAGTCGGGCCATCCGATCGACCATCGCTTTACGCCGGGCAACGCCGTGCCGACGAGTCAGTGCATCGTCTGCCACATGCACCCCGGAACGAACGTCCTCAACACTTATCTCGGGATGATGTGGTGGGACGAGGAGACCGACGGCGACCTCATCTACCCGCCGGGGGGCAAACATCTGACGGCCGAGCAATTTACCCAGTCCACGATCTCTAATCCGAACGAGTCGGCCGCCCGCAACAACCTGTCCGACCCCGCATTCCTGGACAACCTCCGCGACTTGAACAAAGAGACCAAACATACGCAATTCGCCGACTTCCACGGCCACGGCTGGGCCTTCCGCGCCGTCTTCCGCCAGGACCGCAAGGGCCGGTTCCTGGACCATGACGGCAAAATCATCGAGAACGTCGGCAACGCCGAACTGCAAGCCGCCATGCGCTTCCAAGACCAGAAGCCCCAAGACCGCGTCCACCAGCCCGGAGTTCCCGTCCACATGATGGACATTCATCTGGAAAAGGGAATGCACTGCGCCGATTGCCATTTCGTCCAGGACGCCCACGGCAACAATCGTATTCAGGACGAGGTGCGCGCCGGCTGTGAAATCCAGTGCATCGACTGTCACGGCACTGTCAGCAAACGCGCGACGCTGCGCACCTCCGGGCCGGCTTCCTACACCTCCAGCCCCGAAGGCGGTCGCAACCTGGAGGCGATGCGCACGCCGTCCGGCAAACGTCGCTTTGAGCGCGAAGATGATAAGGTCTTCCAGAATTCGATGGTGGAAAACAAGCTGCGATGGGAAGTCATTCAAACGGCGGACACGGTGGACCCGACCAACAGGAACAAGCATTACAACGCCAAGTCGGCCATCGCCAAGACCGTCCGCTTCGAGGACGACGGCAAGCTGGCCTGGGGCGATCTCCCCAAAGAGGGAGAGAAAAAGTGCGCTCATGCCAACGAGAACATGAGTTGCATCGCCTGTCATTCATCGTGGAACGCCAGTTGCTTCGGTTGCCATCTGCCGCAGAAGGCCAACAAGAAGACGCCCATGCTGCACAACGACGGCGACGTCACCCGAAATGCCATCGCCTACAACTTCCAGACGCTGCGCGACGACGTTTACATGCTGGCCCGCGACGGCAACGTCACCGGCAACCGCATTGGGCCGGCCCGGTCGTCCTGCGCCATCCACGTCGGTTCCTATAACCAGAACCGCGAATCGATCTACTTCCAACAGCAAACCATTTCGGGCGAAGGACTGAGCGGCATCGCCTTCAGCAGCAACGTGCCGCACACGGTGCGCGGCTCGGACGGCACCAAGCAGTGCGCCGACTGCCACGTATCGAAGAAGGACGACAACAACGCCATCATGGCGCAGTTGCTGATGCACGGCACGAACTACCTCAACTTCATCGGCCGTTATTGCTGGGTGGCGGCGGGCGAACACGGCTTCGAGGCCGTCGAGGTGACGGAGCGCGACGAACCGCAGGCGGTGATCGGCAGCCACTTGCACAGCCTCGCCTTCCCGCAGGAGTTCTGTAAACACGAGGAACACGGCCGCCGCTTGGAAATCGCCCACGAACACCCGGGCAAGGACATCGGCGACCAGTTCCTCCATCCGCGCCAGAAGCCGGAGGTGTTGGGCGTGCAGGCGCGCGGCGAGTATTTGTACGCCGCGTGCGGCACGGGCGGATTACGGGTATTTGACATCGCCTTTCTCGACGACAAGGGCTTTTCGGAGCGCGTCAGCACGGCCCCGGTGTCGCCGTTGGGTCAAAGGTTCTTCGTCGATAGCAAGTTCGCCACCGCAGTGGCGGCGCCGGTGACGACCGCTCCCGATCCGACGCGAAAGCACCGCGACGAGAACCATGAACCGGCCGTCCACGCCATGTACGGTGAAATCTTCGTGACGGACAAATACGAAGGTTTGATCGAGGTCGGCGCCGGGACGCTGCTCGACGGCAATCCGCTGAACAACTTCCTGAAACGCGACCTGACCTACAACCCCGACGGCCTACTGCGCGGGGCGAACGCCATCACCATTGTGGGGACTTACGCCTACATCTGTTGCGACGCCGGATTGGTGGTCGTTTCCCTGGACGATCCGAAAAAACCGGAAGTGACGGCGGTGCTGGGCAAGGGCCAGCTAATACGTCCGCACGCGACGGCGGTTCAGTTCCGCTATGGCTACGTCTGCGACGGCGAGGGGATCAAGGTGCTGGACACGACGGACTTGGCGCACCCGCGCGTCATCAGCGTCATGAAGATGGAGGAGGCCCACAACATCTACCTGGCGCGGACCTACGCCTATGTAGCGGGCGGCCGGCGCGGTTTGGTGATCCTGGACATTGAGCATCCGGAAAAGCCGCGCGTGGATCAGGTGTTCGACGGGGGCGGCTGCATCAACGACCTACGCGACGTGAAACTCGGCATCACCTACGCCAGCGAGTTCGCCTACCTGGCGGACGGGCACAACGGGATGCGCGTGGTGCAATTGACCTCGCCGGAGACCCCGGGCAACGACGGCTTCTCGCCGCGTCCGACGCCGGAATTGATTGCGACGTACAAGCTGCCGGAAGGTGGATGCGCTTTGGCGATCTCCAAAGGGTTAGACCGCGACAGGGCGGTGGATGAGAGCGGCCACCAGACTTCCGTGTTCGGCCGGGTAGGCGCGGGGCCGTTGAGTTTGGAAGACCAGCACAAGCTGTATCTGCGGCCCGACGGCAAGGTCTGGAAGGTCAGCGACGACCCGGCCGACGAGGAGTACAAACGGGCCTATCACGCTCCGGCCAAGAAATAAGGCGCCGCCGCGAACGCTCGACGGCTCGCGTCCGGTATGGTAATATCCACCAATAGACCCGCGACCCAGAGGACAGAATCATGAGCGCCTTGCCGGGCGACGCCCCCCCTTTCATCTCGCCGTTCAAGACTCCAAGCCCGGAGGCGGGACCGGAACTTGACTTCGATTACGAAGACCTGGTCACAGAGGATCACCAGCCGGTGGACTGCATCTTCTATGAAAAATTGTATCGGCTCTTGGCCCACCCGCTGTATGCGAGTTGGTCTGGCCCCGGCGAGGGACGGCCGTTCCTTGTCCTGGTCAACGTTGGCTGGTTCTACCAGCGCAAGGCGCCTGCCGTCGTGCCCGATTGCCTGTTGAGCCTGGACGTGAGGTGCCCGACGGACCTGCAAGTCAAGGAAGGCCATTCCTACTACCAGTGGGATATGGGCAAGCAACCCGACGTCGTCATCGAAATCGTCTCCGACCGGACCGGCGGCGAGGAGTCGTACAAGAAGGGTCTCTATGCCCGGCTTGGCGTCCCTTACTATGCCGTGTTTGATCCGAAGAGCTTCCTGTCCGCGGAGGCGCTTCGCACCTACGAACTGGTCGGGGGGAACTATCGACTTACGGAGCCGGGTCCGTGGGCAAAGGTCGGCCTCGGCCTGCGCTTATGGCAGGGCAAGTTCGAGGGGTACGAGGACGTCTGGTTGCGCTGGTGCGACGAGAACGGCGAAATCGTACCCACCGGCGAGGAACGCGCTCAGCAAGCAGAGGAGCGCATCCGCATACTCCAAGCGGAATTACGCCAATTGAGAGGCGAATCGCCCGAATAACGGCCCCTACTTCGGTTTTCGGTCGGCGGGAGCGGGGCCGTTGAGTTTGGAAGATCAACACAAGATGTATCTGCGGCCCGACGGCAAGGTGTGGAAGGTCAGCGACGACCCGGATGATGAGGAATACAAGCGGGCTTATCACGCGCCGGCCAAGAAATAAGGCGGCGATGCCGTGTACCCCGGGTTCATGAGTACATTCACCCGGGGTCGGACGCCAATTCAATTCTTGTGACCCTCTGCTCTCCCTGATACGATAGGGCGATTCCCACCAGCTCGATTCCGAGCCAGGGAATTCGCGTCCTCGCGCCCCGTTTCGGCGCGGCCTACGGATAGAGGGGAGTGACCGATGGCTGACGACCCGAAGGAATCCTCCGCTCAGGACGACGGCAAGACCGCAACCTATCGTCTCGGCGACGCTCCCACGTTGGCGCCCGTACCGGCTTCCGACGCGAGCTTTTCGGCCGCGCCGCCCGTGACAACGAAAGTTCGCCACATCGGCGATTACGAGTTGTTAGACGAGATCGGCCGCGGCGGTATGGGCGTCGTCTACAAGGCCCGGCAACTCAGCCTCAACCGTCTGATCGCGCTCAAGATGATCCTGGCGGGAGACCACGCCGGCGCCAGCCAGTTGTCGCGTTTCCGCGACGAGGCCGAGGCCTTGGCCCGCTTACAGCATCCCCACATCGTGCAGATCTTCGAGGTCGGCGAACACGAAGGCCATCCCTACTTCTCGATGGAGTTCGTGGAGGGGTGCAGCTTGGCCCAGAAGCTCGACGGCACACCACTGCCTCCACACGAATCGGCGAAGCTGGTGGAGCTGCTGGCTCGCGGGATACACTACGCGCATCAGCAGGGGATCGTTCACCGCGACCTGAAGCCGGCGAACGTCCTGCTGACGAAGGGCGGTGCGCCCAAGATCACCGACTTCGGTCTGGCGAAGAAAGTGGAAGGCGGCAGCGGGCTAACGCAGTCCGGCGCCATTATGGGTACGCCCAGCTACATGGCCCCGGAGCAGGCGGGAGGCAAGAAGGAGGTCGGCCCGGCGGCGGACGTGTACGCGCTGGGCGCGATCCTATACGAATGCCTGACGGGCCGGCCGCCGTTCAAGGCGGCCACGGCGATGGACACGCTGAGGCAGGTGGTCGCCGACGACCCGGTGCCGCCGACACGATTGGCGCCGCGCACGCCGAGGGACGTTGAAACGATCTGCCTGAAGTGCTTGCAGAAGGAGCCGTACAAGCGCTATGCCGGCGCGGAAGAGTTGGCGAACGACCTGCGCCGTTTCCTGAACGGCGAGCCGATCGCGGCCCGGCCGGTTGGGGCGGCGGAGCGTGTGGGTAAATGGGTAAGGCGACGGCCGGCGGCGGCGGCGCTGCTGGCGGTCATCGCGGCGGCGGCCCTAGGCTTCGTGCTATTGCTGGACAGGGCGCGCCGAGAAGCGGATTCCCGCAGCGCGACCGAGGCCGACCTGCGCGGGCAAGCGGAAACGCAGCGCGACCAGGCCGACGCGGCGCGGGAGCAGGGTCAGGACGCGCTGACCCGCAGCCTGTACGAACAGGCCCACTCGCTCCGGCTGTCTCGCCAACCGGGCTGGCGCTGGCAGGCGCTGGAGTCGGTGGGCCAGGCGGAAAAGCTCCGCGCCCGTCCCCATCGCGAGGACCACCCACCCATTGCGGAGGCGGATAAACCGGGGCCGTCGTCGCAGCTGCCCACGCAGGGGGAACTGCGGCGCGAAGCGGCCGCGGCCCTGCTGCTGGAAGACGCCCGTCCGGCGCCGCCCATCACCATCGCGGGCACCGTCGGGATGTACCGCGAGGTCAGCGCTGACGGCCGGCGCGCCCTGGCCGGGTTCGTGCGCCTCCCGGAAAAGTCTGGGGTGACGCCCGCAATTCCGGTGGCGGGATTTCGCCTCTTCGATCTGAGCGACGGCCGGCAGCTGGGCGAGTTACTCATCCCCAATGCTAGTGTCGTGACGGTGGCGCTAAGCCCGGATGGCACTTTCCTGGCCCTTGCGGAACTGGGTCATCGGGAGGTTCAATTGCGCGACCTGCCGGGGGGAACGCCGCGCGCCACCCTACCGGCACTCCAGAGCATGGCCCCTCCGCTCGCCGCGATGAACAACGAGTTGGTATTCAGCCCGGACGGCCGGTACCTCGCCGCCGCGCAAGGCGATGGGAAGAAAAGCGACGTATTCCTTTGGGATCTGCGCGACCCCACCGCGTCGCGACACCTGGCCCGAGTGGACGCACCCGTGGGCGGCCTCAGTTTCCGGGGGGACGGCCGGGCGCTGGCTTATCCGGCCGGCGGCAACAAGATAGCTCTGGCGGACGTGACGGCGCGCGGCGAGCCTAAGGTCATCGAACTGCCCCTGCCGCTCGTCCGCCCAGCCAGTGGGCCGAACTTTCCCAGGAGGGAACGGCTCGCGTGGGCTTCGGCGTCCTCCCTCCTGGCCGTGGCCTGCATGAATGCGGCAGGCAAAGCCGCGATCGTGTTCTGGGACACGGATCAGCAGGCCGAACAGGGGCGCTGGGACGGGGATTTTGACGTCGCGACGCTGCGGATGGCCTTTTCTCCCGACGGCAAGCGGTTGGCCGGCGGCGACAAGGAAGGGACGATCCACATCTACGACATCGCCGCCGGTGGCGAGGCGCTGCGCCTGGAGGCCCTCCAGCCGGGCGGATTCGGCATGTTGCGCTGGCCGGCCGACGACCGCCTGCTCTCCGCCGACTTCACTGCCGTTTCCTTCACCACCTGGGAGCCGTCCGGGGCGTCCCTCTCATCGGTCCTGGCGTCGGGAAAGGAGAGCGCCATCGATCTGGCATTCCGTCCGGAGAGTCGCTCGCTGGCGGTCTTGCGCGGGGGAGCTAAGCCCGAGGTCGTATTGGTCGAGTGCGAGTCTGGACAGGTCCGCCCCAAAGTCGCCGTCTCGGCCGACCTCAAGCCGGACGCCCTGCTCTTTCAATCGGATGGTCAGAGGCTGGCTCTGCTTGGTAAGGGCCAGGCGGTGGTGTGGGATCTGCCCGACTGGCGTGAGAAAACCTACTCTCTGGCGGCCCCCGCCATTTGGCGGCGGGGGGTTTCCAAGGCGGCCTTCCCCGCCGACGACCGCTTGCTGGTCGTGGAGCAGACGCTTAAGGACAAGCAGGTGCGCCTGAGCGTTCGGGACGTCGTCTCGGGCCAGGAAGTCGGGCCGGGGTTCATTACCACGCTCGACCAGAACCCAAACCTTGGGGCCGGCACTCAGGCACTCCTTGGGCCCAGCATTCCGACAATCCTTAGTGCCGACGGACGCTTGCTGCTGGGCTGCTCCGGCTCGCTCGGGTCGTTCTCGCACAACCTCATCTCGATATGGGACGTGGCGTCCGGTAACCGCCTGGGGGAACTGAGTTCCCCGGACCTGGGACCGCCCCCTCTGATGCCGAGGATGTCGGGCTTGAGTCCCGATGGCAAGTGGCTGTGCCATTTTCACATTCCCTCGAACGATGACCTGAGCATGGACGTGACACAGAGCCGGCTGCGCGTTTGGGACGTCCCCAACCGCCGACTTCACTGGGACATGCGTTTGTCCGGCTCGGCTTCCGCAGCGATGTTCAGCCCGGATAGCCGGTTGCTCGCCGTCGCCTACGGGGAGGGCTTCGTCGAGTTGTGGGACGTTCAGCAGAGGGAAGAATTGTTCCGATGGCAACCGCTCCGGGTTGGCGAGATCAAACACCTGGCATTCACCTCGGATGCGGCATTCCTGGCTTGCAGCAGCGAGAAGCAGGGGGCGGTTCACCTTCTGCGACTGGGGAACCTGCGCCGCAGGCTCGCCGACATGGGTTTGGATTGGTGACACCGGCGGGATATTTCTCTCGTTCCCAAACTCCGTTTGGGAACGCCGCCCGCGAAGCTCTGTTTCGCGTCGGGATGCTGTCCTCGCATGCTCCCAGACGGGAAACAGAGTTTCCCGGAGCGCGTTCCCAAACGGAGTTTGGGAACGAGGTTAAGTGTACCGCTATCCGGATGTGTGTAGATACCGTCGCGCAAGTCGCATCGCCGCGGTCGTTCCCTTGGCGTCCGCTGGCTCGGGCCTCTCGTCCGTCAATGTCGCCGAACGAGAGGCCCATTTTCCACTATTCCCTTACTTCCCCGCCGTCGCCACGGCCGGTTCCGTAAACTTCACCTTCACGTCCTTGCCGGATTCCAATACGACGTGCTTGCTGTCGTTGACGGCATGGCCGTCGCGCGTCAGCGCCATCTTCACCGTGTAGTAGTACTTCCGCCCCGCCTCCAACGTCGGCGTGTTGAAAGCCCGCGCCGTCGCCGGAATCTCCACGCCGTCCACCGTCACGTGCGCGTCGGTCGGCGCCGCGATGGTGACGTGAGCCGGGCCGTCGGCCTGGGTCAGATCGCTGAAGTCCGCCTTCGATTCCTGGCCCGCCTTCACGATCACTTTCCGCGTGCGCGTTACGGCCTTGCCGTCGCGGATCGCCTCCGCCTGGAACTTGTAGGAATACGTCCTCCCCGGCTCCAGTTCCGGCGTGGTGAAGACCTGCTCGGCCTTCGTGCGCTCGGCCGGCTTGCCGTTGACCGTGATGTGAACGTCTAGCGGCGCCATGACCACGACGGTGGCCGGCGACGCGGCGGATGCTTCCTTCTTCGGCTCTGCCAGTTTCGGCATCACCGGGGCCGTCGGCGCGGGAGCCACGACCGCGCCGCCACAACCGCCGCCGCAGCAGCCGTAGGAGTAGACGGGTTGCCAACCGCCGCCGCAGCTACCCCAACAGCTGGAGTAGCTAGGGTACGAGCCGCCGCAACAGCCATAGTAGCTGGAATAGCTCGAATACCCGCAGCAGCCGAAGCAGCTTGAGTATCCACCGCAGCAGCCGTAAGAATTACCGCCGCAGCAACCGTAAGAATAGCCGCCGCCGCAGCCGCCGCAGCAACCGCCGCAACAGCTAAAGGCGTTGTAACCGCCGCCGCAGCATCCGCCGCAACATCCGTAACCGTGTCCCCACGCCGGCGCGGCAGCCGGCCCCGCCGTCAACATGGCCGCCAAAACGACGCTGTACATTCGTTGATACCTCCGCTCGTGTGATGGAGCGTCCAGATCGCGCTGTCAATCTGGGCGCCTTCGTCAAAATGTTCCGTTCAGGCAAACTGAACAGATCCCCTATTGACGATAAAGACCGGAGCGGGGGCCGTCAAAGGCAATTTGGGAAGATTCCGCAAGATGGGAATAATAAGAATCGCTACAACCTGACCTCGAAGGGTTATTGGTCCGCTTCGGTCAGGACGCCTTGACGACAACGGCCGTGCTGGTCGGCTTGCCAGTACCGGCCGGCGTCCACGTCGAGACAGGTGAGCCAGCCTTCACTGTCATACGCGCCGGTGTCGATGCAAACGGTCGAGCCGAGGTTGCGCGGTAGGCGGTCCAGTTGACGAGTATGGCCGCAAATCATTACCTTGCCTGAGAAGTGACCTACCGGCTCGGATAGGCCCTCCCATCGCAGCATGAAACCGGGTTGCTCGTCAAACGGCACGTCCGGATAGGCGCTGGCGTGGACGAAAAAGTGTTTCTCGGTCTCGAACCAGTCCCCGCAGGTTTCTTCTAGGAAACGCCAGTGGGCAGACGGCACGACATCCAGGCTCGCCGCGTCCGGCGCGGGCGCGCCGTAGGACGCAAGCGTCTCGCGGCCGCCGCACGCCAGCCACATACGCCGCATGGCTTCGCTGGTACGGCTGGAGACCATCATCTCCTCGTGGTTGCCGCGCAGAGCGACGACCTGGCCCTTGGCGTGCAAGGCGATCAGCAAATCAACGACGCCGCGCGAGTCGGGACCGCGATCGACGTAATCGCCGAGGGTGATAAGGCGGTCGTCCGGCGCTGGCGCTACGAAGTCGAGCAGCGTGGTCAGGGCTGTCAAACAGCCGTGGATGTCGCCGATGGCTAAAGTGCGCATTTCACGCTCCCCCGGCGAGGGCGACCGCGACGCGCGACGCCAAGCGGGCGTTGGCGAGGACTAGCGCTCGGTTGGCTTGCAATGTCGCTCCCTGCGTCAGATCGGCCAGGCGAGCCAGCAAGAACGGCGTCCGGGCGCCGCCGTGGACGTCAGCGTCCTCGGCGAGCTGTTTTGCTCGCGCCAAATGCTTGGCGAGACTGGCGGCGTCCAACGACTCCTCCTTACTAATAGGTTGCGCAAGGACCACGCCCGCCCCGCCCAGCGCCCAGTGAGCGCTCAGCAGGGCAGCCGCCTCCGCTGGCGAATCGATGCGGGCGGAAACCGGCAGACCGCTGGAATGTAAGTAGAATGCGGGAAAGTCATCCGTCCCATAACCTATAACCGGGACGCCGTTTGTCTCTAAAACTTCCAGCGTGGCGGCCAGGTCGAGGATGCTCTTGGCGCCGGCGCACACCACCGCGACCGGCGTACGCGCTAATTCCGTTAAGTCGGCGGAAACGTCTGAGGTGGCAGCCCGGCCGCGTCGGCCGCGCGGATGGACGCCGCCGATGCCGCCGGTGGCGAAGACGCGGACGCCGGCAAGATGCGCTAGCGCCATCGTGGCGGCGACAGTGGTCGCGGCGGTCGCCCCTTGCGCCACGGCGGCGGCCAAGTCGCGCCGGCTTGCTTTGCGCACGTTTTGCGCGGCGGCCAACTCTTCCAACTCCGCGTCGTTAAGGCCGACCGTCGGCCGGCCGCGCCATACGGCGATCGTGGCGGGTACAGCCCCTTCCTTGCGCACAACGGCTTCGGCGCCGCGGGCCGTCTCGAGGTTCAACGGCCACGGCAAGCCGTGGGCAATCAGGGTGGATTCGAGCGCGACCACCGGCCGGCCCGTCCGCAACGCAGCGGCCGGCTCAGGGCGCACATCTAGCAAAGGCGTGATTGACATGGAGGAGCCTCCCCGTCGATCACTTGGCCCCGTTCCGCTCGTGGGCCGTGACGCGCCGGCCGCGAATGGCCGATACCAGATCCGTCATGGTCGTTGTGCCGTCCGGAAACTCGGTATAGCAGACGCCGAGGATGTGTGCATCGTGCGCGTCGCTGGAACCGAGACCCGCCAAGTTGTGTTGTCGCTGCATCCCGGCCGCGAGTCGGCGACATTCGGCGTCCATATTGTTGGTCATCAATTCCAAGCCGTCCAACTCCGGCTTCTCGCGCTTAACGATCTCCTCGAAGGGCTGTCTCCAGCGGAAGGGATGGGCCGCGACGACGGCGCCGCCCTGGGCGTGGACCTCCCGACAGAGTTCGGCGACGTGGATGCCGCGCGGCACGGCGAAAGGATCGCGAATACCGTAGACCAGGAAGTGACCCTCGAAAGCCGATACTTCGACGCCGGCCAGGATTATCAATTGCGGATGCCCTTGCCGCAGTTCGTCCAATTCCGCTTCCGTCCACAGCCAGTCGTGTTCGGTGACGACGACTCCATCCAGGCCGATCTCGCCCGCTCGTCGGCATAGCGCGACGGGGTCCATGCGGCTGTCCGGCGAGTGCCGCGTCGTGTGCATGTGTAAGTCGAACTTCATCGGATTGTTCTCTGCTCCGGGGGGAGTTTGGTTAGCCGCGACGCGCTAGCGGAGC
>DHJA01000268.1:14681-19434 GCA_002404095.1 Planctomycetaceae bacterium UBA4732 | reverse complement strand
CGCTAGCGCGTCGCGGCTAACCGAGTTCATTTCGCCGGCTTGATCGCGTTCAAACCGAAGTCGATGTACTGACCGCCCGTGGTCTGGTGACAGTGGACCGCCATGATGATCTTCTTCCCCGGCTTGAGCACGGCCAACGCCTCGGGCGTGATCGGCGTTTCCTCATAGCTGGTGTTGTATTCCTTCACCTTCGCCGCCAGGACGCCGTTGAAGTAAACCTCGGCGTCCTCGTCATGGAACATCGTGAGATATGGCTCGGGAAAGGCCTCGTCCGGCAACGTCACTTCTCGCCTTAGCCATATGTCGTCCGTCTTCCACTCCGTGCGAATCGGGGCGCCGGGGATGTTGGCGCCGAAAGCCCCTTCGCCTTTTTTCCATTCCGTATCCTTGAAATCCGACTTATACCAACCTTCGGCAGGCTTCTCGAACGTAAAGCTCCAGACTTGCCCTTTCTCCTGGGAGGTCGGTACGATTACCATCTCTTGCGCCACGTGCGAAAAATCGCCCTTGTTGGCCGCGGCCGTCCGCGCAATGTCCGGCTTAATGGTGGCGCGGTCGTAAGTCAGCAGGCCGTTGCCTTCCGTCTCCACATCGGTCAGCTGCGTGTAGACCGATGCGCTCAACCCCTTCTCTTTGTTCAAGCGGTAGACGCCCTCCATGAGCTTTTCGTACTTGCGCGTCAAATCGTCGCGGTCCTTCACGCCGCGATAACCCCAGATTTTCTTTTCCCAGGTGTGACCTTCGATAAACAGCCCGAGGCCGCCGAATTCGCCGAGGATTAGCGCTCGCTTGCCGTCCGGTTCGGGCGCGCCGGGGCCGGGGTAGTTGTGCATGTCGATCAGGTCGCCGACCTTGCGATCCTGCCAACCGCTGGCGTCGTCCACTAGCCGCGACGGGTCGTAGGTCTTGGTCCATTCGACCACGCGAACCGTGTCGTACTGCCCCCAGCCTTCGTTGAACACTACCCACGTTATGATGGACGGGTGATTGTACAGCCCGTCGATCATGCGCTTCAGTTCCAACTCGAATTGCTTGGCCGATTCCGGTGTGCGCACGATGTCAGGCTTGCCCGGCGCAATGCCCTTGTCGCCGGCCGGCATGTCCTGAAGCACGGCCAAACCGAGCTTGTCGCACCAGTAATACCAGCGCTCCGGCTCGACTTTGACGTGCTTGCGCGTCATGTTGAAGCCGAGCTTCTTGGTGATTTCGATGTCGTACTTCAGCGCCTCGTCCGTCGGCGCGGTGTAGATGCCGTCAGGCCAGAAGCCCTGGTCGAGCGGCCCACAAAGTAAGGTCGGCTTGCCGTTGAGCAGGATGCGCGTTACGCCATTATCGTCTTTACCGACCTCAATTTTCCTCATGCCAAAATAGCTCTCGACTTCATCGCCGCCAGTCGCCACTAGCATTCCTAAAACGACGACGTGAACGGTATATAAGGTCGGCGAGTCTGGCGACCACAATTTCGGCTTCGGAATCTTCAGCGTGTATGAATAGTCAGGCCCCGAGGCTTTGGCGACGACTTCCGCGCCGTCGCGTACTTCGATGCTGATGTCCTTGCTTCCGAGAGGTTCGCTTAAATGGACCGAAATCGTCACTTCTTCTTTGTCGATATTCGGCTCGATCTTGACCGACTCGATATGTCCCTGCCGATTGACCGGCTCCAGCCAAACCGTTTGCCAGATACCCGTAGTGGACGTATAGAAAATACCTTGGGGCTTTTTAACCTGCTTGCCGCGCGGCTGCGTACTTCCGTCGGTCGGATCATAGACGCCGACGATCAGCTCTTGTTCCGCCTTTTTCGGATCAACGGCGTCAGTCATGTCAAACGTGAAAGCGTCGTAGCCGCCGCGATGGTCGCCGAGTTTCTTGCCGTTGACCCAAACAGTCGCCTCCCAATCGACGGCGCCAAAGTGCAGCAGGAGACGCTGGCTGGCCCAGTCCCTGGGTATCGCAATGCTACGGCGATACCAGAGCCGGTCGGCCGATTTCATGACGCCGGACAGAGCGGATTCGACGGGGAACGGCACAAGAATGTGTTCGGGAAGGTCTTTGCCGGTCGGCGGCTGCTCCCCCTCTTTGCCGAAGGCGAGTTGCCAGAGTCCATTAAGGTTGAGCCAGGCCCCGCGACGCATTTGCGGTCGCGGATATTCCGGCAAGCATTTATCGGGATTTACATCCTTGGCCCAACGGGTCATGAGCGGCCCGTCGGCTGGCTTCCAGTCGGCCGCATTGGCCGTTCCGACTAAGAACCAGCACGCCGTCGCCGCGACGGCCGTGCAGACGTAATTCGGCAGTTTCATCGTGGACATGAACGCAACCCTCCCCTGAAATGGACGGCGGAAAAAAGCCGTCTCCGGCAGAGATAAAGGTAAGCGCCGGGGCGGCGTGGAGCAAGGGGCGCGTCGCAAACCTGTTCGTTCGCTCTTAATCCGCCTGTTCTTGGCGGAGTTCCGCAAGCTCGCGCTGGAGGCGCTCCTGGAGCATCTGAGCGGCTTCAATCATCGCCTCTAGCGTCACCTCCGGGTCGGACTCCGACTGAAGCGGCAATACCGCCGCGCTCAGGGTTTTGAAGAATTGGTCGCGCAATTGTTGCTCTTCCAGCGAAAGCGGCATGACGGCACTCCACGATGGCGAGGAGGAGCGATCTCTACGGATGATCCACCAGGAAGGCCCCGGACTCGTTTTTGCGCACGACGTAGTCGCTCCCGGCCGTCGGATGCAAAGTTTCCTTGGCGTCCTTGGCCGCCTCGGCGCCTTCCGGCCATTGGAACGTCAATTCCGGCGGCCGGCAACTCTCGTGGGTCTCCGTGACGCCGGGCGCCACCGTGAAATCTTTACCGTCGATCACATACTTAATATCAACATTTGTCTTATTAGCGATCTTGAAAGAAATGATAGCGGATTTGGGTCGGCCGTAATCTTGCACGGCGTAGAACCGGCCGGTTTTACTGCTGCGGGCGACGCCGACGCCGATGTCGCTCACGTCCGGGTCGAGCATGTTTTTGCGATGCAGCGGCGATTTCTCCCACGCCTCGACGAGGGATTTCGACAAGTCATCGGTCGTGAAGCCTTCGGAATTGTACTGATAGGCGATGTTCTCCAGGACGACGCAATAGTCGTAACCGGCGTCGGCGACCCGATCCCACGGCTCCTTTCCGTCCGCCGTATGGCCGTATTTATCGGTGTTGGCCATGAACTCCGCGAAGGATTGCGCCGCCTTGGAGAGGTCGGCGTCCACCTTGAGTTTGCCGCGCTTTTCCTTCTTCCGAAAGTCGTTGGTGGACGTGAAAATCTGCTCGCGCACCTTCTCCACGTCCGGTTTATATTTCGGCTCGCCAACGGCTGCGGGCGGCGGGTCGTTCGCCGGTGGTTCTGTTTGTTTTGTACTTTGGCCGTAGGCGGAAACGTGGGTTAGCACCAGCGCGGCCGCTAGTCCGCCGGCCCAGATTTTGCTCGACATAATATTCCCCTTGAGGCATCGTCGGAGGCGTGCCGCCCTTTATTGTACGGCAATTTAAGCAAATCGGATGCCGATGGCGGGGGGAGGAGGCCGGAGATGAGCGGCTTCACGCCGCGCGGCCGGCGCCGCCTTCGCGGATTTCCGGCAATACGTCCTGGTGAAGGACGTCTTCCAGTAAGCTCAACGCCCGCGCAATCGTGGCCCCATCCATGACGCGATGATCGTAGGTGATGCGGACGGGCAGGCTGCCGTCGCCTTGGATGACGCCGTAATGGAGCGCGCACGTTAGCGGCGACAGCGGATGCAGTGATTCCGCGCCCAACCCCGAATAGACGCTGACCCCGAATGTGCCGGCGACGGCCGCGCGCCAGGGACCGTAGGCGTTTAGGGCGTACCACCATCCCGGCCGCCGAACAAACGACGGCAGCCGGCCAATGGCAAGGGCACGGCGGAATAGGACGAGGCTCTCGATCGGGTCGGTCTTGTACTGCCGCAAGCGCTCGTCCAAGGTGAAGAGCGTCTTGGATTCGGGACAGGTCAGGTGCGCGAACAGAACGGCGTTTTCGCCCTGGTAAATGCGTTCGACGGCCACCGATGCGATACTGAATGGGTGTTCGTAGAGACGCGCCCAGGGGAAGGAGAGATAGGAGCGACGCAGCTCCGGCGTCTGTGCGGCCGTGCGTGCGAACGCCTTGGTGAAGATCGCACACCAGCTGACCCGGCGCGCGGCGCGGGCGCGGGCTTCGACGAGGTCGGAGAGGTTCATTATTCGCTGTACGGGTACGCTGGGCACTTGCCGCGCGAAGTGAAGCAGATCGCCGATCAGCCGGCGGGGGATACTCAAGGGCAGCGTTCGTCCCACTTTTTTGCCCATGTCCGCCTCAACCGGGGTGTTCGCGCGCAAAGTCGTGACAGAAAAGGGAACGTCGTGTACTATTTATCGTCCGAACGCCGGGCTGAACTCCAGAATATCCCCAGCGCCATCGTCCGGCTGTACGGCCCGATAATTGCTCTTCAAAGTCCGATCCGAAAGTAACCCCAAGGAGAATTCGTCATGGCAATGGAACCAACACGCCAACCGACCGCCTCACCCCTCGCGGGTAATCAAACGCCGCCGTCCCCGGGCGGCGCGGCGTCGGCGCCCGCCGAAATGGGCGGCAAACTACAGGATCTCCTACCGGAAATCCAAGCGCTGGCGAAGAAATGCGGCGGCATGGACAAGCTGGCGGAGATCGTCGGCAATCTATGCACGAGCAAGCCCGTTTGAAACCCTCGCACCCCGGACTCAGGAGT
>DHJA01000268.1:0-14534 GCA_002404095.1 Planctomycetaceae bacterium UBA4732 | reverse complement strand
GAATGTACTCATGAACCCGGGGTGCGACGACCGCCTACTAGCAGATGACCTTGCTTTAGCGACCGCGGCTCGTTATCGTCCGCCCCCATTCCTATGGATGCGGGAAAGGGGGATCATATGGTCAAGACGTATGGGCTAATCGGTGCGGCGTGTACTTGTCTCTTCCTGGTCGCCGGCTGCACGCTGGATTCTTTTTCGCTTGCCGCTTTCGGTACGGCGAAAGGCGACGGCCCGGTTGTCGCGGGGTCGCTGGACGCCGTCGCCGCTGCCTCACAGAAAACAATGGGAGAAATGAATCTGTTTGTGAGCTCCAGCCGCGACGGCGAGTCGGCGAAGTTGACTTCGACGACGCCTAGCGGCAAACGCTTCACGCTGGTGCTGAAGGGCCGCAAGACGGACCACGGCGACGAGACGCAAGTGAATATTAAGTGGGAAAAAGACGCCGATCAGGCGTTCTGGCTGCAACTCGCGGCCGCCGTCGCCGCGCCGAAATCGGATACGGCGCCGTTGACGCCTCCCGTCGCGCCGTAATGCTGCTTGCCTCTTTCGCATGACGCGGACAAGGATGGTCTCGTATGCGCTCGCCGACCCGAAAGGTTTCCGTCCTGGCGCGCTACGCCGCGCCGGTGGTTCTTTCGCTTGTGCTTCACGGCTTATTCGTCGTGGGACTGTGGCAGTTCCCCGCGCGTCAGACGGTTTCGTCTGCCGACGCGGACCTTACTCAAGCGCCTCACGAAAACGATTGCACCCTGCGTCTCGACGACACCCCGCCACGTACCAAACCTGTCGCGGCAGCGCAGAAACCACACGACGACCCACGTCTCGCTCAGGCGTCCTTCGATGTCCATCTTGTGGACTCGCCTCCCGCGCCTGCCTTGTTGCCGCAGACGGTGGTCGCCGCGCCGGGTTTGACGGCGCCGGGAGCGGGTGCTCCTGCTTCTTCGCCAGGCCAGGCCGGCGATGAAACGGGAAAAGGAAATGCTCCCTGCGCCCTGGAAGTCGGGAGGTCGGCGCGAAGCGTCGTCTACGTCGTTGATCGCTCCATCAGCATGGGCTTTCACGGCGCCCTTGCCCGCGCCCGCCTTGAAATCCTCGCCAGTCTTAGGCGCTTGGGGCCTTCCACCCGTTTCCAGATCATCGCGTATAACCGTGAGGCCGAGCCGATGGGCGTTGACGGCCGCTATGGGCTGCTCGCTGCCGACCCCAATACGGTACGGATGGCCGCCGAATCCGTAACCGCATTGCGCGCGGCCGGCCCTACCGACCACGGCCGCGCCCTCCGCCGCGCCATCGCATTTCATCCTGATCTCATCTACTTTCTCACGGACGCCGATGACGTGAGCTTGGATGACGTGCGAACCGTGACGCGCCTGGGCGATCACCGCACGGTCATTCACGTTATCGAGCTACACGGCGGCCGCGCCGCGCGGACGGACGGTCCGCTGCACAAGTTGGCGGCCGACAACGGCGGTACGTATCGGCGAATTGATCCTGAAGAGTGAAAAGGTTTTGGCGAACGGCCGGCGTAAGCCGGCTGGTGCATCTTTTGTCGGCGATAGCATAATGTACCAGCCGGCTCACGCCGGCCGTTCGCCTGGCGAGGGAGCGAATATGCGCGCCGTCGTGCAGCGAGTCCGATCGGCGCGGGTATTGGTGGGCGACGAGGTCGTCGGCGCCATCGGCCAGGGTCTGCTCGTGCTACTCGGCGTCGCGCCAACCGATACGGTCGCCCAAGTGCATTGGCTGGCAGACAAGGTCGTCGGTCTGCGCATCTTCGCCGACGCCGACGGCAAAATGAATCGCGGCGTGGCCGAAATCGGCGGCGGCGTACTGGTGGTCAGTCAGTTCACGCTTTATGGCGATTGCCGCAAGGGCCGTCGGCCTAGTTTCGTCGGCGCCGCGGCGCCGGAAATCGCCGAACCTCTCTACGAGGCATTCCTCAACGGCGTGCGCGCGCTCGGTATTCCGGTCGCCGCCGGCCGCTTTGGCGCCCTGATGCAAGTTGAATTGGTCAATGACGGTCCCGTTACTCTTATTATCGACGCGCATTAAATCTATCCGTTTTCTGACGGCATATCCTTGCTCTTCGTGGACTGTCCGTGCATAATCCTCCGTACCGTACAGACGCCCTGGACGTGAGGTATCGCATGTTCTGGAAACAGCTGTTTGCCACGAAGTCGCTCGAAATGCTCCACGCCGAGGCCGTGGGCCATAATCGGCTGCGCCGCATTCTCGGGCCGATCAACCTCACCTCGCTCGGCGTCGGCGCCATCATCGGGGCGGGCATCTTCGTCATGACCGGGCGCTCGGCCGCCCTCGACGCAGGGCCGGCCATCGTGCTGTCGTTCGTCTTGGCCGGCCTTGGCTGCCTCTTCGCCGCCCTATGCTACGCCGAGTTCGCCGCTCTGGCGCCCGTGGCTGGCAGCGCCTATACTTACGCCTACGCCACGCTTGGCGAGCTGCTCGCTTGGATCATCGGCTGGGATCTCATCCTCGAATACGCCATGGCCTGCGCCTGCGTGGCCGCCGCCTGGTCGAAATATCTCAATGAACTCCTCAAAGTCCTCCAAGCGTGGAACGTGCCCTATTGCGGGCCGGTGCCGGACTTCCTTTGCAACGACCCGTTTTCGCACCCCGGCGCGTGGCTGAACCTGCCGGCCCTGCTCATCACCCTGCTCGTGACCGCGATCCTGGTCATCGGCATCCGCGAGAGCGCCACGACCAACGCCGTCCTGGTGGCCGTCAAGGTCGGCGTCGTCCTTTTCGTCATCGGCGTGGGGGTCTTTTTCATCGACCCGGCGAACTGGACTAGCCAATCGCCGTCGAAACGCATCTTTCCCGAAGATCACACGACCATCCCCGATCTGGCGAAGGCGGCAGTCAAGAGCGATACAATACCTACCAAAGAGGCAGAGAGGCGCATCGACGCCATCACCGGGCAAATCAAAGTGCTTTATACCGAGAAGGCCAAGCTGACTCCCCCGGAGGCGCGGGACCGGATTGAGGAAGTGAAGCGACAAATCCAGGCGCTCTACCAGGAAACCGCCCGCCTACCGGAGGAGGAAGCCAAGGCGCGAGTCCAGCAACTCACCGCGGAGGTCCGGGGTCTCAACCGCGTCGAGCGGAAACGCAAGGAATTGCAGCAGGAAGTAGACGCCGGCGCCATGACGGCCGCCGACCGCGACGCCGAGATGGAGGAGTTCAAGGCGACGTTGGCGGTATCGAACAAGTCCGCTACGGACAAAGATTTGGCGGCCCGTCAAGAGAAGGGTCAGATCAACCAGACCCAAGCCGACGACTTGTCGAAGCAGGCCGAGGACGAAGACGCTTACCTTCCCTCCACTCCGGAGGAAGAGGCCGTCGCCCAACGCCTCTTCGCGGCGGTGGTGGAAAAAGCGCCGCACAATGCGACGGAAAAATGGGGTATTCTCGGCTATCTCGGATTGAATAAGTATCTGGAGTCGGTGGACGATCAGGTCCGCTCGCCCTTTATGCCCTACGGCCTGGCCGGCGTCATCTTCGGAGCGTCGATCGTCTTCTTCGCCTACATTGGCTTCGACGCCGTGTCCACCCACTCCGAGGAGGCCAAGAAGCCGGCGCGTGACGTGCCCATCGCCATCCTGACCTCGCTTGTCGTCTGCACCGTACTCTACATCGGCGTGTCGTCCGTGCTGACCGGAATGATTCCGTATTACAAGATCAATCCCGACGCGGCCGTGGCCAACGCCTTCACCGTCAAGGGCTTGGAGCTAAACAACCCCCTTTTGCTAGGCGCATCGGGGCTGATTTCCATCGGCGCCCTGGCCGGCATGACTAGCGTACTGCTCATCACTTTCCTCAGCCAGGCGCGCATCTTCCTTGCCATGGCGCGCGACCATCTGCTGCCGCCCGCCGTCTTCGCCGCCATCCACGAGAAGTTCCGCACGCCGCACATCTCCACCATGCTGACCGGCGGCATCATCGCCGTCGTCGCCGCGATTACCCCCATTCAAAAGCTGGAAGAGATGGTCAACATCGGCACACTGTTCGCCTTCGTCATCGTCTGCGCGGCCGTCATGCTCCTGCGCCTCAAAAGGCCCGAGGCGGAACGGCCCTTCCGCTGCCCGCTCATCTGGGTCGTGGGGCCGCTGGGCATCCTCGTCAACATGCTGATGATGCTCTTCCTACCGCCGGACACCTGGTGGCGTCTGGTAATTTGGCTGGTGATCGGCCTGTGCATCTACTTCGGCTATGGCATGAGGCGCAGTTCCGTCGGCCGGGGGCTGCGCGGCCTGGACCCGTTGCCGGTCGCGGGGCCGACAAAGGACGACGACAAAATCCTCGACACGAGCGTGATGATGGCCGCCCCGAACGAGTAAGGCGCTTTGGCAAGCCGGGTCGCGTAAGCGCCCGGAGTTCGATGCAGTCGCGGAAAGCAACTCCGGGCGCTTACGCAACCCGGCTCGCCTGCCATTAAGTAGAGGCCACGAATGCGCATCGAGCGAATCGACTGTCAGCTACTGAAAATCCCGCTGTCGAGACCGCGCGCCTCGCTGAACGAGGCCGCGGCCGGCCGGCTTAACCAAATCTCCGTGCTGCTCGTCCAACTCGACGTGGACGCCGGCCTGCGCGGCCTCGGCTTCGCCTATGCCCTCCAAAGCAGCGGCCGCGCCCTCCACGCCGTCGCCGTGGACGACATTTCGCCTCTGCTTCAGGGCGAAGACGCCCGCGATCATGAACGCCTCGGCGCCAAGGTTTATTGGAGTTTGCAGACCGTCGGCCGGCGCGGACTGGTGCAACAGGCGTATTCGGCCTTCGACGTGGCCTTGTGGGATCTGAAGGCAAAGGCGGCCAACATGCCGCTGTACAAGCTGCTCGGCGGCGCCCGCGAATCGACGCCGGTTTACGGTTCCGATTCCGCTTGGCTGTGGATGAGTACGGACCAGATTATCGAGGCGTCGCAGCCCTACTTCGATCAGGGCATGATGGGCATTAAGGTCAAAGTCGGCGCCGACCCGGAGGCCGACGCCGACCGGCTTACCACGCTTCGCGAAGCGTTCGGCGACAACGCCTGGCTGGCGGTGGACGCCAATGAGCGCTACGATTATGCCACCGCCCTGGCGATGGGCCGGTTCTTTCAGGAAGAGATCGGCGCCGCCTGGTTCGAGGAGCCGATTTCGTGCGAAGACGTGGAGGGCCACGCCCGACTGGCGTCGAAGTTGGACCTGCCGATCGCGGCGGGTGAAATGCTCTTCGGCCGCGACGAGTTCGCCGCCTACCTCGACCGCGGCGCCCTGGACGTGGTGCAGCCGGACGTGACGCGCCTCGGCGGCGTCACCGGCTGGTTGAAGACGGCGGCGCTGGCCGAGCAACGTCATCGGCCGTTGTCGCCACACCTGTTGCCGGAGATCGGCGTCCATCTGGCGTGCGGTCTGCCGCTCGTGGCGTCGGTGGAATACATGCCGTGGCTGTATCCGCTGTTCACGGCGCCGCCGCAAGTTCAGAGCGGCCGGCTCATGCCGCCGTCGGGGCCGGGACTCGGCCTGACGGTCGATCCGGACGCGGCGGCGAAGTATCGTGTTGCGGAAAAATGAATCAACCAAGGAATTACCAACAATGTCTATCCCAAATGACGTATCCCGCCGTACCTTCCTGATGACGTCCGCCGCGGCGCTCGCCGCCGTCGGCGCCCCCGCCGCGCGGGCCAGGTCTGCCGGCGAAACGCTCAACATCGGTTGCATCGGCACCGGCGGCCGTTGCCAAACGCTGATGAAATCACTCGTTAAAGTCCCCAATGTCCGCATCGCCGCCGTCTGTGACATTTACGACGCCCACCTCGACGCCGCCCGCAAGATCGCCGATCCCAAAGCCGTCGCCACGAAAGTGTACAAGGATATTCTCGACAACAAGGACATCGACGCCGTACTTATTGGCGCCCCAGACCATTGGCATGTACCGATGGCCGTGGACGCCGTCGCCGCCGGCAAGGACGTCTACGTTGAAAAGCCGTTGACGCACAAGCTGGAAGAGGGCAAGATCATCCTGGAGGCGCAAAGTAAGTCAAAACAGATCGTTCAAGTCGGAATGCAGCAGCGCAGTATGCCGCATATTGCGAAAGCCCGCCAGCTCATCAAGGAAGGACGCCTTGGCAAGATCTCCAAAGTGCATCTGACCTGGAACCGCAACGGCGACCGGGTGCAGAAGACGCCGTTAAACATCGACCCCAAGACCGTGGAATGGAAGGCGTTTCTGGGCAACGCGCCGGCCCAGCCGTTCGACGAGTATCGCTTTCGCAATTGGCGTTGGTTCTGGGACTTCGGCGGCGGCGTCTTCACCGACCTTGGCGTCCACTGGCTCGACGTGGCCGACTGGCTGCTCGACCTCGATCACCCGTTGCGGGCGACGGCCATCGGATCGCACTTTAACAGCAAGGGCGTGTGGGAAACGCCGGATACGGCCGAGACGCTGCTGCTCTATCCGAACGATGTGAACGTCTACTTCGAGGCGACGTTCTCCAACGCTCGCTACGGCGCCATGATCGAGTTCATGGGGACGGACGCGACCCTTAACATCGACCGCGGCGGCTATCAGATCTTCCCGGAGCGCGGTAAAGGACAGTTTGAGGAGTTAATCCTCGGAACAGATAAACAGCGCGGCCGCGACTTCTACGACAAGCCGGACGGCGAATTGCTACATTTGACGAACTGGGTGGAGTGTGTGCGCAGCCGGAAGGAGCCGAATGCGCCGGTGGAGGCGGGCGTGCGCGCGGCGGCCGCGATGCACTTGGCGAACCTCGCCTTGCGCAGCGGACAGACGGCGACGTGGAAGGAGTGAATGAAGAATGAAGAATGAAGAATGAAAACCATTGTCTTTCATTCTTCATTCTTCATTCTTTCCGCGCCGACTTTACTGAATTGGAGGGCGGCGCCGCGCCGATAACAGGACAAAGGGATGTCCTGCACACACACCGGCAAGGAAGGCTGGCGATGATCGATCCAAGGAAACGGCCCGGCGTATCGTTTCTCCTGGTCGTCGCGGCCCTGGCCTGCATCGCCGCCGACGCGCCGCCGGCGTCCAGCCCTTTCGCCGATGCACATGAGCTGTCCGCTGATGTGTTGATCGAGCAAGTCTTGGCGCGCAATCCCACCCTGACGCAGATGGTCGCCGCCGCGGAAGCGGCCGCGGCTCGCTATCCGCAGGTGGTCTCCCTCGAAGACCCGATGTTCGCCGCCACGATCAGTCCGCGCTTGTTCGGCTCCCACGACCTTGACGGCGGTTATCGCCTGGAATTGGCGCAGAAATATCCTTGGCCGGGAAAGCTGCGCCTGCGCGGCCAGAACGCCGCAGCGGAGGCGCGAGCGGCGGGCCACGACGTCGAGGACACGCGCCTGCAACTTATCGAGAGCGCCCGCAACGCCTTCGCCGATTACTATCTGGCCGAACGCGGCCTTGAGGTGAACCGGGAGTCCCTGCGCCTGCTGAAAGACTTTCGCGGCAACGCCGAGACGCGCTACAAGACGGGCACGGTACAGCAGCAGGATCTGCTCCAGGCCGACGTAGAAATCGGCCAACAGCGCCAGCGGCAGCTGACCCTGGAGCGCATGCGCCTGGTGGCTCTCGCCCGCATCAACACGCTGCTGCACCTGCCCCCCGACAGTCCCCTGCCGCCGCCGCCCGGGCAAGTTCCGACGAGGGGGACGTTGCCCGACGAGACCGTGCTGCGCGCCCTCGCATTAGCCCGCCGGCCGGACCTTCAGGCGATGGCCGACCACATCGCGGCCGACCGGGCGTCCCTTGGCCTCGCTCACAAGGAGTACTACCCGGACTTCGAGGCCGTGGCGGCCTACGACGACTTCTGGTCGGAGCGGCAGTTGCGCCCGCAAGTCGGCGTGCGCATGAACGTACCCATACGGCTGGCGAAGCGCGACGCGGCGGTGCGCGAGGCCGAGGCGCGGCTCGGACAGCGCATCGCGGAGCTGAACCGGCTGACGGACGACGTGAACTACGCAGTGGATCAGGCTTACCAGGAAACTGGGGAGAGCGACAAGACGGTGCGCCTATACGAGCAGACCATCCTTCCCGCGGCCGAGCAGAACGTGAAGTCCGCCCAAACCAGTTACACGACGGCCAAAATCCCCTTTATCAGCCTGATCGAGGCGGAGCGGAGCGTGGTCGGGCTGCGCGACCGCTACTACGAGGCCACGGCCGACGCCTTCCGTCGCCGGGCGGCTCTGGAACGGGCCGTCGGCGGTCCTCTTCCCACGGCGGACGCGCCGAAACCGTAAATCTTCTCGCCTACCGTGCGAAGTACGAGTATGGTGTGAGGAAGAAGACTTCCGCGGGGCAGAAGGCGCGAACCTCGACGCAAAGGAGGCCAAGCCATTAACACCGACGACGATTACGTGCGGTCCGACTTGCCGTCGGGTCAGGACCGAGAAAATGAGGACGAAGACCGCGACTACCGGCGCGACGACCATTACGACGTTCGCCGCGGCCCGTATTCGCAGGACAAGGAGCATGTACGCATCCTCTCCATCCTTTATTACGTCTGGGGCGGCCTGGGGGTCTTCGTGGGCCTCTTCCCCCTGATCTATGTAATGATCGGCGCCATGTTGCTTTCCATGCCTACGCCGCCGCCGGGCGGCCCTCCCGTACCGGAGGCCCAGATCGCCTGGCTGATGATCGGCTTAGGCGCCGGGCTCAGTCTGTTCTTTTTAGTTCTGGCGGCGCTCGCCCTCTATACGGGATATAACCTCTCCCGGAAGAAGCGTTATATGTTCTGCTTCGTCGATGCGTGCATCTGTTGCATTCAAATACCGCTAGGCACGATCCTCGGCGTCTTCACCATCGTGGTGTTGGCGCGCCCCGGCGTGAAAGAACTGTTCGACCACAGCCCGACGGAAGCGCGCCTGGCGCCGGAGGAATAGTCCGCTCACTCCGGCCGCACGGTCTCCGCCGTTCCGTCGGGACGGCCGACCCTGCGCACCTCGGCCCACCATTTCCAGATGGTGTAGACCGCCGGATAGATCAGCAGTTCCATGATGAAGGACGTGACGATGCCGCCGACCATCGGGGCGGCGATGCGCTTCATCACGTCGGCCCCCGTCCCCGTGGACCACATGATGGGCAGCAGCCCCATCAGGATCGCCATCACCGTCATCATCTTGGGGCGGACCCGCTGCACCGCGCCCTCAAGCACCGCCTCCTCCAAGTCCTTCAGATTTTTCATCCGGCCTTCCCGCTTCCGGCGGTCGTGGGCGTGGTCCAGGTACAGCAGCATAATTACCCCTGTCTCGGCGTCCACCCCCGCCAGGGCGATGATCCCCACCCAGACCGCCACACTCAGGTTGTAGTTCAGCAGGTAGAGGAGCAGGAAGGCCCCCACCAGCGAGAAGGGCACCGCCAGCAAGACGATCAGCACCTTCGCCACCGATCGCGTACTGAAGTATAGCAGGACGAAAATCACCAACAGCGTCACCGGGATCACATAGGCCAGCCGGCGGTTGGAGCGCTGCATGGACTCATACGATCCGCTCCACTCCAGGTGATAGCCCGCTGGCAGCTTCACGTTTTGCTCCACCATCGCCTTGGCCTGCGCAACATAGCCGCCGGTGTCGCGGGCGGCGACGTCGATATAGACGTAGCCGACTGGCTGGGCCGCCTCGCTTTTAATCATGCCCGGTCCCGAGGTGATGCGCAGATCGGCCAGCTGTTCCAGCGGCACCTGCGCGCCCGTCGGCGTCTCCACCAGCACCCGCTTGAGACTCCAAAGATCGCTGCGGAAGGCGCGGCCATAGCGGACGTTGACCGGGTAGCGCTCGCGCCCCTCAATGGTCGTGGTCACGTCGGCGCCGCCCACAGCCGACTGGATGACCTCCTCCACATCCATGACCGTCAGGTTGTAGCGGGCGATGGCGTCGCGGCGGACGTCGAAATCGAGGTAATAGCCCTCGGCCACGTGTTCGGCGAACACGCTGCGCGTGCCGGGGACCATGCCGACGTGCTTTTCCATCTCCTGGCCGATGCGGCTGATCTCCTTGAGGTCCGGACCGAAGATTTTCACGCCGATGGGGGTGCGGATGCCGGTGGCGAGCATGTCGAGGCGGCCCTTGATGGGCATCGTCCAGCTGTTGCTGAAGCCAATCAGCTTCTCTTTCAGCGCCTTGTCCATCTCGGCGATAAGAAGCTCGTGCGTCATGCCCGGCCGCCACTGTTCGGGGGGCTTGAGGTTGACGATGGTCTCGACCATTTCCAATGGGGCCGGGTCGGTGGCGGTTTCGGCGCGGCCAGCCTTGGCGAAGACGCTGGCCACTTCGGGAAATTCCATGAGGATGCGGTCCTGATCCTGGATCGACCGGCGCATGACGTCGATGGACGCGCCAGGGAGGGAAGTGGGCATGTACAGGATCGTCTCCTCCCACAGCGGCGGCATGAACTCCGAGCCGAGACTGAGGTAAATGGGTACGGCCGCGGCGACGGCCAGCACCGCCAGCAGAATCATGGTGTAGCGCCAGCGGAGCGTCAGGCGGGCGACGGGGTGGTACAGCCAGATCAGTAACCGATTGATCGGGTTCCTGTCCTCCGGCGGGATGCGGCCGCGGATCAACAGCGTCATCAAGAAGGGCGTCACCGTGATGGCGAGGAGCGCCGCGAAGCCCATCGAAAACGACTTGGTGTAGGCCAGAGGTTTGAAGAGGCGGCCCTCCTGGTCCTCCAGCGTGAAGACCGGCAGGAAGCTCACCGTGATGATGAGCAGCGAGAAGAACAGGGACGGCCCCACCTCCTTGGCCGCCGCGATGATCACTTCGGTGCGCGACCGCCGCTCGCCCTCCGGCTTGGCCTGCTCGTGTTCGATGTGCTTGAGGGCGTTCTCGATCATGACGATCGAGGCGTCCACCATAACGCCGATGGCGATGGCAATGCCGCCGAGGCTCATAATGTTGGAGGTCAGGCCGATCGCCCACATGGCGAGGAGCGCCAGCAGGATGGCCAGCGGCAAAGTAAGCACGGCCACCAGGGCGCTGCGGAAGTGGAACAGGAACACGACGCAAACGATGCTGACGATAACGCTCTCCTCGATGAGCTTCTGGCGCAGAGTGGCTACCGAATGCTCGATCAACTCGGAGCGGTCGTAGACGATGCGAACTTCGACGCCCTCGGGGAGCGTGGGCTGCACATCGTCGTGCAGCTTCTGCTTGACGCGGCGGATCACGTCGTAGACGTTTTCGCCGAAGCGGATGACGACGACGCCCCCGGCCGCGTCCCCCTCGGCGTTGTAATCGACCACTCCCCGGCGGATTTCGGGGCCGAGCTGCACGAAGCCGACGTCCTTCACCCGGATCGGCGTGCCGTCCGCCTTCGCCCCCAGACTGACTTCCTCGATGTCGGCCGGCTTTTTGAAGTAGCCGCGGCCGCGCACCATGTACTCGTGGCCGGTGAACTCCAGCACCCGGCCGCCCACCTCCTGGTTGCTCTTGCGGACACGGTCGGCCACGCGGTTGATCGGCACCTTGTAGGCCAGCAGCTTGTCGGGGTCGATGGTGATTTGGTACTGCTTGACGTAGGCGCCGACCGCCGCGACCTCGGCCACGCCGGGCACGGCGCGCAACTGGTACTGCACGTTCCAATCCTGGAGGCTGCGCAGCTGGGCCAGGTCGTGCTTGCCGGTCGTATCGACGAGGGCGTATTCCAAGCCCCAGCCGACGCCGGTGGCGTCGGGGCCGAGTGCGGGGGCCACGTCGGGGGGCAGCTTGCCGGCCATGCCGCTGAGGTACTCCAGAACGCGGCTTCGCGCCCAATAGAGGTCCGTCCCGTCCTCGAAGATGACGTAGACGAGCGAGAAGCCGAAGAAGGAGGTGGCCCGCACCGCCTTGACGTGGGGAGCGGACAGCAGTTCCGTGACGACGGGGTAGGTGATCTGGTCCTCAATGATGTCGGGGCTGCGGTCCTCCCAGGGGGTGTAGACGATCACCTGGACGTCGGACAGGTCGGGGATGGCGTCCAGCGCGGTGTGGTAGACGGCATAGAGGCCGCCGCCGATGATGGCCACGATGAAGAGTACCATGATGAGGCGATTGCGGGCGCTGAAGTCGATGATGCGTGCGAGCATGGATCTGTGTCCTGATTGGTGAAAATCCGGCTCATGGGGAAAACTCCTCGGTTCGCCGTTTGCGGCTCATCATCCTGACACACCAACGGGCGGCGCCCAGGGAAACGGGCGTCAACAAGATCAACTGGAGGGCGGGCCACAGGCCCACGCCGAGTAGCGGCACGACCGGCATCCTTTCATCGTAAGACCAACGTCCGAAGGCCAGGGCCTGCCATTCAAACGCCAGGGCGCAAATCCCGCCGAGCAGCGCCGCCGCCGCGTAGACGTTCCACGAGCCTTCCATTCCCCAGCCGGCCCTCCCTGCCGCAAGCGCGCCCAGGCCGCAGACGCCTAGCGTTAGCCCCACGTCTCCCAGGGCGGCGACCGTGCAGGGGAGCGCGGTTTCCAGCCACGAACGCCCGGCCATTTCGGCGTAGGCCGGCATCTGCGCCATTTCCCACGGCCAATTCAGGCCGAACGCGATCAGGCACAGGGCGAGCAAGAACGTCCAGAGGGAGGTCTTCTGTGTAGGCACGCGATCCCCTTCGCTTCGCAACGCCTGCTCAGTGCTTCTTCCCGTCGCCCATGTCCATCCCTTTCATGTCGCCGCCCTTCTTGCCGCCCATGTCCATGCCCGCCATGCCGCCCCCGCCGGCTTGCAGGCGGCTCTCCGAGTCGATCAGGAAGTTGGCCGATGTGGACACCCGGTCGCCCGCCTCCAATCCTTCGAGAACCTGGAAGCGGTCGCCGAATGGGAACGGGCCGATCTTCACCGCCACCGGCAGGAACCGATTTTCCGACTCCGCCTTGAAGACAATGTCGCGCTCGCCGGTGTGGATGACGGCCGACGCCGGCACGAGCAGGCCGTCCCCCATCGTATGCTGGATGACGAGGTTGGCGAACATGCCCGGCTTGAACAGACCCTTGGGATTCGGCAGCTCGACGCGAACCTCGGCGGTTCGCGTGGCCTCGTCCACGGTGGGCTGGATGAACGCGACCTTGCCCGTGAACTCCTTGCCGGGGACGGCGGTAAGCGTCACGGCGGCCGGCTGGCCCAATTCGACGTGCGGCAGCTCGTACTCGTAGACCTTGGCCTGCACCCAAACCGTCGAGAGGTCCGCCACGACGTACAACTCGTCCTTGGGCATGACGTACTGCCCGGCGAAGGCGTTTTTGGTCAGGACGGTCCCGGTCAGCGGGCTGCGCAGGGTCAGGTCGGTCGGGGCTTTGCCGCCGCTCTCCAGCTTCTTGATCTCCTCGGCCGGCACGTCCCACAACTCCAGCCGCTGCCGCGACAGGTCGGCCATCGACGCCTGCCCGGACTTGCGGGCGTCGCGGTAATTCTGCTGGGTGGTCACGAAGTCTGGGCTGTAGATCGCCAGCAGCGGGTCTCCTTTTTTCACCACCTGCCCGGTGTAGTCCACGGAGAGCTTCGTTACCCAGCCCTCGGTCTTCAGGTGGACATGGTTGATCTTCGTCTCGTCGGCCTGCACGATTCCGACGGCGCGAATGCTCATCTTCAAAGGCGCCTTTTCGACCGCGCCGATGGTGACGCCGATACGCTGTTGGATCTCGTCGGGGATGGTCACTTGCGCTTGGCCGGGAACCTCAGAGGTTTCGCCGCCCGGCATGTTCATGCCGCCCATGTCCTTGCCGCCGCCAGCGCCGCCCCGCCGCGTCAGGCTCTGTAGCCAGTTCTCGGCGGGGGCCAGCCAGCCGCGGCTGTGGGCGAACCAGAATCCGCCCGCGACCGCCAGTAGCACGGCCGCGGCCGCCGACCCGATGAACCACGTTCGTCGCGTCGCCTTCATGACGATCCTCCTTTGGCCGGATCGCTTCCGGCGTTGTGTCCTGTCGTCCGATGGGGGCGGTCGAGAGACCGCCCCGGAACCTCGTCGCGTCAATTTGGCGGCGGCTCGGCGTTCTTGGCTTTCAGTTCTTTGAGCTTGGCCAGCGTCTTGTCCGGGTCCGCCTGGGCCTCCTTCACACAGGTCTTGCAACACAGGAACACGGGCTGGCCCTTCACCATGATTTTCACTGGTACGCCCACCGCGCCCAACGGCGTATCGCTCTGCACGACGCAGAACTTCTGCTCCTCCGCGAGCTTCCGGTCTTCGGGGGCAAGCTTGGCCAGGTTGGCCTTGATGTCCGCGTCCTTCTCCACCGGCGTCCCCGCCCGTTCGAGGTAGAAGCAGTGGCACTGGCCGGGCTTGACCTGGGCGACGGCTTCCTTTGACACCCAGTGGCCGTCCTCCGGCCACGCCACGCGAATCGTGTAACTATATTCCTTGCCGGGGACAAGCGGCGGCGACTTGTACACGCGCTCGACGCCGGTGGAGGTGGTCGGGGCGTCCTCGATCCAGACCCGAGCGTCTTTCGGCACGTGAGCCATCAGCTTGATGCGATCCGGTTCCACGCTCACAGCCTCGCTCGGAACCTGGGAAATCATCAGAGCGTACTTCTGTGG
>DHJA01000218.1:370-22203 GCA_002404095.1 Planctomycetaceae bacterium UBA4732 | reverse complement strand
TCGCGTAAGCGCCCGGAGTGGCGACCCGGCTCGCTAAATAACGACGCTACCCAAAGGCAAAGACGCATGAAGCTCGCAGTAGTCGGCACGGGATACGTCGGCCTGGTCACGGGCGCCTGCTTTGCCGAGAGCGGCAACGAAGTCTGGTGCATCGACAAGGACGCCCGCAAGATCGAGTTGCTCGAAAATGGCCGGCTGCCCATCTACGAACCCGGCCTACTAGAGATCGTCGCCCGCAATCGTCGAGAATCGCGTTTGCATTTCACGACCGACCTCGCCAGCGGCATCGCCCCAGCACAATTGGTCTTTATCGCCGTCGGTACACCGCAGAGCGCCGACGGTTCGGCCGATTTATCCACCGTTTGGGCCGTGGCCGACGCCATCGCCGACTGCGCGAATGGTCCCAAAATCGTTGTCATCAAAAGTACTGTGCCCGTAGGCACGAATCATCAGGTCGCGGAGCGCATCAACGCCTGCGCCAAGCACCCGCTCGACGTGGCCAGCAACCCGGAGTTTCTGAAAGAGGGCGCGGCCGTCGAGGACTGCACTCGACCGGATCGCATCGTCGTGGGAGTCCGCCGCAAAGAGGTCGCCGACGTTCTGCAAGAACTTTACGCTCCGTATCTACGCACGGAACGGCCGTTTCTGGCCATGTCGCCGGAAAGCGCCGAGATGACCAAGTACGCGGCCAACGCCATGCTGGCGACGAAAATTAGTTTCATTAACGAGATGGCCAATGTCTGCGAACGTCTCGGCGCCGACGTGAACGACGTGCGCCGCGGCATCGGCCACGACGCGCGCATCGGCTTCCAATTCCTCTTTCCCGGAGTGGGTTACGGCGGAAGTTGTTTCCCCAAGGACATTCGCGCTCTGATTCATCTGTCAAATCAGGCCGGCCTGCCTGCCGACATGATGCAGGCGGTGGATCGCGTCAACGACCGGCAAAAGCAGGTGCTGGCGGGAAAAATCCGCGCGCATTACGGCGACGCGCTGAAGGACAAGACGTTGGCGTTATGGGGGCTGGCATTCAAACCGCGCACCGACGACGTGCGCGACGCCCCGTCGCTGGCCCTAATCGACGCTTTGCTGGCCGACGGCGTGCGCCTGCGCGTCCACGACCCGGAGGCGTCCGCCAACGTCCGCGCGCTATACGGCGACCGTTTGACGTACTGCGACCGGCCGTATGGCGCCCTGGAGGGAGCGGACGGCCTGGCCATCGTCACCGAATGGCAGGAGTTCCGCAATCCGGATTTCGAGGTGATGCGCCGGCTGCTGCGCGAGCACGTCCTCTTCGACGGCCGCAACCTCTACGACCCCAAGATTCCGGCCAGCCACGGCTTCGTCTACCATTCGATCGGCCGCAGGATGAGCCGGCCGGAGTAGGGCGAGAAGCGCATCACTTGTCCGGCGCGCCGGCGATCTTTTCCAACTCCGGGATGCGTTTCTTCGCCTCACGGCAGGCGTCCGCGTCCGCGCCATCCTCCAACACCTTTCGCCACAGTGCCATCGCCTGCTTCGCCGTGCCCGGCCGCTCCTTGGCGTATTGCGGCGGCAGATCGCCGGAAGCGTAAGCGTCCAGGGCGCGAGCCTGCGCGATCAGGAAGCGCCGTTGCTCGGCCACGTCCTCGGCTTCCCACGGCCGTTCCTTACGGCCTTCGTAATCCAGCAGCACTGTTTTCGCCTCGTCGGCCGACGGCAGGTCCGGCCAGCGATTCATGCAGCCTTGCAACAACATGAGGCCGCTAAACACGGTCTTTTTTATCTCTAACCGACGCTTGCCTTCGGACAAAAGCGCCTTCGCCGCCTCTTCCCGGCTCGGCGCGCCCTGGCCGACCACACGCATTGCGGGATAGTCCTTCGCCAGCTTTCGCCGCCGTTCCACGCCCTCATCGAGCCATTTCACGGCTTCCATGAGCTGCTTTTCGTTGGGGACGCCGTGGCCGAGGCCGGCCTGTTCCCACCAGCGCGTCCGCACACCCACTTCCTTCAGGTACGGCCCGCGCAGCCGCTCCACTTCGGCGCGGTTGAAGTCGTTCTCGCCGGTCATCAGGGCCACGCTCAGCCGGTCGATGACGCGCTGGCGCAGCCACGGTTCGTCGCGCAGATCGCCGCTGGCGCAGATCGGCATCGCGCCGCCGATGGTTTCCGGCAAGGCGAACGCCACGGCGCAGGCGATGCGGCCGCCGCCGGAAAAGCCGACGACATAGGTGCGGTCGGAGTCCGTCGGGTAGCGGCGGCGCACGTCGTCCAGCACGTCGAACAGGATGCGCACGCGCCGCTTGAGCGGGCAGTCGTTGCCCGCGTCGCGCAGGCCGGCGAAGACGAAGCCGAGGTTCTTGCAGACCGGCTCGAAGTGCTTCCAGCCCATCGGCTCGTTGCCCGGCGACACGAACAGGATCAGCGGCAGCAGTTTCTTCGGGTCGCGCTTGGCCGGAACGTATAGTTCGTATTGTTGTTTCGTGGAGTCGTAATCCTTTAGCCAGTCGGCCGGCGGATCGGCAAGGCTCTGATTGGAGAGCGCGAACGTCCAATCCAGCCGCGTGGCGGCCGCGACCGTGACCTTGGGTTGGTAGCCGTCGGGAGGCGCGGCGCGCGCCGCCGTCAGGCCGATTATCAGATAAATCCCTGTCGCTAATAGACTTTTTTGCACGACGCTCTTCCTCACTAGAAATTATTTCAACAACCGGGCGATCCGCCGGGCTTGTCCCATTAGTATCTACACAAGCGGGGTGCCATGCTTTCGCGGGCCGGTCCCGAAACCTCGTCCAGTCTCAACCCCGCGAAAGCAGGAGACCCACGTGGGCACACATGCTTTCGCGGCAGCTTGAGCGGGCGCATGGTGCCGAAAAGAGGCCGCGAAAGCATGGCACCCCCCACTTGTGTAGATACCAAAGGGACAAGCCCGGCGGCTCGCCTTCTGGTAGTGTCTCTAATCCCCCTGCATGGATGACGCCGAATAAGCGTCCGTCCATAGTAGACGTGCTGGTCCGTGCCGGTCCCCGAAGAGGACGGCGGCTTGGCCGAACCGGCGCGCCATTGCCGCGGCCTCCATTTCACTGACGCCAAGCACCAGCAAGCTCGGCTCCGCCGGCCAGTCGCCGTCTCCCTTGCCTTCGCCGCTGTAAAAGGGATAACCGGACTCCGCTACGGCCTGTTTCAGCTCCTGCTGGCGTTGCTCGTTCCGCTCCCTGGGCGCCGCGACCGAGCCGGGGTTGTAGGCGGTGATGTAGGTCCAGGTGCGGACTTGGTGCGCTGTAGCCAACGCGTCGATTTCCGCGCTGGCTTGCCCGACGCGAAACGCCAAGCGCCCGGCCGGCGCGTCCACGAAATACGTAGTGGCGCGGTAAACATCATCGAGACGATTTTTGCGCGTCTTCCCCATTATTTATCCAGTAAGTGCAAGATAAGAGCCTGCTCCATCTCCGCCGGCCGGAAGCCAAACGGCCCGCGGCCGCTCTTGTAGACGACTTGGCCGTCGCGGCCAATCACATAAAGCCGATCCGGCATTCCGCTATAAAGATGGCCGACGCGGTCGTCCATGCCGTCCACCACCAGCGGAACCGTCATCTTGAGAGTCGTCTTACACTGACGTGCGATCGTGTTTCGCTCCTCGTCGGTGGTCGGCTGAGCGAAACAGACGCCTTCCTTGTCGTTGGACTCCATGCGCCAGCCGGTGGTCGGGTGCGCCTCGCGGACGTAGACGTTAAGGAACGCCGCGCGGTCGCCGTAGCGACTTTTCAGCTCTTCGATGGCCCCAAACTGGGACCGATACGGCCCTCAGGTGAAACTGCCGAAGACCAGCACCATCGGCCGGCCGGCGCGGTACACTTGCATGGTGATTTTCTTACCGTCCGGCGTGCGCAGAGTGAAGTCGGGGGCCGGCGCGCCGACTTTGGGGCCGGCCGACGGTGAGCCGATTTCGCTTTGGAACAGGCCGAGAAGGAGCGTCGTCTGCGAAGGTATACCCGGCGGCGGGCCGGGCGGCGCCTTCGGCTGTGGCGGAAAGAGCAGGACGCGCAGGTCGTCGGCCGTCAGTTTGTCCTTGTCCTTCACGGCTTGCCGGAACATTTCCAGCCATTCCTCTTCGGACACCTTGCCGTCGCTGTCGGCGTCGGCGCGCCGGAGCAATTGCTTGGCCATTCCCGCCTGCCGCCAGTAAGGCGATTTTTCGGACCAGTCGAAATCGTCGGCGGTAAGGCGGCCGTCGCCGTCGCGGTCGAGGCGGTCGAAGAGTTCACGCGACCCCGTGAACTCTTCCGGCGTGATCGCGCCGTCGTGATCGGCGTCCATGCGCTCGGCGAGCAACTTCCAGTTGTAACGGCTCTGGGCGGGATGGAACCAGCCGGTGCCGGGGCCGATCTCTTCGTCATTCACAATGGCGGTCAGCATTTCCACGAATTCGAGGCGGCGAACGGACGCCAAGAAGTCGTGGCATTGAGGCGTCGGCTCAGCGGCGCCGGCCGCGAAGGAACCGCCCAATACGATCGGGAGCGCGAGCCAGCCGGCCGCGCGAAAGGTTGCATGTGCCACTATAGTTCTCCTCATTAGAAGCTCTAACAACCAGCGAGCGGCGGGGTTTATCCCCGCCGGCCCAAACCCGCCGGGATAAACCCGGCGGCTCGCCTTCGGGATGCTTACGGCGCCGACTTCTGGTATACCTGATCGACCGTATTGACCTTATCAACCGCCACATCCATCAGCACCTGCGGCGCCCCGGCGTCGCGGCCCGGCCAGCGGATTGTCACCCGGTCGATCTTCGTCGCAGCGCCGAGACCGAACGTCACGACCAGCTCGCTCGCGCTGAGGTAGCCGCGCGATGCGGCGATCTCGCGCTGCTGCACAACGGCTCCGGCTTCCAACACGATTCGCGCCCCGATGGCGCTGCGGTTGGAATGAACGCCGTCGCCGCGCAGATTCAGGCGGACCCAGTGATGGCCCGTGCCGCCGCCGTTGTGCAACAGCCGAGCCGCTTCGCCGTTGCCGGTCAGCACCAAATCCAAAGCGCCGTCGCCGTCCACGTCGGCGAACGCGCAGCCGCGACCGACCATCTCCTTGAACAAGTCCGGGCCGGCCGCCTCGGCCGTCACCGGCTCGAAGCCCCCTGGCTGTTTGCCCGTGTTCCAGAACAGCTGGGCAGGCTGCTTGTACTTCTGGCTTTTTCGGATTTTCTCGATGTCCGGTTCGACGTGACCGTTGCACGTGAGCAAGTCGGCTCGGCCGTCGTTGTCATAGTCGAAGAACAATAGGCCGAACTTGAGCAGCGACCGGCTCGGCCCGCCGACGCCCTCGGCCAAGGCGTGGTCGGAGAAGCGCAGCCGTTTAGCGTCGTCCAAGCACAAAAACGTATCCGGTTCATCCGCGAAGTTGCCGATCGCCGCCGCGTGCAGACCCGGCCGATAATCCCAGGCCCAATCGACGCCCATCGCCCCCCGCGCCCGGCCTTCCGCATAGCCGACGCCACTCTTGTAGCCGATCTCCTCGAACATACGGCCGCCGCCCGGCGCCGGGACGTTGTGGAAGAAGAAATTGCGCACCGTGTCGTTCGACACGATCACGTCGGGATAACCGTCGCCGTCCACGTCGGCCACAATCACGCCGAGCGACTTGGCGACGGAGCGCTTGCGGTCGGCCGCGTCCACGCCTTCCTTGTCGAACACCTGAATGCCGGCCTTGGCCGAAACGTCCTCGAACTTGCCGCCGCCGAGGTTGTGGTAGAGGAAACATTGGGCGCCCTCAAAAGCCGTCGGCGGGCCGAAACTGCGGTCCTCGCCGGCCACGTTAAAGTTGGCGTGAAGGTCGTAGTCGGGCGACCAGGTGACATAGCTGCACACGAACAGATCGAGCAAGCCGTCGCCGTCGTAATCGAGGAACGACGCAGACGTGCAGAACGGCAAAAGCTCTTTACGCGATAGGAAATCTCCGTCGCCCGGCTTCGGCCAACCGCCAGGACCGCCGACGCCGGCATCCGCCGTCACTTCGCGGAAGCGACGGCCGCCGCCGGGCGCCGGTTCGTTGTGGAACAGCCGATTGCCGCCGACGCCGGTGATGAAAATGTCCGGCCAGCCGTCGTTGTCGTAGTCGCCGATTGTTGCGCCCATGCCGTACATCGTCAGGGCGAGTCCCGCGGCTTCCGTCACGTCTTCAAACTTGCCGTCGCCGAGGTTGTGGTAGAGAGCCAACGTCGGCGCCGGCCCTTTCTCTTCGTGACCGGGCCAGTAACAGGAATTGACAAATAGCAGATCGGGTTTACCGTCATTGTCGTAGTCGACAAACGCGGCGCCGGCCCCCATCGTCTCCGGCAGCAAGCGCTTGCCGAAGGCGCCGTTGGTGTGGGTAAAGTGGATGCCGGCTTGTTGCGTAACGTCGGTGAAGCGTACCTTCGGTACGGGTACAGCCTTCGTCTCAAGGAGTGTTCCCGGCTCGACCTTCGGGCCGGGGCCAACCGTCGGCGGTTTCTGAAAGTACCACAGGCAGACGCCGGCGATGACGAGCGCCGCCACGGCCAAGACCGCCAAGCCGGCGCCCAGCCACGACAGCAGCGATCCGCCGGACGTGACGCGCTCGCCTTCGTCGCCCGTGATCCCCTGATTTCCCACGTTCATCGGTTGCCTCCTTCCGGCAGGCCGGGAGCGCCCGCGCGATTGAGTTCGTAAATGACGACGGCGTTGGCGGCCTTGTCGGCGGCGGGATGCTTCTCGCGGTACACCTTCGCGGTCTGAGAAGCGGCCAGGTCGTCGGGCTTGAAGATCGCGTGCAGTTCGCGGTGCAGGACGTACAGCGCCCGCGACGCGGCCGCGTTCGTTTCCGCATCGCCCTTTTGATGGAAAAACGGCTCGATCTGTTTCACAAGAGCCTCATAACGCATCCGTTTAGGCGCTTTTGCATCGGCCGGCTGCTGGCCGAGCGCGATGACGGCTTCCTCCAGACGGGCCGCCGCCTCCAATCGCGCCTTCTTCTCCGCGGCGCCGTCCGTCAAGAGATTGACGAGAGATTGCAGAGTCGCTTCGTCGGTTTTACTATCGCCGAGGTCAAAGTCCCCTGGCGGCGAAGAATGACCGAGCTGGTCGAAGCACTGACTGAGGCCGTAGTGAGCGTCCAGGTCTTCGGAGTCAAGCAACAGCGTCTTTTCGTACTGCCCGACGGCCCGCAGTAGGAACGCATCGAGCGCCGCGGGGTCGGTCTCCACCTGGGCGCGTTGGAACAAGGCGCCGCCCAGGAGGTCGATGACGACGTAATCCTTGGTGAAGTCGAAGCCGCGTTCGCGCGGCTGATTGTTCGGGTCCAGGATCTGCTCGAAGTCGGCGATGGCCGCGTCGAAGCCCTCCTTACTGCGGAAATTTTGGAGGTTCACCAGACCATTGTGATAGGCCAGCAGCCACCACGGCGCCGGCGGATCGTCCGTCTTGGCCGCCTTTAGGGCCGCGACCGCCTCATCCCAACGGCCCTCGTCGATGTAGATGCGCGCCAGGTTGACGTGGCCATTCCAGCGCGCGCCCTTGGCCTCGGCGGGATCGAGCGGCAGCAAGTGCTTATACGCCTCTTCCGCCTGGCGAAACTCGCCTTTTTTCAAGCCGATGCCGCCTTCAATGGCGCAGCCGATGCCATAGTCGTTCCAGCGCTGCCAGGCCGGTTTGATCGGCGACGTTTGCTCAGGCGCCGCCAGCCCGCCTTCCACCGGCAAGACCACCTTGTCCTCGCACAAGTCCACGACCGGCGTCTTGGGAACCTTGTCGGCGCCTCCATAGACCAAACTAAGATACTCAAAGTCGAATTTGCGATAACGCAGCTTCACGCTCAGCTCGACCGGCGCCGTTAGATCGGCCGGCGTCGTCAGCTGATAATGAATCACTTGGCCGGCGCCTGGCGGAATCTGATGGTTGTACAGCGGCGTGAAAATGTCCTGCGGATTGCGGCGGTTAATGCGATTGCCGTCGCGGTCCAGCATCAGGACGTTCAGGCGATGCGCCCACGGGTCCAGTTCGCCCGCGTCGTTGCCATCCTTGAGGCCGCCGTTGCGGCCGATGACCTTGCCGCCCGATGACGCCGTGAAATCGACCCAAACTTCGTTGGAATCGACGGTGCCTTGCGTGAACGGATGGCCCAGCGCGAGCGTACGGACCACGACTTCAATCAGGTAGGTCGAGTTCGGTTTCAACGGCGGCAGCTTCGGCCGCAATGGGGCGATCAGCTCGCCGTTGACCGTCCCGCCCGGCTTAAGGCCGAAGATGTCGATGCGCAGCTTCTTATCCTTGCCCTCCGGGTCGACGCCGCGCAGAAAGTCGGCCTGGCGCTGCGACTGTCGTCGAAACGCCTCGGCGTCGTCCGGGTGGTTGGGGTCGAGACTCAGCAGCGACGGCAGGCCGGTGTTGCCGCCCGGAAACCAATGGCCGTGACCCTTGCGGACGCCGCTGCCGTCGAAGTCCTTGCTGCCGAAATCGGCGCTGGGCTGAAGCGGCATGTGGCACTGGGCGCAATTGGTTTTGGCTTCCGGCGGGTAGTAAAAGCTGCGCGCCCCATGGCCCGACACGCCGCTGAGTAAGTAAGTGTCGTAATGGTTTTGACCTCTTAGGAACTCTTTATAGTGGTTCAATTCGACCGGCAGATTCACCTTATGGCACGTTGAGCAGAACTCGGCCGTCTTATGGAACGGCTTGAGGAAAGTCTGTTTGTGGAACTCCGGCTTGGCCTTGACCAGTTGATTATTTACCCATTGCAACACCGAATTATCGCTATAGGCGAACGGATAGTGCGTCGGCTCCTCAATGGTGTAATCGCCGTTGCCGGTCGTGCTGTTGACGTTGGTCATGGCGTGACAGACGGTGCAGCTAATGCCGGCGCTGGAGATAGCCGAATTCCGCGCATCCATCCGCTTATTCAGCACGTTTTCCACTTCTTCATACTGCTGTACACGGTCTTGGTCGCGCCCGGCGTCGTAGTGTGGGTCTTGGCGGGGATCCTCAAAACTGCCGCTCAAAAACGGAACTTGGTCGTGACAACCGGCACACCAGCGCGACCCCTGGACATTGCCGTCGCGCTTCCGGCCGGCCTCGCGCGTCTCTTGGACGCTAAAGAGGTATGTGGGATTGCTGAAGGAGCTAAACTTGTGGGCAGAGTGAATATGGTCATTGTAGATGTCTTTATGACATTTGAGACAATACGCATCCATCATCAGCGCCTTGGCCGGGATGAACTTGGCGTCCGTGGTGCGCGTCTTGGACGGCTCGAAATACTTCTCGCCGTCCTTGGAGCCTTGCGCGTACCACTGGCGGGGGTCCTGCATGTGCATGACGATCATGGCGGCGACGAAAACGACGACGACGACGCCAAAGCCGCCGCCCCAACTCCATTTAATGTCGGGGCCGGCCCGGCGGTGCATTATGTAAAGGATCGCGGCGAAAACCGGCGTCGCCAGGTGCAGAATGTAAACGAGGATGCGGCCGATGCTGCCCGTCGGCAGTTGCAGCCAGCCGGACAGCTGGATCAGCGCCAAGCCGCTCACGACGACGAGATTTCCGACGATGAACAGGGTGATTCCCAGGCGGACGGCGAGACGGTTCTTGCGTTTCCAGGCGGTGGCCCAATGGGTGAAGCCGAAGATGAGGAACGGGGCGACGAAAACGAGGCCGCCGACAATGTGGGCGAGGACCATCCAGAGAGTGAACTGGTTCGTGTAGGTCTTGGCCGCCTGCCATTCAACGAAGCGGATGGCGCCGAGATAGACGCCGGTGACGCTTAAGAGGGCCGTAAGGATAAACAGGACAATTAGGAGCGCTTTTAACGCAGGCCCCAACGCCGGGGTATAGGCTCGGCCGCGGGCGTCGCGCAAGTGCGGACGCAACGGCGGCGATTGCACGGTGGGATTGTTCATGGACGCGGCCTCGTATTGAAGGACTGGGATAAATTATTGGTGCATTGTACACGAGCGGCGGTGTTGCGGACTTTCAGGACCGCGAACAATAGCAGGCCGCTCAGGATGGCGACGACCATCATCACAACCACCGGCTCGATAAGCGCGAACGCGGTGCGTCGGCGGAGCATGATGCGAACCTCCTGAAGAGAACGGAATGAAACAAACGGCGCCCCGATGGACCAAATCGGGGGTTGCCTGGCGTCTCAGCCTACATACCCGTGGCCCGCTTGTAGTCCTCTTCGCGGTAGACCCAGATGGGATCTCGGCCGAGAACGACGTAGCGGACAACCAACTCGCTTTTCGGATTCTCCAGGCGCAGCCGAACCGAGAACCACCGCGGGCCGTCGCCAGGTTCCTCGTCGAGGATCGTAAACTCGGACAGCTTCTGACCGGCCTTCCAGCCAGAGTCCACCACTTGGACGGTTGGCGACGCGCTGCCGATCTTGCCGGGGGACTGACCGCCTTGCCAGGCCGTTAAGGCTGTTTCCAAGCTCTTGCGAGCCTTGTCCTTCGTCGGGATGTAGTCTTTTTGGCTCAGGCCGCAGCCGGGCAAGAGCGCGAGCAATAGCCAGCCGCCAATTGTCCGGGCGCGGGCCGTCATAGAAACGGGGTACATTCCTGGCTCCTTTCAGAAGTCGTTGCCGGGCACGTCGCCGCCGTTGCGCGTGCCCATGGCCCGCCAACTCGGCAGGGAGATGCCGTTGATGACAAAGCGCACGCCCCCGTCCCCCATGAGGACGTTGACGCCGCCCATGTGGTAACTCGAAGGTGGAACTTGCATGGCCATGTTCGACATGTTCCCCGGGAAGCCCATGCCGGCGCAGGTGGAGGTGTTTGGCGGCGCCACGTGGTTGTAGGTCGTGCAGCACATTTCCCCCATCACCCAACTCTTCCCCTGCCAACTCGTCAGGGGCGTGGCCGTACTCGGGTTCAGTCCGGAACAGGTTTGGTACGTGTTGTCGAGGGAGGTCGTGTTCATCATCATGAACTGGTCGCTGCGCGGGTTGGGAACGCCGCTGCCGCGGTTCTTCTCGCTGAAGAACGCGGTGTTGCTCAGGCCGTCCGTGACGTCGGCAAACTTGACGTGGCTCTTGTAATAGAAGATTCCATTGACCGGCTCGCCCGGGGCCATGGTGCTGGGCTGTTGCTCGCTCAGGTCGCACAGCCACATGGTCCCCTCGCTGCCGAGGTAGTTGTTATTGCCCGCCCAGTCCGGCGTCGGGGGCGCTGGGTCGGAGGGGCAAAGGAAGGTCTTGACGACCGCGCGGCAGGCGTCGTGATTGACGGCGTTGTCATACGCGGGCATGAAATTGACGACGCCGCCCATGCCGGGGGTAGCCGGTGGGAAAGCGAAATCGATGCTCTTATAGAGATTTCCCTGCTCAAGGTAGGGCAGGATTTGGGCTTGGGCCGACCAGCGTGCGTAGACCGGGGCACCCGGGTAGGAGGGGCCTTTTCCGGTAGGCAAAGCCCCGTTGGCGTCGTGGTAGCTGTGCAGGGCGAGGCCGATCTGTTTGAGGTTGTTGGTGCAGGAGATGCGGGCGGCGGCCTCGCGCACCTTCTGGACGGCGGGCAGCAGCAGGCCGATAAGGATTGCGATGATGGCAATCACCACCAGCAGCTCGATGAGCGTGAACGCGGAACGTCTACGAACCATGACACGAACTCCTTGAAAAAGGAACATTGAAGAGAGCATAAGGTATAAAACAGCGCGCTACGCGCGCTAACAATGTCCTTTGGGACCGCGAAACCGACGGCCCGCGCGCGGTGAACGCGCGGAAACAACCGTCCAAACGTCGGATTGTAAAACGAGTCGATGTTGCGAGGGTCGAGCCGAGGTATCGGCGGCGTGAACCGTAGGGATACTACGGCGCGGGCGCGCAACCGTTACTCAGACAGACTTTAGATGGGGAAGGAAGAAGTGCGCGGAGGATGAAATACGTCGGCGATGCGGCGGACGGCGTGGAGGCGCGCGTCGTCGCGGAGTAGATCGCCGTGGATCGAGACCAAGACCAGATGGAATCGGGAAATGCAGCCCCATTCCTGGCCGCCGCCGGAAGGAGCAGGCGCCGGCGCAGGCATGGGCGAGTACGGGAGCGGATCGTGTTCATGACACGAGGGACCGGAACACGGTTTGGGCGCGGGTGCTTCGGACGCCGGCGCGGAAGATTGGTTGGCGGCATGACGGCCGCTGTCGTGCGAATCCGCGAAGGGCAGATCAAATCCGGAGAAGCTAGGGATGTGAGTTGCGCAATCGGCGCGGGCGGTCGTGGGCGCGAACAGGACGGCCGCCGCGAGAGCCAGGGCGGCTCGCGGTAAGAGGTCGATCAGGGTTCGGCGGTTCGATCCCATCATCCCGGTTGTGACTCTTGAGGTTCACTCACAGAAGATGCTACCCGGAGGCGCGACGGATAGCAAGGAGTATCGGCCTATTTCGCAAAAGATTTTTCGACAATATCCATAGCGTTCCCACCTGTGACAGCCTACGTTGGATGTACGCTGGCGGCGGGCCAGAGGTTCATACCCGGTCGCCATTTCAATCGCTTTGCTTCATTTTAATTCGAGGATTCCATGCGTTACCTTGCCGCCGCCTGCCAGACCGACTTGCCCAATCCGCGCGACCGTAAAGGCATCGCTCATGCGGTCAACCATATGCTGGCCATGATCGACCGGGCCGTCATCGGCTACGCGCCTTTCGGCTCGGTGCGTCTGCTGGCGTTCCCCGAATTCGGCCACGCGGCGCCGATCTACACCACGGTCGAGGAACTTCACGACCGACTCGCCGTGCCGATCCCGAACGAACACACCGACCGCTACCATCTCAAAGCGCGCCAACACGGCGCCTATATTCAAACGGCCAGCTTCCTTGAACGCGACGACCGCTATCCCGGCCATGTCTTCAATACGACGTGCCTGATCGGCCCCGACGGCCTGTTGACGCGGTATCGCAAGGTTCATCCGTGGATTCCGTGGGAGGTCCACACCAGCCCGCACGACCTGCCGGGCTATACCGAACCGCTGTTCCCAGTAGCCGACACAGAGATCGGCCGTCTCGGCGCCGCGACCTGCTACGACTGGCTTTTCCCCGAGGCGATTCGTCAGCTGGCGCTGGCCGGGGCGGAAGTGTTGGTGCGCGTGTCGGCGTACATGGACCCGTGGGGCGCGACGCCGCCGATGGACTGGTGGACGGTCATCAATCGCTGCCGGGCGCTTGAGAATCTGGCGTATGTGGTCGCGTCCAACCAGGGGGCGCGGGCCGAACACTATCCGCCGTTCACCTGGCCGGGCGGCAGTATGATTGTGGACTATGACGGTCGTATATTGAGCCAAGCCGATCCCGGCCCCGGCGAAAAGATCGTGGTGGGGCCGATTGACTTACTGGCGCTACGCGCGGAGCGCGAACGCCGGCAAGGGCATCACATGTTGGCGCACTTGCGTATGGAAGCGTACCCGGCGTACCGACGGAGCATCTATCCGGGCGGGCTGGTTGCCGGTGGGCCGCCGACGTTGGAAGGAAACGACCTCGCGATTCGGCGTGGAAAACAGACATTTGGCGAGCCGGGGGCGTAAGCCCCCGGAGTTCCATGCAGTCGCTGGTATCATCTCCGGGGGCTTACGCCCCCGGCTCGCCTCATGGCGCCGCGGCGGGTTTGAGGAAGCCTTGGTCTGTAAGCCATTCGGCGCAGCGTTGCGGCCATGTCGAGCAAGGCTTGCCGCTCGGACGTAGGCCGAAGCCGTGGCCGCCGGAGGCGTAGATGTGTAAGTCGGCCGGGACGCCGGCCTTTTTCAACGCCAGATATAACTCAGCGCCGCCTTGTGCCACTTTGTCGTCTCCGGCATAAGCGATAAACATAGGCGGCGTATCCTTGGTGACATGGATGTCCGGCGCTAGTCCGTTCTTGTCCTTCGCCAGGAGGTATGCGGGATAGACGAGGATGGTGAAGTCCGGACGGCAGCTCACTTTATCCACGTCATCGACCGGCTCATAGGAGCGCTTGTCGAAGTTCGTGGAGGCCCAGGCCGTCAGGTTGCCGCCGGCCGAAAAGCCGAGCATACCGATCCGCTTAGGATTAATACTCCATTCCTTGGCTTTGCTCCGAACCAGGCTAAGCGCGCGTTGGGCGTCCATCTGCGCCTGCGGCGGCGCCACATCGTTCGGCGTACCAGAACGGCGCGGCACGCGATACTTCAGGACGATGCCGGTGACGCCGATGGAGTTCAGCCATTGGGCGACTTCCTCGCCCTCCAGGTCCCAGGCGAGGATGGCATAGCCGCCGCCCGGAGCGATGACGACGGCCGCGCCCGTATCCTTGTCCTTCGCCGGCCGAAACACCGTGAGAGTCGGATGAGTGACGTTAGTGATCCGCTTTACTTGAAACTCGCCCGGCTTGGAATCCGTCGCCGTTTCCTTGCCGATTTTGCCAATTTCTCCAGGGGCGTTATAGGGCCATACGTCGAGGACGAGCGGCGCATCCGCCGCGGCAACACCGCCAAGCGCGACGACACATCCGAGGGCAAAAACCAAACGCTTCATGGTGGAACCTCTTTCCGGTTGGGCCGGCCCTCCTTGGGGACCGGCAAATCCTTCTTATGAGTCTTATAGGACTTATAAGTCCTATAGGACTTATAAGTCCTACAGGACTTACGGGAGGCCGCTCTGCCGGCCTATGCGTTTTCCGTCGGCGGCCGGTAGAATATCCCCATTCGCGCCCAACGAGTTAGGAACCGACCCATGAGCCGGATCGCTGAACACGCCCCGCCGCGCCAACCCGGCGAGGGTCTGAAAGTCCTCGTCATCGACGATGAAGCGTTCCACGCCGAAACCGTGGCCGAGAGCCTCGAACGAGTCGGCTACGAATGCACCGTGGCCACGAGCGGGACGGCCGGCGCCCGCCTCATCGCGCAAGACGAATTCGATGTCATCTTAACCGATCTCAAAATGGCGGATTTGGACGGCCTGGCCATTCTCCGCATCGCCAGGGAGGAAGCGCCCGAGGCCGAGGTGGTGATGATAACCGGCCACGGCGACGTGAAAACCGCCGTCGAGGCCATTAAGCAAGGGGCGGCCAACTACCTCACCAAGCCGGTGGACGTGGCCGAGCTGCGGGCCATCGTGGACAAGGCGGCCGAACGGCTGCGGCTGTCTCGCGCCAACCGCGACCTACGGCGGCAGCTGGATGAGCGTTTTGGCTTCCAGGGCGTGATCGGCAACAGTCCGAAGATGCACGACGTTATCAAGCGTATGCAGGCCATCGCCCCGACGAACGCCACGGTGCTGATCCTGGGCGAAACGGGCACCGGCAAGGAGCTGGCGGCGCGGGCCATCCACAACAACAGCCCGCGCAAGAACAAGCCGTTCGCGGAAATGAACTGCACGGCCTTGAACGAAAACCTCCTGGACGACGAGCTATTCGGCCACGACCCCGGCGCCTTTACCGGAGCCGACAAGATGCGCAAAGGCCGCTTCGAGTACGCCAATGGCGGTACGCTGTTTCTGGACGAGATCGGCGACATGCCGCTGGCGTTGCAGGCCAAGCTGCTGCGGGTATTGGAGAATAAAGAGGTCTTTCGTATCGGAAGCAACGAGGCGATCAAGGTGAACGTGCGCGTGGTGTCGGCCACGCACCGCGATCTGGAGACGGCCGTGGCGGAAGGAGCGTTTCGCCAGGATCTCTACCACCGCCTGAAGGTGATGACGGTGAAGCTGCCGCTGCTGCGGGAGCGGCGCGAAGACGTCATGCTGCTGACGGCGCACTTCATCAAGGATTTCAACACGCTGCACGGCAAACAGGTGACGACGGTGGCCGAGCCGGTGCGGCGGGCGATGATGGCCTACGAGTGGCCGGGCAACGTGCGTGAATTGCGCAATTTCCTGGAGAGTATGGTGGTATTGGACGTGGACGGCGTGTTGGGCCTGGACGACCTGCAGGACGGCCAAGTGTTGAAGATGCCGTTGCCGTCGGGCCACACGGCGGGGCCGTCCAGTCTGGTGGGCCGGCCGTTGAGCGAGGTGGAGCGCTATTACACGGAGCAGGCGCTGTCGCTAACGGAAGGCAACCGCGAAGAGGCGGCGAAGATGCTCGGCATCGGCGAGCGGACGTTGTATCGCAATATCAAGGAGTGGGAGCTGCAAAACAAGATCCGGCAAACGCTAGAGGGGACGCACGGCGACGTAACGGCGGCGGCGCGCGAGCTGGGGATGGAGGAGAAAGAGCTACAGCGGAAGGCGAAGAAACTCGGGCTGGCGGATGGGGAGTCAGCGGAGGAAGATGAGTGATAGAATGAAGAAGGCGCGTTGCTATGCCGCGACTTTTCCGGGCCATGAAAGAGGGCGAGGGAGGGCTGCCCGAGGAAGGGGAAAGCGCCCGCACCCTCGGAATTCGTCCCGGAATCGACGTGCCGGTAAACACGCCGGAAGAACTCTTTCGACCCGGCCAGGGTGGGTTGTCCGTAAGCCCCGACGACCCTTTGAACTTCCCGATGTTCCGCCGCCCTCCGGAATATCAGGGCGTGGGCAAGGATCAGGTTTGGACGATCACGGCGGCGGAACTCGAACCGGATCTGGCTTACCGACCGGACCCGACATCCGCCCGGCATGGCTTCATTGAGCCGGCGCGTCCTATGACGCTCGCCGATTACCAACGCGCCCTCGCCCGAACGCGCGGCCTCTGGCGGAAGGCGACGCCCGCGGCGGCCAAAAGGAGAGATTCCAATGACGCTTGACGCATCCATCGACCGAGCGCTCCGTTCGCCGGAGCCAACTCACAATCTCCGTCTGCTGGCTAGGGAGCTTTTTTCGCGGGGTACGCCCCCAACAGCGGTACTGGCCCTATTCGAGGAGGCCAGGCAGGCGCTGCGGGAAGCGGGGCGCGAACCCGACGAGGACGCCGTTATGGACGTGATGGATTTTCTCGTCGGCTGGTGCGGCCCGCAAATGAAGTTGGAACCGGAGCCGACGACGGAACCGCAAGTGAACGGGCATCATGCCCCGCCTGAAGGCGGACGGCTGACACGGCAGGTTTTGCCTGCGGAAGGCGAGTAAAGAATCGTACCAGCCCGAAGCGCGGGCGAGGAATTTGTCGATGGCGTGGGGACCGTTCGATAATGGAGCGACCATCGACAAGCGCGGGTCGGAGAACGGCATAACCCTCTCTGATGAGGAACACGATCTGGGCGCACGGATCACTCTGGAGCGGCAAACGGACCATGCTCCTTTCGCCATCACCTGCGGAATCTACGGCTGGATGTTCCACACCCGCTTTTTCGGCTCGGAAGCCAACGCGTCAGCTGAATTCGAGCGGATGAAGGGCGGGTTGGGCGCGATCCTAAACATCATCCCGCGAGTTGACGATCCGGAGACGGATGCGAAGTACCAACGGGTCGCCGACGCTATTGGCGCCTTTGTCGAACAGTTTCCCTGAAACATTCCGTGCTAAATAGAACGAGTAGCTAACGCCTCCTCTTGAGAAGCTTTTTCTAATGCCTCGTATCCGCCAACTGCCGCCGCTGGTCGTCAACAAAATCGCCGCCGGCGAGGTCATCGAGCGACCGTCGAGCGTCCTCAAGGAACTCCTCGAAAACGCCATCGACGCCGGCGCCCGTCGCGTCGATGTGGACGTGGAGCAGGGCGGCGTCGAGTTGATCCGCGTCGTGGACGACGGCTGCGGCATCCACGCCGACGACCTGCCGCTCGCCTTTGCCACGCATGCCACCAGCAAGCTCCACGACGCCGATGATCTCTTTCGCATCGGCACCCTCGGCTTCCGCGGCGAAGCACTTGCCTCCATCGGCGGCATCGCTCAGGTGTCGCTACAATCGCGGCCGCCGGACGAGACGTGCGGCGCCGAGATCGCCTGTAACGGTGGCGATTTCAGCGCCGTCCGGCCGTGGAACGGCTCGCCCGGTACGCGCATTGAGGTTAGGCATCTCTTCTTCAATACGCCCGTGCGCCGTAAGTTCCTGCGCACGACGACAACGGAGATGGGCCATATCTCCGAAGCGTTCACGCGGTTAGCCCTCGCGCACGGGCGGCCGGCCGGGGCTTCGCCGTTGCACTTGACGCTACGGCACAACAACAAACCGGTCCACGAGCTGTCGGCGTCGATGACGCTGCTCGACCGCATCGGCGCCTTCTTCGGTCTGGAAGTGGGCGGCGCCCTGTACGCCGTGGACGGCCGTAAAGGCGACGCCCGCTTGACTGGCTACATCGCCGATCCGTCTTGTGAACGCGGCACGGCCAAGATGCAGTACCTTTTCGTCAACGGTCGGTGGATACGCGACCGCAGCCTCGGCCATGCCGTTCAGGAAGCGTACCGCGGCCTGCTCATGACCGGCCGTTACGCCGTCGCGTTTCTCTTCCTCGATCTGCCGCCGGATCAGGTGGACGTGAACGTGCATCCGACGAAAGCGGAAGTGCGATTTCGCGATTCTCAGTCTCTTTATCATCTGGTATTCGGCACGGTGCGCGACCGGCTGCGCGCGGAAAATCTGACCGCGCGCCTTCAGGTTCCCTCTACGATGCGGCCCACGCCCGTTGATACGCCGTCGCCGTTGGACCGATTACCGTGGACGCTAAGTGAGCCGCCGGCGCCCTATGGTGGGGCGCCGGCTCTGCCGGCGCCATTTTCTTCTGCATCTCCTCTACCGTCCACAATGGCGCCCGCGGAGCGGGCGCCCCACCATCCGGACCTTCCCCAGAGTCTGCCGTCGCCGGGGCCGAACAAGGTCATTCAGCTTTACGACGCCTATTTGGTGATGGAAACGGAAAAGGGTATGCTCGTCATCGACCAGCACGCCCTTCACGAGCGCATCCTGTTCGAGCAGCTTAAAACGCGACTTCGCTCAGGGCCGTTGGAAACGCAACGGCTGTTAATTCCTGAGCCGGTCGAGCTGACGGCCGAGCAAGCAGCGCGGACGCTGGAACATCGAGAATCGCTAGCTGAATTGGGCCTGGGCGTAGAAGACTTCGGCGGCGGCACGGTGCTGCTGACGAGTGTGCCGACGCTGTTGGGTCGGCGTTCGCCGCAGTCGATATTGCGGGCGGTGGTGGACCATCTGACCTCGAAGGACCGGCCGCCGACGCGCGAAGTGTTGTTCAACGATCTGCTAAGTCTCATGGCATGTCACGCCGCCGTCCGGGCCGGCGACCGATTGACGCCGGAGGAGATGACCACCTTGGTGGAGCAACGCGCCCTGGCCGACGACGCCCACCATTGCCCGCACGGCCGGCCCACGTCGCTGCTGTTCAGCCGTCATGACCTCGACCGGCAATTCCGAAGGGTGTAGTCTTACGCCCGATCAACCACATTCGTCAGCTTCCCGATGCCGGCGATCTCAATTGTGATTTCATCCCCCGGCGCCAGCGTGAAGTCGTCCGGCGGCACCACGCCCGTGCCCGTCAGCAGCACCACGCCGTCGGGAAAGCTCGTCTCGCGGCCCAGCCACGACACTAAATCCTCGAACGAACGGTGCATCGCCGCCAATGTCGTGGCGCCGTCGAAAACCACGGCGCCGCCGCGCGTAATAAGAAGGCGGATGGCGGTGAGGTCGGGCGACGGCAGATCGCCGGCAAGCGTCACGGTCGGCCCGAGGGCGCAGGCGCCGTCGTAGAATTTGGCTTGCGGAAGGTAGAGCGGATTCTCGCCCTCGATGTCGCGCGAACTCATGTCATTGCCGATTGTATAACCGACGATCTTTAATGTCGGCGATATGACCAGGGCCAACTCCGGCTCCGGTACGCTCCAATGGCTGTCGCGGCGAATGCGCACCGCGCCGCCGGGACCGACCACGCGACGAGCCGGCGCTTTGAAGAAAAGCTCGGGACGTGGGGCGTTGTAAACGAGGTCGTAAAAACGGGCGGCGCCGGCCGACTCGCGCTCGCGCGCCTCGCGGCTGCGTTTGTAGGTCACGCCCGCCGCCCAGACTTCCTGATCGTCCAGCGGCGCCAGCAGCGCAACGCTTTCGACGGGAACGCCAGGATCGCCGGCCTTCAGCAGTGACCGCGCCAGACCGGCCGGGTCATTGGAGTACAACACGCCGCTCAGTGTGTGCGCTCCGTCCAGCAGACGCACCCGCCCCGCGTCGAGGACGCCAACCGCTGTTTCGCCGCCCGACCGTCGCACCTTGCACAATTGCATGACTGCCCTTTCGGATTGAATACAAGCCCCGAGCGCGAGCGAGGGGTTGGACGAAACCACTCGCTCGCGCTCGGGGCTTGTTGTATTCCGAAATGGGTGTTCACTCTTGCGGAGCGTACGGCGCCAACCTTGGCCCCAGCCAGTCGAGCGCCTTGGGCACCATGCTTTGCACCGTCCATCGGTCGTGACGGCCCCACGGATGATAGTCCACGTCCACGCTAATGCCGCGCTCGTGGGCATGGTACAGAAAGCTTTCCGCCTGAGCGCCAAGGTTGAACTGATCGAGGCTCCCGTAGGCGACGTACATGCCGATCTGGCCGTCCTGAACATCATAGGCGTCGAGCATTTCGATCGGATTGTCGCGGGCGATCAATTTCGTCGTGTCGGGGTTCTTCCGGCCGTAGAGAGGAAAACTCACCGCGCTCTGACGGACGGTGAAGAACAGGTAGAAACGACCGAGTAATTCACGCCCGCGACTGAAATCGCTGCGCCAGCCCCAGCAATTGGGGTCGAAATGGGCCGTCGTTCGGCCGTGACAGTCCTGCCAGCGCGTGTTCAAGGGGGCAATGAACGCGATGGCTGTTTTGAAACGATCCGGATACTTAATGGCGGTATGGAACGCCCCGCCGCCGCCCATCGAAACCCCGGCGACGGCGTGGGCCTCCGGCTCGGGACGGATGGAATAATGGGACGTGACGAAGTTCCATACGTCTTGCATCAAGTAATCTTCATAAGGGCCGCCGACGGGGGTGTTGATCCAAAAGCTGCCGGCGCTGAAGTAGCCGCTGACGCCGCGGAGACTGCCGTCGGGGGCGGCCACGATGGCGGGCGGCAACCGGCCGCTGCGCATGGCCTCGTCAAGCGGACAGACGCCGTCCATCAAAAAACTATGCTCGTCCTGGGCGACGCCGTGGAGCCAGAGAATGAAAGGATACTGCTTGTTGGGGTCGTATCCCGGTGGAAGGTAGACGTACATATCGCGGCGCTCGCCCAGGGCCGCCGACCAGAAGCGATTGTCGGTCCCATGATCGTGCGTATAATCGACGATGCGCCCGGCCAGTTGATAATTGAGGCGTTGGAGTTGAAAAGGGCGAGGTATCAGCTGGGCGTGGGCCGTCGTCCACGAAGTCAGCGCCAACGCCAACGCCGCGATCCAACCCATTCGCATCATGGCCGCCCCTCGAATAGCCGTGTTGCCGTCCCCTGGTCCATTTATTCATCGGCGGACGCGCGCGGGGAGGCTGAGTCTAGCGGCCGCGCCATTCGCCGCCGCCCTTAGAGTTCTGGACAATTACGCCGGGGCTGCGGCGCGTCGGGGTCCGCATGGTGGGATGGATCGAAAGGATCGTTCCGGCCGAATGTACATAAGATGAACGAGAGGGCGCCCGAACAAATGGAAGGAGCGAATCATGACGATTACGACGGCGGAGTTGACTCGAAAACATTGTCAGGCGTGCGAATCCGGTGTACCGCCGTTGGGCGCCGAGCAGGTCCGCGACCATCTAGCGGCCGTGCCGGCCTGGCGCCCAACGGCGGACGGCAAGCACATCCGCCGCGAGTGGCGCGTCAAGGATTTTTCGACCGCTCTTGACTTCTTTCAGCGCGTCGGCCAACTTGCGGAGACGGAAGACCATCATCCCGACCTTCATCTGACCGGCTACCGCGAGGTCGCCATCGAGCTTTCGACGCACGCGGCCGGCGGTCTGACCGAGAACGATTTCATCGTCGCCGCCAAGATCGACCAGTTGCCGGTGGCAATGAAATCCGTTTAGCCGCGACCCGAAGGG
>DHJA01000218.1:0-240 GCA_002404095.1 Planctomycetaceae bacterium UBA4732 | reverse complement strand
CTTCGGGTCGCGGCTAAACGGGGCGCGGCGGCTACTCATCAAGGAGGGACTTTCATGGACCCGGTGCGAATCGGCAATCTGGAATGCGGGCCGGGCCGGCCGCTTCTGTGGATTCTCGGGCCTTGCGTGATCGAGTCGCACGACCTGACGCTGCACATCGCCGACGTGCTGGCCGAGCTGGCCCAGCGCCTACGGCTGCCGTTGGTGTTCAAGGCGTCATTCGACAAGGCCAACCGCACC
>DHJA01000009.1 GCA_002404095.1 Planctomycetaceae bacterium UBA4732 | reverse complement strand
GGGGCTTACGCCCTCGGCTCGCCTTAAACCGCCTTGACCGCGCCAACGGCCCTCGATTAACATCCCTTCCTGATTTGCCACAATCCATTGAAGGGAGCCGGGCCTCGCCCGCGCGGAAAGGATGCCGCAGATGAAGCAACTCCATTGGCCCCTGGCGATGACGGCAGGTTTGTTCGCCTTCGGGCCGAGTCTCGCCCGAGCCGACCTCATTAATTTTGCCGGATTGACGACAAACAGTCCGGAGGCGGCGATTCCAGACGGATACGCCGGGTTTACTTGGAACAACTTCAAAGCCCTCAACACGCAAACGGATTCCAACGTCCTCCCATCGGGCTACGGGAACGCCGCCACCGACTCCGCCAGTCCCAACGTGGCGTTCAACCTTTTCGGCCAGCCGGCGTCGATGACGCGCGCCGCCCCGTTCTCCTTCTTCGGCGCCTTCTTCACGGCCGCCNNGCCGAGGTAGTAGTAGGCCTCCTCCAGCTGCGGGTCGGCACCAGCGAACTCGCCCTTCTTCTGCGCGCTGGTGATCTTGCGGTAGGTCGTCGCAGCGGCGTTGAGATCACCCTTGGCGATCAGCGCCTCGCCGCGTCCTAGCAGCGCAAACCGGTTCGTCTTGTCGGCCTTGAGGATCTCGTCGTACTGCCCCAGTGCGTCGTCCAGACGATTGACCGACCGATAGGACGCGCCGAGCGCAAGCCGAGCCGCGATGTTGTTCGGCGCCTTCTTCACGGCCGCCTGGAGGGACAAGCTCCATATCGACGTAAGCGGGTATCGGAACGGCGTCCTCCTATACGACAAACAATTTCAAGTCGATAGCACCGCCTACACCTTTGAATCCTTCGATTTTCGGGGCATCGACGCGCTCGATTTCAGCTCGTCGGGAGGCAACGTTCACGGCTACGTCCTGGGCAATCCGTTGAGCCACCCGCCGCTCACGCAGTTCGCGCTGGATGACGTCATTTTTGTCCAGGACGGCGGCCCGGTTGTCGTGGGCGACCCGCCCGCGAACAACTCCGCGCCCGAGCCGGCCGGCTTCCTTTTGTTCGCCGTCGGCGCGACGATCGCGGCCGTCAGCGCGCGGTTTTGGGGGCGACCCAAAAAGGTTTTTTCGGCCGCTTGACAAGGCTGGACGACTTCCCTACGAAGAGATTACCTTGGAGCGGACCCCGCCGCGCCTTCCTTTGAGGGAAATGTCGAGCGGGCAAGGATTTCCGGAGAGATTGGTCGTGCGGCCCGAGGGCGGGTCGAAACGCCGTGACCGGGGAAAGACGCGACCAGGCAACGCCGATAACACGAGAGGGCGCCGGTAAGCGGCCTCTCAACTTTGTTGCTTTCTCTTGATCGAGGACTCACTGATGTTTGCCGGCACGCTGTTGGTTCCCTCCCGGTTTGAGACGGAGGGGGAGTCCCCTTGGCGGAACCCCACTCTTCCGTCTGTTGAGGAATTCGCGCCTCGCGCCCGTGACGAAGAGGCCGAAGAGGAGGACGACGACCTCGACGACGACGACGAGGACGAGGACGACGACTTTGACGACGACGAAGACTTCGACGACGACGACCTCGACGACGAGGACTTCGACGACGACGACGACCTCGACGACGACTTCGACGATGATGACGACGAGGACGACGACAAGGACGAAGCCTGATCCGGGGCGGCTCACAGGGTGTCCCTTTCGATTTTTGAGGTAGGGGCGGGGTTTCCCCGCCCTTTGCGTCGTAAGGCGGGGAAACCGTCACCCGCCCCTACAGTCCTCGCCTCCAAAATCGGGAGGGACGCCCGCCTCCCAGAACATCTTGACCTCTGCGCGCCAGCGGATTACAAGCCATCGTCCCCCGTGAGCCGGGGGCGTTCCGCTGCTTCTCTGGAGGTCACCGCATGTCCGAATCGCCGCGCCCGCCCGCCTTGCCCACGTTGCCTGTCTGGGCGTGTCGCTGGCTGGCGGCGGTGCTGATTCTGGGAACAGCCGGCTTGCACATCGTTTATCTGGCCCACAATTGCCCGCTCGACCTCTCGCCCGATGAAGCCCATTACTGGGATTGGTCGCGCCACCTCGATTTAAGCTACTACAGCAAGGGGCCGCTCGTCGCCTATCTCATCCGCGCCGGCTGCGCCACGGCCGGCGCCTGGTCGGAACAACACACCGCCAACCTTGCCCTTGCCGTGCGCCTGCCCGCCGTGGTCTGCGGCTCGCTGCTGCTGCTGAGCCTCTACATCCTGACCGTGCAAGTTTTCCGGCGCGAGGCGCTGGCCCTGGCCGTTGTCGCGATGGCGTTAACGCTGCCCGTCATCACGGCCGGCTCGACGCTCATGACCATCGACGCCCCGTACACCTGCTGCTGGGGCTGGGCCTTGGTGCTGGGGCACCGGGCAATCTTTCGCGGCTCCGCCTGGGCGTGGCCGGCCGCGGGCCTGGTCGTCGGTCTCGGCGTCCTGGCGAAATACACGATGGTACTGTGGCTGCCGTCCGTCGGCCTGTTCCTACTCCTTCAGCCCGAATATCGGGGGTTGTTAATGCGGCCGGGGTTCTGGGTAATGAGCGTCTTAGCGGGTATGTGTTGTCTTCCTATCCTTATTTGGAACATGCGCAACGGCTGGGTGACGTTCTATCACGTCGAACGGCTGTCCGGCGTGGGCTTTCACTGGTCCGGCCCGCAGAACTACCTGGCCGGGCAGGCGGCCATGCTCATGGGCTACTGGTTCGTGGTCTGGCTTGTGGCGATGGCGCGGCGGCATCCCCTGGCCGAGTCCGACCCTGGCGTGCGCTACCTGTGGTGGCTGTCGGCGCCGATGTTCCTGGTCTTCCTGGGTTTCAGCTTTAAGACAGACGGCGGCGAACCAAACTGGCCGGTGACGGCCTACCTTTCCGGCATGGTGTTGGCGGCGTCCTGGCTGGCCGAGCAACTTATGTCTCCCCAGCGCTGGTATCGGCGCTGCACGGCGGCGATGCTGGCCGTGGCCTGCGCCCTGGGCTTAACGACGACAGTGGTGATGCACCATACCGACTGGATTCAGCCGCTGTTGGTGCGGATTTCCGGCCCCGCGACGCCGAACCGGCCGATGCCGCTGCGCCGCTTCGACCCGACGTGCCGGCTGCGCGGGTTCCAATACCTGGCCGAGACGGTGGATGAATTGCGCGAACGGCTGCGGACCAAGGACGAAGACCCGGTGTTGGCGGCGTCGAATTGGGCGCTGCCCGGCGAGCTAGGCGTCTATTGCGCCGGCCATCCGCAAGCGTATTCCTTGGGTTTGGCGATGGGAGACCGCCATAGTCAATACGATTTGTGGCCGAATCCCCTGGACGACGCGGAGGCGTTTCGCGGACGGACGTTCATCGTAGTCGGTTGGGTTTCGGCGGAAGCGCGGAGCGCTTTCGACCGCCTGGAGACGCCGCGCGAGGTGGTGTATACCGAGAAAGGGCTGCCAGTCGCGGAATGGACGATCACGGTCTGCCACGGCTATCGCGGCTTTGCGAAGGCGCCGGATGGAGTGAAGAAGTTTTGAGGCCGTATTACCCGCGGCGCGAGCAAGACGACCCAGGGTAAACCTAGGCTGATCGGAAGCCAGGGTTGACGGGGAAACAGCTTCCTCCCGGAT
>DHJA01000091.1:8287-11617 GCA_002404095.1 Planctomycetaceae bacterium UBA4732 | reverse complement strand
TAAAACCCACATACCAGGGGACGCTCTATGTAACGGTTGATCTTGCGCTATGTCGAAATGTCGCGAATGCCCCCCCGCCGCTCGCCGGGCCTTTAATAGAGCATCCGTTCCAGCAACACCGGATTGACCCACCCTCGAAATCGCACCTTGCCGTCAATCACCACGACCGGTACGCATTCGCCGAACTGCACCGCCAACGCCGGGTCCGCGTCCACATCCGCGCGCTCCAACGTGAAGCCGTATCGCCTTTGCGCCGCCGTGACGATTTCCCACGCCTCTTCGCAGAGGTGACAGCCGGCTCGCGTATAGAATAAGACATGCCGGTCGACCGGCACCCGCGAACTCCTGACCGGCCATAACCAGTCCCGCGACATCGTTCGTCCCCTCGCCGGCAGCTCGCGCCGCGGGAAAGCCATAACCGTAGTCAGCCGCGCTCGCGTTTGCTATCCTACAGGTAGCGCCGACCCCTTCCAGGGAAAGGTTCTGGCCGGCCAGGCGAGGCAGCGATTGCCCAACGAGGATTTTTCATGCCTTCCGATCCCACTCCCCCCACCCCCAATCCCACACCCGCAGGCAAGCCGCGGCGCCGTCCGGCCCCCGGCTTGGGGGGGAACTGGCTCCTGATGGTGATCGTCCTATTGCTCGTCCTTCTTTTCTGGTGGGGCGCCAGCGTCAACTCCACCAATACCCTTGAATGGGGCGACTTCGTAACGCTGCTTAGTCACAAAGACGCCTATAACTACATGAGAAAGGTCGTTTTTGTCGGTAACACGAAAGTCACCGGCGAAGTGGACGACAACAAACTGCCCGAAGATCTTGCCTATCTGAAGCCCAAACTGAAAAACAAGAACTTCTCCGTACTCAAGCTCCAGACGTTTCAGGACCAGCCACTTCAGGATCAACTGAAGGAGATAGAAAAACAGTCGCGGGAGCACGCCGCCGACGGTCAGCCGGCGTTCAAATGGGACCAGCAGGACGATTGGAACTCCGGCATGATGAGTACGTTCATGCTCTTCCTGTTGCCGATGTTGGTACTCGGCGCCCTGTTCTTCTTCGTGCTGCCGCGCTTCCGCGATCCCCTGGGCGGCGGCTTCCTCAGTAACTACATCAAAAGCCCGGCCAAGCGCTACGAACGCAGCCGCAACCGCATCACGTTTGACGATGTGGCCGGCCTACAGAACTCGAAGAGCGAGCTGATGGAGGTCGTCGAATTTCTGCGCGACCCGCAGAAATTCCAGCGCCTCGGCGCCGTCGTACCCAAGGGCGTATTGCTTGTCGGCCCGCCGGGAACCGGCAAGACGCTGCTGGCCAAGGCCGTGGCCGGCGAGGCCGGTGTGCCGTTCTACAGCATTAGCGGATCGGAATTCATCCAAATGTTCGTCGGCGTCGGCGCCAGCCGCGTCCGCGACATGTTCAAGACGGCCAAGGAAAACGCCCCCTGCATCCTCTTCATTGACGAGATCGACGCCGTCGGCCGTATGCGCGGGGCGGGCGTCGGCGGCGGCTCCGACGAGCGCGAGCAGACGCTCAACCAGATCCTCAGCGAGATGGACGGCTTCACCCCGACGGAATCGGTTATCGTCGTGGCGGCGACCAATCGGCCGGACGTTTTGGATTCGGCGCTGCTGCGGCCGGGCCGTTTTGACCGACACATCACGGTCGATCGGCCGACATTGCAAGGACGGCAGGCGATCCTCAAGGTCCACACGCGCAACAAGCCGTTGGCCGACGACGTGAACCTGGAAGAGATCGCCCGCGGCTTGATCGGCATGACGGGCGCCGACCTGCGCAACCTGGCCAACGAAGCGGCTTTGGTCGCCACGCGCGAGGGCAAGAGCCGCATTGACACACAAGATTTCGCTCGCGCCGCCGACCGCGTCTTGATGGGCGCCAAGCGCGAGGAAGTGCTTACGGCCGAAGAGAAGCGCCGCACGGCCTACCATGAGGCCGGCCACGCGCTGGTGAGTTGGCTGCTTCCCGACGCCGAGAAACCGCACAAGGTCACGATCATTCCGCGCGGCCGCGCTCTCGGCGTGACCATTCATTTGCCCGACGAGGACCGCCACGACTACGGCCTGGACTACTGGAAGGCGCGGCTGGCGATGATGATGGGCGGCCGCGCCGCCGACCGGCTGATGTACGGTCAGACGTTTTCCGGCCACGAAAGCGACCTAAAACAAGCGTCAAAATTGGCTCGCTATATGGTGACGCATTGGGGCATGAGCGACCGCCTCGGCCCGACTTCGTACCGCGTCGGCGAGGAGCACGTCTTTTTGGGCAAGGAGATCCAGGAGCAGCGCGACTTCAGCGAGGGCACGGCCACGATAATCGACGAAGAAGTGCAGCGGCTCCTTACCGAGGCCGACGAGCAAGCCTTTAAGCTGATCGAGGCGCACCGCGACAAGATGGATCGGCTGGTGGAGGCGCTGCTGCTGCGCGAGGAATTGATGCGCGACGAGATCGACGCGATCTTCCGGGCCGAAAGCAATGGCGTCGTCACCGGCCCGGTGGGCGTTGTCAGCAGGGAATAGTTTAGCCGCGACCCGCAGGGGAGCGCGGGGCCGACGCGCTCCCCTGCGGGTCGCGGCTAAGCGCCGATCCGGGGAGAAGACCGCCAATGCCAAGTCCCTTTCCTGGAATGGACCCGTACCTCGAAGACGACGGCCTATGGCCCGTTTTCCATCACCAGCTCGTCATGTGCCTCTATCAGATCCTGCTGCCTGGGCTGGTGGACCGCTACCGCGCCCGCGTCGCCCAGCGCCGCTACGCCACGGAGCAGGCTCTATTCACGTCGGTGGTGCGCGAGGAACACCACGAAGACCTTGTCGAGGTCCGGCAGCGGAGCGACGGCCGACTCATAACCTTGCTGGAGGTGGTCAGTCCGGCCAACAAGACGACCACGTCCGGCAGGGAGGCTTATCTCGCAAAACGCCGCGAAGGCCGAAACGCCAAGGCCAATCTGGTGGAAATCGATCTGGTATTGCAGGGAGCGCCGACCTTGGAGTATTCGCGCGACGGGCTGCCCGATTGGGACTACGCCGTCACGGTGACGCGAGCGACGCAACCAGAGCGCTTTGAGATTTACACGGCCACGCTCCAAAAACGCTTGCCGCGTTTTCGTCTGCCCTTGGCGGTGGACGACCGCGACACGGTCCTCGATCTGCACACCGCCTTCACGCGCTGCTACGACCAGGGCGGTTTCGCTGCCAAGATCGACTACAAGCGCGACCCAGCCACGCCGCTCGCGGACGAAGACCGCCGCTGGCTCGATGACGTACTTAAGCAACAGAAACTGCGTTCCTAAATAAGATTCACCACAAAGAACACAAA
>DHJA01000091.1:1893-8182 GCA_002404095.1 Planctomycetaceae bacterium UBA4732 | reverse complement strand
GATCTTTGTGTTCTTTGTGGTGAAGCGTTTTTCTTATGGCTGAACCTCGCGCTCCCGTTCCCGTGCTGCTCGTCACGGCCGTCTTCAGCCGGCACGCTGATGTTTTGCCCCTCGTCCGAGCGCAATTGGAACAAACTTACGGCCCTGTCGAGAAGCTGAGTCCGGTCTTCGTCTTCGACCAGACCAAGTATTACGCGACCGAGATGGGAAGCGATCTGCTCAAACAGTTCCTCGCCTTTCACGACCTCATTACTCCTGAACGACTGCCCGAGATCAAGTTGCACACCAACGCCCTGGAACGCGATATAGCGCAGTCTGGCCGCTACCCCGAAGCACGGCCCGTCAATATCGATCCGGGATACCTTCAATTGGGCAAATTCCTACTGGCCACCACCAAGGACCAGGGCCACCGCATCTATCTCCGCGACGGCATATTCGCGGAGGTGACGTTACGCTTCCAGGCCGGCGCTTTCGAGCCGTGGCCGTGGACCTATGCCGATTATCGTCAGGCCGGCGTCCTCGCCTTTTTGCAAGAGGTCCGCGCCTACTATCACGACCGACTGCGCGCCGCGCGGCCGGGTTCGTCCGCGATCCTTTGACCACGGAGCCAGCCACGAGCAAGCCAACCCAGGCCGGAGAAGCCGCCGCCGTCGGATCACCGGGACGGTACCCGGAGATATTCCGCCGCGTCTTGCTAGGCTCGACAATCGCCTTGCTCACCGCCCGAATGTTGGCGCCCGGCGAAGACGCCGGCTTGTTGCAGGTCGCCTCCGGGTCGGCCAACCTCGTGTTCCCGCTTTTGTGGCTGATGGCCGCCGTCGGCCTGACCGTCTGGCGCGTCTGGTCGCGGCACGGAGACTGGCACGGCGGCATGGTCGAGACGGCGTTGCTCATCGCCGTCGGCTTGGCTTTTGTAAGCGCGGAAACGGCCGGTTATAAACACCCGGCTCGGCTCATCGCTTGGGATTGGTTGACGCTGTTCCTCGTCGTCTGCCTGGTGCGACAACTCGCCTTCTCGCCGCGCGATCAGAACGCCCTATTCGCCGTCTTCCTGGCCGGCGCCGTCGCGCTAGCGGTCCAGGCCGTCTATCAAGCGATGGTCCTGCGCGTCCCCGCGTCGGCTACATTCGCCGAGCCGGGCGCTTTCGCCGCTTGGCTGGCTCTATTCCTGCCGGGCATCGCCGCCGCCGTGGCCGTCTGTCGTTTCGACCGTGCGCCCCGTTGGCTTCGGATAGTTTGCGGCCTCCTCATAATGCCCGCAGTCGGAGCCTTCATGTCGGCGGCTATATCCGCCTATCGCCAGGCGGACGCGATGACTCCTCCGCTGCTGGAAACCTGGGGCGCTACGGCAAAGATGATCGTCGCTCACCCCTGGTTGGGCGTTGGCGCCGGCAACTTCTCACGGGCTTTTCCCCTATTCCAAGGGCCGAACGCCGGCCTTCTCGTGATGAACCCGCGCAACTTCCTTCTGGAAATCGCGGCCACATATGGCCTCTTCACTTTGCTCGCCGTGTTGATTGCACTAGGGGCGTTCTTCGTTCAGGCAGTGCGCTGGCTCTCACGCAACCGGACGCCAACCAGTGAGGCGGACATTGAGACGGCGCCGCCTGACGGCGGTCGCTGGGAATATCTCCTCGGCGGCATGTTCGGTCTGGTCCTCGGTTTCATTGTCCATATGTCCACCGGCGACCGCAGCCAAGAGGACATCCTCAAAGAGGGCTGGTTCGCGTGTTTCCGTTGCGTGCTATGGCTGGCGGCCTTCGTCCTCTTCGATTTTCTCCCGTGGACGAAGCGCGTCCGGGTCGCCGCGCTGACCTTAGGCGTCGCCGCCTTGTTGCTGGTGCTATGCGTCTGCCCCGGCGCGGGCCTGCCGGCCGTGACCGTGGCGCTATGGGCGGCCATCGCCCTTGCGCTCAATGCCCTGCCGCAACCCGCTTACCCCGTCGTCAACCGGCTCGCTCTTACGCGCATCTTGCCGGTCTTCGTGACTGGCTCAATCGCGCTTCTCTTCCTCCTCAATGTCTTCAATCCCGTCGTCAGCAGTGCGGAAAATGTGCAAATCGCCGTCCAATCAGCAAAGAATTACCGCACGGCCATACAAGAGAAAGACCTTCGCCTGCTCAATCAGCACACCGGCGACCTCGCCAGTTTCGTCAAGACGAAGATACTGGCGCCGTTGGCGGAGGCCGCCAATGACGACCCCGACGACGCCCGCGTTCGGATTCTGCAAGCCAAATGGAACCTCGTCCTGTGGACGCTCCGCGCCGGCGACATCTTGCAAGCGTTGGCCTGCGCGCACCAAGCCGAGAAGCTCGATCCGCAAGGCCGCGGCGGCTGGGAAGCCGAGTTTCAAATCCGTATAGAGTTCGCGCGGCAGCTGGAAGCCTCAGCACAGCAAGCCGGGGCGGCGTTGGGACCGGCCTATCGCATCTTCCTGGAGGAGGCCCGTCCGCCGGTAAGTCCGGCGGAGCGCGTGCTGATCGAAGAGGCAAAGAAAAAGTACCGCGAGGCGGTCCAGGCCAACAAGAAAGAGGAGATCAATCCGTTTGAGTCGGCCATTCAGTATCAGGAAGCGGCGGCCGTGTTGGAACGGTATCTCCCCAACGCGCCCAACGACGCGGATCTTCGCTACCGGCTGGCCGAAACGCTGTACAAAGCGCGGGAGGACGACCGTTGCCGAGAGCGGGCGGAGGAAACGCTGCGACTAGGCGCGGCCGCGCCGCGGCCGCTGTTGACGGACGAGCAACGGCGAAAACTTGACGCCTGGAAGGACTTGCCCGAGCCGGCCAACTGAAGGAATCGGCGTTTACGCATTCAAGTCGAGCCAACGCTGGAGGCAGCTCGCTTCCGGACGCAACGGCAGAATAGGCTCGATTTCGGCTGCGGCAACCCTTGTCACGGCGTCGGCCCAAGGGTCGGGGAGATAGCGGACGAGATCGGCCCGATCCGCATCGAAGCAGCGACAGAGACGGATGGAATCGAGAGTGTTTGGCATGGGTCGTCCTCCGCGCGGAATTGAGAGGGAAAAAGGCGGCGTCGGTTCCGGCGTCAACGGTGCGAACGCGAGAGGGTGGCTTGCCGGAACCGACGCCATGCGTGCGCCGGCGAAGTATTCTAGGCGCGGCGAACGGACGGAGCGCGAGGTTGGAATAAGTTTTCAGAATTTTTTGGGTAGTGTCTCAGTTTGTCCTATAAGTCCCATAAGACCTATAGGACTTATAGGTCTTATGGGACAAGCTGAGGCACTACTCGATCTGGGAATTGTCCGCTTACCGTAAAAATTCGGGCCGGGTGATCTGTGGACCACCCGGCCCGAAAGCCAATCAAGTTGAACACAAAGCTTGGTGTAGGCCAACTCCCGGCTCATGGGAGCCTACCGCACCCTGTCCGGGACAGGTCGATCAATAGTTCTCAGCCGATTGGTTACGGCACCTGCCCGTAAGTGTTCCGTTAAATTATCGACCCGCCCTCCTCGAACGTCAAGGTTGAGAGCTTTCCGGTAGCGTCTCCGTTTGCCCATAAGTCCCATAGGTCCTATAGGACCTATGGGACTTATGGGCAAACGGAGAAAGAACTGGCGAAACGGGAGGAAGCATCATGGCGTTATGGATATTTAAGCAAGAACCGACCTGCTACAGCTTCGCCGACCTGCAGCACGACGGCCGAACCGTTTGGGACGGTGTAAGCAACGCTTTAGCCAGGAAGAACTTGCGCCAAATTAAGCGCGGGGATCTCATCCTCTTTTACCACACCGGCAAGGAGAAGGCCGTGGTCGGCGTCATGCGGGCCGCAGCTGACGCGCGGGATGCGCCTACCGCCGATGATCCCAAGGCCGTCGTGGTTGAAGTCGAGCCGGTCAAGCCTTTACCGCGGCCAGTTACGTTGGCGGAAATCAAGAGCGATCCAGTACTTGCGGATTGGGACTTCGTGCGCCTGCCGCGTCTCTCCGTAACGCCGACGACGGAGAGCCAATGGAAGCGCATCAAGGAACTGACCGCGACGGGGCCGTGAGGGGCGGCGCGGGAAGATAGGCTCTTGGCGGAGCGTCCGGCCATACAGTATAATCACCGCAGGGCCACGGATGGCGATTCATTGTTCGTTTGGAGGGCCGCACAACATGGCGCCACGCAGCGCCGAACCTGGCTTGAATGGAAAACACACCACCGCCCGACGTTCCGACCGATTTCTGCATGGTCTGAAAGATGTTACCAGCGTCACCTTTGTCTCCCACGTTCACCCCGATCCCGATAGCATCGGCAGTATGATGGGCCTGGCCCATTTGATCGAAGTCTGCCTGGGCAAACCCACCCGCTTCACGCGCGACGGCCTGATAAGCCGGGCCGAAAACCGCGCGATGGTCGATCTCCTCGACCTCGAGCTGGTTCCCATCGAAGAGGCGGCCGCCGCCGAGGGCGAAGTCTTCGTAATGGTGGACAGTCAGCCGAACACCGGCCGGCACAACCTTACCGGGGACGTTCCTCTGTACGCCGTCATCGACCACCACGACACGCCCGGCGACCTTGATGGCGTTCCCTTCGTGGACGTTCGCCGTAGCCTGGGGGCGACCTGTTCGCTGGTGACAAGCTACCTGATGGAGCAGAACATCGCCGTGCCGCCGGACCTGGCCACCGGCCTCCTCTACGGCATCGAGACGGAACTAAGCGGCTACCCCCGCGAGGCCAGCCCGCTCGACGACGGCGCCCTGCTCTACCTGTATCCGCTGGCCGACAAAGACCTGTTGGCGCGCATCCGCAACGCCCGCCTGCCGCAGAGCCATTTCGAGTGCATTTTGCAAGCGCTGCAAAGCTCGTTCATCTACGACCGGCTCATCATCAGCTGGGCGAACGACCTGCCGCAACCAGAGCTTGCGGCGGAAGTGGCCGATTTCCTCATCCGCTTCGAGGAAATTGACTGGGCGGTGTGCGCGGGCGTCTGCGAGGACAAGCTTATCCTGTCGGCGCGGGCGGCTGTTGAAGACGCCCGGGCGGGGGAACTTCTCAAGCAGGTGGTGGGGAAGCTGGGCCGAGCCGGCGGTCACGACCGCCGCGCGGGAGGCACCATCCCGCTGCCGAGTACGTCCGCCAGCGCCGTTGAGCAGATGAGGAGCGAACTGCGGCGGCGATTGCTGGACGCGCTGCACATAGACGAATGCCGCGGCCAACGTCTAGTGTCGCGGCGCGAGATGTTGCAGAACTTACAGTCGTGAACCATTCGGCGGGCCGTATTATGAAAGCCGCTTACATCGAAGCGACCGGCGGAGCCGACGCGATCCGCTACGGCGACCTGCCAGCGCCCGTCCCGAAACAGGGCGAAGCCTTGGTGCGCGTCGGCGCCGTGGCCGTCAATCCAGTGGATTTGTACATCCGCGCCGGCACGATTCCGATGCCGTTAACCTTCCCGTTCATCGTCGGCTGCGACCTGGCAGGTACGGTCGAATCCGTCGGTCCTGGCGCGACACGGTTCAAACTGGGCGACCGGGTGTGGGGTTCCAACCAGGGGCTGCTCGGCCGGCAAGGGACGTTCGCGGAATACGCCGCCGTTCACGAAGATTGGCTCTACCCGACGCCAGCTGGCGTGACGGACGTACAGGCGGCCGCGGCGGCGTTGGTGGCGCTCACAGCCCATCTCGGTCTGTTCCGCGACGCCAAATTGCGCGCGGGCGAAATCGTCTTCGTCAACGGCGGCACGGGCGGCGTCGGCTCGATGGTGGTGCAGATGGCCAAGGCAATCGGCGCCGAGGTGGTGGCGACGGTGGGTTCCACGGAGAAAGCGGACCTCTGCCGTACCTGGGGGGCGGACGCCGTTTTCAATTACAAGACCCAGGACGTGGACGCCGGCGTTCGTCAATATACGAAAAATAAGGGCGTCAATGTCTGGTATGAGACGCAGCGCGAGCCGGACTTTGTGCGCACGGTGGACTTAATGGCGCCGCGCGGCCGCATGGTCATCATGGCCGGGCGGACGGCGCGGCCGGCTTTCCCGGTGGGGCCGTTCTATGTCAAGGGTCTGTCACTGTACGGCTTCGCCATGTTCAACGCCACGCCCGACGAGCAACGCCCGTGTGCCGACGACATCAATCGCTGGCTGGCGGAAGGCAAACTGCGTCCGCCGATCGGCCGCACCTTCCCGTTGGCGGAAACGGCCGCGGCGCATCGTTTCCTAGAAGAAAACACATTGCAGAAGGCGGGATCGCTGGTAGGCAAAGTGGTTCTAACGCCGTAAACAGTTTAGCCAAATCGTTTAGCCGCGACCCGAAGGGGGGGGGGGGGGGGGGCCGCCGCGGGGCCCG
>DHJA01000091.1:0-1771 GCA_002404095.1 Planctomycetaceae bacterium UBA4732 | reverse complement strand
CCTTCGGGTCGCGGCTAAACTTCTTCACCCTCTCCATTTTTGCGAGCTATAGTTTCAACGCAGCCAAGAAGCCAATGCCTAAGAGGAACGGGCGAGGGAGGGGGCAGCGTGAAACGGACGATTCGTCTGCGAGGCGTGAACGGGGCCGTCAAAGGCCGGGCGTGGGAAGCGACGGAACTATTGCGCGTCGGCCGACTCGATCCTTTGGAGATCGTGTTAGACGACAGTTCCGTTAGCCGTTACCATGCCGAGCTGCGAGTCACCGATCGCGGTTGGCGCGTACGCGACCTCGGCAGCACCAACGGCACGCGCCTCAACGGCGTGCGCCTTGGCAACGGCCAGTGGCCGCTGCGGCCCCGCGACCTGCTGCAATTCGGCGAGGTCGCCGTCGTCGTCGAAACCATTGAGGAGCAGGCCGAACAGCGCTTCGAGACGCCGCCGCCGGACGACGGCATGCGCGTCGAGGGCACGGCCAAAGCCACCCTAGACGAGAGCCTCCACGGCTTGGCCTTCGACACCCACGGCTCGCCGCGCGTCGCCAATCAGCTGATGGCCCTCCTCCGCGCTGGCCACCATCTCGGCCATATCGAGAAAGAAGAAGACCTCCTTCATTCCATTTTGAACGACGCCGTTTCCGTACTCGAAGCGCAGCGCGGCGCCATTGTGCTTGCCGAAGGGCCGGAAAACAAGCTCAAGCTGAAGGCGATCGCGTCCAGAAAGAACGAGCCGCGCGCTGTCGCGGGCGGGCGTGGCGAGGTCGGCGGCCGTTTCCAATTTAGCCAGAGCCTCGCCAATCGCTGCGTCAGTCGCGGCGAGTCGATTCTGTGTCATAGCGTCGATGAAGACCCCGAATTAGCGATGGCCAAGAGCATCGCCGAGGGTACGATGGCGTCGGTGCTATGCGTCTTGCTGCGCACGCCGCGCAAACGTCTGGGCATCCTCCACCTCGACCGCAGTCCGTGGCAAAAGCCGTTCACCATGGACGACCTGCACCTGGCCGACGCTTTGGCGGCCAACGTTTCGGCCGGTATCGAGTGCGCGCAGCTGCTGCGCAAGCAGCGCGACCTGTTCCTCGACACCATCACCGTCCTGGCCCAGGCCATTGAGTTTAAGGACGAATATACCGGCGGCCATACCTACCGCGTGACCACTTATTCGATGTTGTTGGCCGAGAAACTAGAGATGTCGCCGGAGGAGTTGGACCTCATTCGCATCGGTACGCCGCTGCACGACATCGGTAAGATCGGCATCGCCGACGCCATCCTGTGTAAGCCGGACAAGCTGACGCCGGAGGAGTTCGAGGCCATGAAGACCCATACCACCAAGGGCGCGGAGATCGTGAACACGGTGCCGGACCTACGGCCGATTATTCCCATCGTGCGCTCACACCACGAGCGCTGGGACGGCCGCGGCTACCCCGACGGCCTCGGCGGCGAGGCGATCCATCCGCTGGCGCGCGTGGTGGGCTTGGCCGACGCTTTCGACGCGATGACCTCGGACCGGCCTTACCGCAAGGGCATGTCCGCTTCCGCCGCGTTCGCCGAGATCGAGAAGATGTCGGGCAAGCAGTTCGACCCGGTGTTCGCCGGCGCTTTTCTGGCGCTGCGCGACGCCCTGCAACTGGAAATGCAAACCCAAGCCAACGTCACCCCCGCCACGCGAAAACTGCGAGCCGTAACGGTGTGAAAGTGGGCGACTCGCTCCGCGAGTCGCTTTAGAAAGTGGGCGACTCGCTCCGCGAGTCGCTTTAGTACTACAGCGCCCCCTGTAA
>DHJA01000175.1:16159-26894 GCA_002404095.1 Planctomycetaceae bacterium UBA4732 | reverse complement strand
GCTTACGCGACCCGGCTCGCCTGGCCGCCGCTTTAAGCGCCTTACCGGATCGCTATGAGGCGGTATTGCGAGCCAAGTATCTGGACGGCCGATCCGTAATCGACATCGCCGCGGAGAGCGGCGAAACGCCCAAAGCCATTGAGTCGTTGTTGAGCCGCGCCCGTCAGGCGTTCCGCGACGCCTACGGAACCGAGGAGGATGAATAACATGCCTGAATCCACCGACTTCACTGCCGATCCTCTCGACGACTTGCTACGTCCCACGGTTGCGGCCGACGCCGGCTTGCCGTTTCGCGATCGCCTCCTGAACCAGACGATCCGCTCCTTGCGCGGCCGTCGGCGCCGGCGTGTCGTCGCATGGGCCGCGGCGCTGGCCGCGTGCTACGTCGCTGGCGTACTGACCGTGTACTGGTTTGGGCCGCGGCGGATCGAACGGATTGAAGTGGTGCAGAAGGCGCCGACGCCGGAACCTACCGCGCCGGCGCCCGTCAAGCCTGCCGCGCCGGACGCGAAGCCTACTTCCGCCGTGGTGATGGAGTGGAAGGCGTTCGACGCCGACCAACATCGGCCGGAGTTGTACCGCAAAGCCGGCAACCGTTACATGAACCAAGACGCCGACCCGGCCTCGGCCCTGCGCTGTTACGGCCAATCGCTCAACGGCGCCTCGGACAAAGACCTCGCCATCTCGCCGAACGATGATTACCTGCTCATGCTCGTCAAGAACGCCCGACAAAAGGAGAAAGACCATGCGAAGAACGGTGGTTGAAATGGGTGCGCTCGCGGCGCTGTTGCTCGGCGGCGCCTTGACTTGGGGGCAAGAGGCCGCACCTCCCGCGGCTGTCACTACGCCGGCCAGCACGGATAAACCGAAAGAGGCGCCCGCGAAATCGAAGCTGGAGGAGATGCTACAGCAGGCGTTACAGAACAACCCGGACTTGCGTTTGGCAGCGGCCAAGGTCGCCGAGGCGGAAGCGGAATTGAATCGCGCTCGCTTAAAAGTGGTGCAAAGGGTCGGTGCGGCTTACCAAGCCGTCGAGGCGCAAAAAGAGGCCGTGGAGGACGCCGCCGCCGAACTGAACGATTTGAAGAAACTAGTCGCGACTGGAGCGGCAAGTAGTACAGAGATGCGTGCGGCGTCGCAGAAACTCATCGACGCCAAGGGTAAGCTGGCCGCGCTCGAAACCGAAATGCCGTACCTGCTCGGCAAGCAGCCCGCGAACATCATCGCGTCGCCTGCTGGCGCTATGGGCGGCATGGGGCTTTCCGGCTTCACCGGTTACTTAGGAGGAGGTGGCCTGCCTGGAATGGGACAATTGGGAGGAGGATTTGGCGCCTTAGGTGGGGGGCGGCTAAGCGATCCGACTGCTGACGCCGGCGACCCTACCGCAAAGCCAGTGCCGGTCCTTGGAAAGACTGCGGAACGCATCCGGGCTGCGCTAGATAAGCCGTATTCTTCGGACCTTAAGAAAGCAAAACTGTCGCAGGTGGTCGCCGATGTGAGTGCGGCATTTCAAAAGGCCAATCCGGGGTTGATCATCAAATGCAACTTTACCCCGGATGAACTGGATAGCCGAGAAGTGGATAACGTCCAGTTTGACAAGGTGCCCTTCGGAGCCGTTCTGGTGTGGATCGAGGACTCTGTGAGCCTCAGCCGCGTCGTGGTCCGCGATTACGGACTGGTCATCGCCTCGGCGGAAGGTGTGCCGCAGGGGGCGCCGTCGCTACACGGTTTCTGGAAGTTGGGGCAAGAGGATGAAAAATGGCCGACGAAGGAGCAATCGTCGAACGCGCCGGCCAAGAATGTCGAGGGAGTGGTAGAGTCCATAAATGCCAACGGATTGGTGCGCATCACCATTGGGAGCGATGCCGGAGTCGCCAAGGGCGACACGTTTGAGGTGTATCGCCTCGATGCCAAGGCTCTAGAGCAGTCGAAGTACTTGGGCCGAATCAAAATCATAGAGACGGCCGAGAAATCAGCCGTCGGTAAGCCAGTGCGCAAGATGGCCGGCCCGGTTCAGGCAGGCGATCATGTCTCAAGAAGCAACATGGGCGAATGATCGCATGAAAACACATTCCACCGAGCCTCCGGCGGTCGGCAAAACGTCGAGGCCGCATCCCTAACTTTCCCCGTGGCAGCGCGGCCCGTCGTCCTGCTAACATTACGGCAGGCCGATCAGGGTCTTCAGTTCGGAGGAATGGACCATGCCGCTGCGCGATCATTTTCACTTGCCGCTTCGCGGCCTTTGCAGTTGGGAAAGTTTTCATAGCGGCTGGGCCAATGAGATCATGCGCCAGCTGAACAAGACCCTTCCAGCGGGCTACGTCGCTCGACCCAACGTGAAATTGGGCGTCGATGTCGAAGCGGACGTCGGCACCCTGGAGATGCCCGGGCGGCCGAACGATGAAGGCGGAGGCTTGGCTGTAGCCGTTTGGGCGCCGCCAGAGCCTACTCTCACCACTGCGGTGGATTTCTTTCACCTTGACCTATTCGAGGTCCAAGTTCACCGCGAAGGCGGCCTGGAAATGGTCGCCGCCGTTGAACTTGTCAGCCCGCGCAACAAAGATCGGCCGACGGCGCGACGCCATTTTGCTTCAAAATGTGCGGCCTACCTACAAGCAGGCGTGTCCGTCATTCTCGTCGATGTTGTGACCACGCGCAAAGAGAACTTGTACGCGGCTCTGCTCGATCAACTGTCTTTGGCCCCTGATGACGCCGATGAGGGCCCGCTATACGCCGTAGCTTGTCGATCAACCCCTCCCGATGAAGCGAGCCGGTTGGAATGCTGGGTGAAGACATTGCAACTGGGATCGTCGTTGCCTGTCTTACCTCTATGGCTCGAATCCGACCTCGCCGTACCGCTCAACCTGGAGAAGAGTTACGAAGCCACTTTCGTTGAACTGCGCGTTGCCATTTGACCGAAGCCCGCAGCGCCAAGCAAGGGCGAGCCTCGCCCTTGCTTGGCGCTGCGGGCTACGGCCGTTCGCCTGATTTGCTGTATCACCCTTCCTGCGCCTACAATTAACCGTATCGACGCAACCGCCATCCCTGTTCTTCCCTCCAGGAGTATTTGATGTCCGCAGGCGTTCGACCCACCACTCTCAAGGATCTTCGTGCCAGCGGTTGGACTTCCAAAACGGTAAAGGAAGAGGTTCGCGCCAACTTCCTGCGTATGCTGCAAGCCGGCGACGACCTCTTTCCCGGCATCGTCGGCTACGAAAACACCGTCCTCCCTGAAATCAATCTCGCCCTCCTCGCCGGCCACGACGTTCTCTTTCTCGGCGAGAAAGGCCAAGCCAAAAGTCGGCTCATGCGCTCGCTCGTCCGCTTCCTCGACGACGAGATTCCCTATATCGATCATCCGTCGCTGCCGGTCCACGAAGACCCGTACCACCCGATCACGTCGGCCGGCAAACGCCTTATCGCCGAGACGCCGGAAGACGCCATCCGCATCGCCTGGTGGCCGCGCGCCCAGCGCTACGCCGAGCGGCTGGCGCCGGGCACGAAGTTCGCCGACGTGATCGGCGAAATTGACCCGGCCAAGCTGGCGGCCGGCGTGAGCATGAGCGCCGAGGAGGCGTTGAGCTTCGGCCTCATTCCACGTATGCACCGCGGCATATTTGCGATGAACGAGATACCCGAACTCGATGAATTGGTGCAGGTCGGCCTGTTCAACATTCTGGAAGAGCGCGACGTGCAGATTCGCGGCTACCCCATCCAGTTCGACCTGGACGTGCTGATTCTCTTCTCCGCCAACCCGGCGACGTACAACCGCAGCGGCAAGGTGATCCCGCAGCTCAAGGACCGCATCGGATCGCTGATTCAGACGCATTACCCGCTGGACCGCGCGGCCGGCATCGAGATCATGGAGCAGGAGGCCGGCGTCGATCTCGACGGCGATTACCCGGTCGTCGTGCCGCTGTTTATGAAGGAGATCATCGAGCAGATCAGCGTCAGCGCCCGCAAGTCGAAATACATCGACCAGCAATCCGGCGTCAGCACCCGCTTCTCCATCGCCAACTACCGGACGATGGTGGCCAGCGCCCGTCACCGCGGAGTACGGCTGAACGAGAAGCCAGCGGTGCCGCGCATCAGCGACTTGGGCCATCTGTATTCATCGTCGCTGGGCAAGCTGGAGCTGGACATGATGGGCAGCCAGCAGATGACGGAACGGCAGGTGATCGAGGCGGTGATCGCGGAGGCGATCCGCAAGGTGTTCGACGAATACGTGGAGAAGCACGGCCTAGACGAGATCGTGCAGGTGTTCGGCAAGGGCGTGAAGATTGAGGTGGGCGACATGCTGCCGTCGTCGCAATATGCGGAGCGGTTGAAGCGCGTGCCCAAGGCGTGGGAGAAGGCATTCGAGGTGAACCCGAGTACAAGCGAGGCGGTGCGGGCGTCGTGCATCGAGTTCGTGCTGGCGGGGCTGTACGCCAGCGACAGCATCAGCCGGTCGCAGCGGCATGGAAGGATTACGTATGAGATACGCTAACAGGAACGGCGCCGGGACGGTAGAATAAGGCGAAACCCTGGGAGGACGATGACGTGGCGCGAACGACAACCAAGCCCCAAAAGAAAACCAAAGCGGGTGCGAAGCCGCTGAATGGACGACCGCCCGAAGCGCCGGCCGGCGATGTGCTGACCCTGGCGGAAGCGGCGGCGTACTTGCGTCTGCCCGAATCCGAAGTGGCGAACCTGGTCCACACCCAGGGATTGCCCGGCCGCGCCGTTGGTGCGGAATGGCGATTCCTCAAAACGGCGCTGCAAGACTGGCTGCGCACTCCTTCGATCAAAGGAAGCAAGGAGGCCATGCTTTCAATCGCTGGCTCCTGGAAGGACGACCCCTTCCGCGATGACATGCGCAAGGAAATCAACAGAATTCGTGGTCGGCCGATAATCGAGGACGGCGAGTGAACATCCTGGATACGGACATCTTCACCTTGCTGGCCGTCGACCATCCCCGCGTTCTCGCGCGCTCCCGGCAAAGCCAGGGAGAAGTTGCATTGACAACTGTTACTCGGATCGAGGCCCTAGGAGGTCGCTTCGCGTCCGTGATAAAGGCTTCGGACGGTCAACAACTTCTGTTAGCACAGCAATGGCTCGAGCGCACTGAACGAGACTTGGCTCAATTCTCTCTGTTACCATTTGACGCGGCGGCTGCGGCCGAGTTTGACCGTCTACGGCAGACCAGAGGCTTAAAGAAGATCGGCCGCGCCGACCTGCTCATTGCCGCCATCGCGTTAGCTCGGCGCGCTACGCTCGTCACCCGCAATCTACGGGACTTCCGCCAGGTTCCGGGCCTGCGCGTGGAGAACTGGGCCGACTGAGACGGAGAGCATTACCTATGAAATCTGATGAGATGATTATTGATCGCGGAGACGGCCCGAAGATCAAGGGGACGCGAATCACCGTGTACGCTGTTCTGGACTACGTCTTGGCAGGCTGGCATACCGCGCGCATCGCGTCTTTGTTCAATGTTAGTTCGGATCAGGTTCAGGCCGCTATCGAGTACATCAACGAGCGGCCCATCGAGGTGCTGAAGGAATACGTGCGCATCTTGGAACGCTGCGAGCGCGGCAATCCACCGGAGCTTCAGGCGCGAATTGACGCTAATCAAGTGCGCTTCCAGGAGTTTGTGAAGCAAGTGCGCGAAGCCAAGGCGAGCGGCAATGCTGACGTGCAAGCCATGATCCGCCAGTATCGCGAAAAGGGAGGTGCGAATGGTGCGGGTCATGGCTGACAATGACGTTAAGGGGCAGCTCACCGAATTAATCCGCTTATTGGCGTCGGGCTGGGGGAATTTATTTTCGGATCTGCGGGTGGTTGTCGAAACCTTTGACACATTGGGGCTATCCAACAAAGCGAATGACAGTGAGGTGTGGCAAAAGTGTCAAAGCGAAGACGTGATTCTGTTTACAGGAAATCGCAACGGCGATGGGCCAACGTCTCTGGAATTGACCATTCGACAACATAATCAGCCGGACAGCCTTCCGGTAATCACGCTCGGCAACCCGCGGCGATTCACCCTTGATCGAGCATATGCCGAGCGAGCGGCAGATCAGTTTCTAGGATATTTGCTCGATCTTGGCGTCTATCGTGGCGCGGGGCGACTCTACGTTCCGTAACGCTAGCCTGCTTTCAAAGGATTCCTCATGCCTTCCAACCACCCCCTCGGCGGCGTCATCCACACCTACCAGAAATTCGACCCCACCGAGTTCCCCAGCCCGACCGCGCCGCCGCCGGACATGGTTTCGCCGGCGTTCGAGCATCTGCTCCATTACGGCAACACGCGCCGGCTGACCGAAGAAGAGTTGGCCCGCGCCGTCCGCATCCACCCCAGCCAGATTCGCGGCCTGGGGCCTAGTCTCGACTATCTCCGGGCGATGTTGGAGGAGCGCAAGCGCAAAATCCTGCAAACCTATGAGACCGGCCAGGTCCAGACCGAAGCGCGCCGCAATTTCCACGACCAGGCCGAGCGCACCAAGCCGCCTGGTAAGCTCACCCGGCAATTCCAGGAGGCGGTACGCGAAGAACAGTTGCACGATCTCGAACAACTCTGGTATCGCTCCGGCGACGAACACGGCCCATTTGCGATGCAACTGCTGCAACTGACCGAACGCCTCGGCGAGAAGTATCAAGTCGATGAGTTGGCGTCGAAGTATGAATTTACCGGCCGCACGCCGATGAACGTGCCGAAAGCGCTGGAAGTCAAGCGGGAGCTGGAGGCCATTGATAAGCTGCTCAAGCAGATCGAAGAGGCCGCGAAGACTGCCCAGATCGGCGTCATCGACATGGAAGAATTGGCCCAATTCGCGGAGCCGGGCGACATTGAACAACTCGCCCAATTGCAGGAGCAAATCCAGGAATATCTAAAGCAGATGCGTGAACAGCAGGGCATTGAGGAAGGCAAGCGCGGCTTTGAGATGACGCCGCGCGCCTATCGGCTCTTTCAATCGAAGCTACTGACGCGCATCTTCGAGCAATTGCAGGCGTCGCGCTCGGGCCGACACCAGGGGCCGGTGATCGGCGAAGGCGCCACCGAGATGCAGCAGACGCGCTCCTACGAGTTCGGCGATTCCGTGACACACATGGACATCCCGTCGTCGTTCATTAACGCGCTGTTGCGGTCGGGGCCGGGCCTGCCCGTGCGACTCAAGACGGAAGACATCGTTATCCACAAGACGCGCAACAATCCCAAGTGCGCCTCGGCCGTGCTGCTCGACATGAGCGGCTCGATGCGCTACGACGGCCTGTACGTCAACGTCAAGCGCATGGGCCTGGCGCTCGACGGCCTGATTCGCACCGAGTATCCGGGTGACTTCCTTCAGTTCATCGAGCTGTACTCATTCGCCAAACCGCGGCACTTCTCGGAAATCGCTTCGCTGATGCCCAAGCCGGTGACGCTCTATGACTCGATAGTGCGGCTGCGTGCGGACATGAGCGATCCGAATATCAGTGAAATGCAGATTCCGCCGCACTTCACCAACATTCAGCACGGTTTGCAGTTAGCGCGTAAATTCTTATCGGCGCAGGACACGCCGAACCGCCAAATCATGCTTATCACGGACGGTTTGCCCACGGCCCACTTCGAGGGCCAACATCTGTTCCTGCTGTATCCGCCCGACCCGCGCACGGAGAACGCGACTTTGCGCGAGGCCCAGCTTTGCGCGCGGGAAGGCATAACGATCAACATTTTCCTGCTTGCAAGCTGGAACCAGACAGAGGAAGATGTGCGCTTCGCATACAAGATGGCGGAGTCCACCAAGGGCCGCGTGTTCTTCACGGCCGGCAGGGATCTGGACCGCTACGTTGTCTGGGACTATATCGCGCGGCGGAAACAGATCATCGCTTGAGGATTGTTTAGCCGCGACCCGAAGGGGAGCGCGTTGGTCTTTCAAGTTGCTTGCAAAGGACGTTTCTCATGCGACGCTTCTCCGTTCTCCTGTTGGTCCTCGGCTGCGGGCTGGCCCCCGCGTTGTCACGCGCCGCCGACTTACCCGATCCGCGCTCCGTGCAGCGCTACGGCCCGGCCTACCGCTATCCGCAGGCCGGCTGGACCGTGTTGCACATTGAGGGCGAACCCTACGCGCGCGGCGTACAGCACGGCCGGCTCATGGCGCCGGAAATCGCCGCCGAGGTGAACTGCCTCGCCGCCCACCAAAGCCATAAGTCGCCCGCCGACGGCTGGAAGCTGATGCGTACTCTCGTCAATTCCCTTTTCCTGCGCCGCTACGACAAGGAATACCTGGAGGAAATGAGGGGCATCGCCGACGGCGCCAGCGCGGCCGGCGCAAAATTCGATGGCCGGGAAATTGACGTTATCGACGTGGCGACCATCAATTCCTGGGAAGAAATCATGACGCTGGACTCCGCGCTCGACGCCAACCCGACCGGGTTGGAGTGCCTGCGCTGCCTCCAGGGCGAGGGCAGGCCGAAAACGCCCGTCGCTCCCAAGGAAGACCACTGTAGCGCGTTCGCGGCCGTCGGGCCGGCCACCGCCGACGGCAAGATCGTCTTCGGCCACATCACCATGTACTCCCTCTACCCAAGCAACTTCTATAACGTCTGGCTTGACGTAAAAAGCGCCAAAGGCCATCGCGTATTGATGCAAAGCTATCCTGGCGGCATCCAGAGCGGCCTCGATTACTACTTCAACGACGCCGGCATTCTCATTTCCGAAACGACCATCGCCCAGACACGGTTCGACGGCACGGGCGCGGCCTTGGCCTCGCGCATCCGTAAGGCCCTCCAGTACGCCGACAGCATCGATCAGGCGGTGGCAATCCTTAAAGAAGAGAATAACGGTCTCTATACGAATGAATGGTTGCTGGCCGATGTGAAGACCAATGAGATCGCCATGTTCGAGTTGGGAACAAAGAAAAGCAAGCTATACCGCAGCAAGAAAAAGGAATGGTACGGCGGCACGGAAGGCTTCTATTGGGGCTGCAACAACACCAAAGACATCGACGTGCGGCTGGAAACCATCGACGACGTTCAGGCCGGCCGGCCGGAGTCGGCGGTGTTCCATCCGTCGGATCGCGACCGCAAATGGCTGGAACTATACGACAAATACAAAGGCAAGATCGACGTCAACTTCGGCAAGCTGGCGTTCACGACGCCGCCCATCGCCGCCTACCATTCGCTGGATGCGAAGTTCACCACGTCGGACATGGCGAAAGAAATGAAAACGTGGGCGCTGTTCGGCCCGCCGCTTGGCCGTACCTGGCAGCCGAGAAAGGACGAACGCGACAAGTTCCCCGACATCAAGCCGCTTGTCGGCAATCCGTGGACCGTCCTCCACCCCGACGCGCCCACCGAGAGCAAGTCGGCCGGCCCCGCCGTCGTCGATTTGCACGATCCCGATAAGGACGATTTCGCGGCCGACTCCAAGGACGATCACGAAACGCCGGAAACCGTCGCCGCCTGGCACGGCACGCTGTTGCCGAAAGCCGACGCCGACTTCTGGCTGGCGTCGGCGTTCCGTGATTACGAGCGCATTGCCGCGCTGGATAATGCGTTTCGCAAGCACAATAAGGGCAAGTTGAAACCGGAGGACCGCGACGATCTGGCGGTTGAGCTGTATGCCGCCCGCGCCAACTACAACCTTGGCGCCCGCGCGCATCCGGAAACGCCGCTGGACAAAACGAAAACCGACCTGCGTCAGGGCGATTGGTATCGCGTAAGCAGCGGCAAGGGCGTGCTGGTGCTGCACGACCTGCGGAGCCGCCTCGGCTCGGTGAAATTCGACGCGCTAATGGAGCAATTTGGCCGCGACCACGGCGGCAAAGCGACGACGGCCCATGAATTTCAGAGCATTGTCGCGTCTCGGTTGGCCGACGACGCCGACCACAGCGACCGTCTCATGGATTGGTGGCTCGGTCAAGAAGGCTTGCCGCGTTTTAAGATCGGTAAAGTCGCGGCCAGCCCTATCTCCGCAACAGCGGCAGGCGAGCATTTTGAAACCACGGTGCAACTGGGCATCCAAACGGGTTGCCGTGTGAGCGGGCCGGTTGAAGTGGTCGTGGAGACGGATCACGGTGAAGTGAGCAAGACGGTACAGGCGACGGCACAGGGGACGGCTGAGGTCCGCATTGAAACGAAGGACGCTCCCCGGCGCGTCGTGGTGGACAAATACAACCTCGCGGCCAAGGGCAACGGCGGCGCGTTCACGGTGTTGACATTTGACCAAGAACCGGAACAGACGCTCATCGTTTACGGCACGGACGACGAGGCGAACGTCAACCGTGAGGCGGCCGACTCTTTGCAACAGGCCATTCGGGCCCGCTGGTCCAACGTCACCGTGCCGATCAAATCGGACCGCGAGGTCACGGACGACGATCAGAAAACGCATCACCTCCTGCTGATCGGCCGTCCCACCTGCAACAAGATCACGGCGAGACTTAGCGCGGACCTGCCCATCACATTCGGCGCCGGCTCTTTCGTCGTGCGGGATGAGGCGTTCGCGCACGCCGACAGTGCGGTGATCGTGGCGGCGGAAAACCCGCTGAATCGTCGCTATTCCGTGGTGGTGATCGCCGGACTCGGCGCCGGCGCCACGCTGCGGACGGCGCCGTTGCTATTGGATTCGTCGCGGCAGTCGGCCGAGGTCGTGGTTTTCCCGCACGGCAAGCGCGTGCGCTCGCTGGCGCTGCCGGCCAAGGACTTGATGCGCGAAGTTGAGGTCAAGGACGAGAAGAAGGCTAGAGCGGGGTCATAAGCCGTTTAGCCGCGACCCGAA
>DHJA01000175.1:12412-16092 GCA_002404095.1 Planctomycetaceae bacterium UBA4732 | reverse complement strand
TTCGGGTCGCGGCTAAACGATTGTCGCGGCTAAACCGGCTAACAGATCAGTTTCTCAGAACGGGCCTGGATCAAGGCTGTACGGCTTCCAGTCGGAGGGCCGCATTTCCATCGTGTCCGACTCCGTTTCGGCCGGTCGCGGCATTTGTAGATGACGCGGGTGGGAAAACAAGTCTATCGGATCAACTTGTTTGTGGCCGTGGGAGGCGGGCGGCTCCGAGCTTTCGTCGGCCCCGGGAAGCATCGGCTTCCGCACCGTGTAGGTGGGATCGCAAGTCATTTGTCCCGGACCCGAGAAGAAGCCCATCCAAAAGGCGAGCGCGTTGAACTGCGGACAAACGGCGCTAACTTTTTCCATGTCCTCGACTGGCGCCGGCGGCATATTGGGGACCGCATCGTCGTCCGCACAATACGGCATTATCGGCGCCGACACCACATTTTCTTTGCAATAAGGCATCATCGACGGGCCGTGTGGTTTCAACGACTCCGAAATGTCCGCTGTGTTAACCGGCGCGCCGGCAACGTCCACCGTCGAGGGAGCGGGCTTGGTCTCGTTTATGGTGCTTGGTCCGGTGAAAATGTTGAAAGCTTCCTCATCGTGAATAACGATGGGCGGCGGGGTCAGGAGGCCGGCGATCTCCGGCGGAAGGCGCGAGCCTGGCTCCGGCGCCGGCGGCACATCGTCCACGGGAACCGGATCGGCCGGGATCAGCTCGTCGGTTTCAACTGCGTTGACGCTGCCGGAATGAGCGGCCTGTGGCAACGGAGCGCAGGTCGCTTGAGAAGCGACCAAGGCGACGCGGCCGAGCGAAGAATCGGGGTTTTGCGAAATGTAGGCAGCCGCCCAGAAAGCGCAGCAGACCGCCGCGCCCGCGGCCAAACAGCACCAGAAGACTTTGCGCATATTAGGTTCTCTGTTCCTGGAGAGAGGGGGACCGTGTGCGGCGACCAACCTTTGCTCGAAGGGGATCAGCTTAGCGCGGCGGACTATAGCGAAGAGAATAGGGCCGTGCCAGATCAATTGGCAGCTGTGAACCTTCTCTTTCCTATCTTGTCTGGATGGGTGGAAGGCCGCGGTTGGATTTTTGCCGATTGAGACGGAATGACCGGGCGCGGCCTTGCGATTCCTTCGATCCGAACAACCGGAACGGAGGCGCGCTCCTTGACGACGACCCCAAACTACGGGATGATAAGAAAGAGAAGGCGTCCCGGCCCGCGGCGGGTCCGGGGTCTTCATGGGAAGTAACGTACTTCCCGTAGTTGGGGCGGTTTACGCGTGGCACTGGTTTGATCCAGTCCGGAGGTGACCCACGGCAACGGCGACGACGATTCACAGCGCGTCTCGCAGACCGATTTGGTTGACCTCCCGCCTCGGATCGCAAAGCCGGAAGGAGGTCCTTTGAGCATCGTCACTACTCGAGCGGCGCAACGACAGATTCTTTCCTCCCTCGAACGCGCCTGCATCTGTGCCCGCGTCGCGGCCGACAACAAGGCGCGCGACGTGGTGGTTCTGGACATGCGAGCCATCACTCCCCTATACGATTTCTTCGTACTGGCCTGCGGTTCCAGCAGACGGCAAATCCATACGATCACCGAGGAAATCGACGCAGCCCTTCATCGTGAGGGCGACAAGCGATTGGCCATCGAAGGTTACGAGGCCAGTTCCTGGGTGGTCCAGGATTACGGCGACGTAATGGTCCACGTCTTCGAGCCGGCCAAGCGCGAATATTACGCCATCGAAGACCTGTACGCCGACGCGCCGCGTGTGGACTGGCAGCGCGAGTAACTGAGTGACTCACTAAGTCCCATAGGTCTTATAAGTCCTATAGGTCCTATAGGACTTATAAGACCTATGGAAACTAGGGCTATCGGAGGCGCGTCACTCGCACATGAATGTTTTGCACGAGTTGCAACGACGGTTCCACGACGCCCTGGCGGACTTGGTTGCCGATCCCGCGCCCTATGCGGCGATGGTCAAGTCCGCGCAGGACGCCCGCTTCGGCGACTATCAAGCCAACTGCGCCATGTCGCTGGGCAAAGTGTTGGGCAAGCCGCCGCGAACGGTGGCGCAGACTATCGTGGAACGCTTGCGACTAGATGATCTGTTGGAATCGCCGGAAATCGCCGGTCCAGGGTTCATCAATCTTCGACTGCGGACGGACTGGTTAGCGCGGCAAGTGCGCGCCATGGCGGAGGACGACCGCCTTGGCGTTTCGCGCGTGCAACCCGCACAGACGTTCGTGATCGACTACAGTTCGCCAAACGTGGCCAAACCGATGCACGTCGGCCACCTGCGCAGCACCATTATCGGCGACGCCCTGGCCCGACTGCTGCGCTTCCTGGGTCACACCGTCGTAACCGACAACCATCTCGGCGATTGGGGAGCGCAATTCGGCATTTTGCTCTACGGATACAAAAACCTCCGTGACGAGGCGGCGTTTCAAGCCGACCCGGTGCGCGAGCTGGCCGGGCTATACCTTGAGGTGCGCGGCCGCTTCAAGAAGAGGGATGAGGAAGAAGGAGAAGACCCGGCCGACCCGGTACAAGAGGCGTGTCGGCAGGAAACCGCGAAGCTCCATGCGGGCGACGCGGAGAATCTCCGGCTGTGGAAGATGTTCATGCCCGCGTGTCTGGAAGAGATCAACCGCATTTACCGACGGCTGGACGTGAAGTTCGACCACACGCTTGGCGAGAGTTTTTACAACCCCATGCTGGCGGAGGTGGTGACGAGTTTGCTGGAGCGCGGCATCGCCCAGGAAAGCGATGGGGCGATCATCATTCCGCGCGGCGAAGGCGCCGCCCCGTCGTTGATCCGCAAACGGGATGGCGCCTTTACTTACACCACGACCGACCTTGCCACGATCCAGTATCGAACCAAAGAATGGAAGCCTGACGCGATCCTTTATGTCGTCGATTTTCGACAGAAGGAACATTTCGGCAATCTATTCGACGCCGCACGACGGTGGGGCTGTACCGCTCATCTGGAGCATGTGTCGTTCGGTGCCGTTTTGAGCAAGGACGGCAAGCCGCTCAAGACGCGCGACGGCGGCGTACCCGAGTTGAACAATCTGCTTGACGACGCCGTGGAGCGCGCGGCGCAGGTGTATGAAGCGGCGCGGCGTGAGACGACGGCGCCGGGAGAGAACGCGCCGGAGATGCGCCAGGAAACGCTGCGGACCATTTACGAAGTCGTCGGCCTCGGCGCGGTCAAATACGCCGACCTCTCGCAGAACCGGGCGAGCGATTACAAATACGACCCTGACAAAATGATGGCGATGGACGGCAACACCGGGACGTATATGCAGTACGCCTACGCGCGCAATCGCAGCATCTTCCGTAAAGGGAATGTGGATCCGGTTTCGCTTCGGACGAATCCGGCGCCCGTGATTCTGGAGAAGCCGGAAGAACGCGCCCTAGCGGCGCAACTGCTGCGCTTCGAGGAAAGCCTGACGTTCGCGGCCGCCGAATACAAACCCAGTTTCGTGACCACTTACTTGTGGGATCTGGCCAAGACGTATAGCGGCTTCTTTCAGAATTGTCCCGTTCTCAAGGCCGAAACGCCGGAACTGCGACAAAGCCGTTTGCTGCTGTGCGATCTGACGGCGCGCGTCATTCAGCGCGGCCTTGACTTGCTCGGCATTGGCGCCGTTGAGCGGATGTGAGACCGTTTAGCCGCGACCC
>DHJA01000175.1:0-12246 GCA_002404095.1 Planctomycetaceae bacterium UBA4732 | reverse complement strand
GGGTCGCGGCTAAACGGTCTCGCGCGAGCGGAAATCCCTACCATATTTCTTATGAACCCAACACCACCACGCGGCCTACTGCGCCGCCGCTTGCAAGGTTGGCGGCTTCGCCATCAACTGCCGTTCAACTTCTTCATTCACCTCATCGGCATCCCGCTGGCCGTCGCCGGCGTAGTGATCTTGCTCGCCGTGTGGCCGGCGTGGTGGTTGGGACTGTGGGCATTGCCGTGGTATTGGGGCGTCGGCGCCTTACTACTCGGCTATCTCCTTCAGTGGATTGGCCATCGCGCGGAGGGCAACGACGTCGGCGAATGGGCCGCGATCAAGCGCTTATTAGGCATGTCCTACGTCGGAATCGCGCCGCGCTGGAACCCGGAAGACCCTAATCGCCTGTAGCCCCGCGTCCGCCAACCGAATGCGGCCCGCCGCGCTTGCCGGCCCCGCGCCGCTTGACACCAAGTTCATTTCCTCTCGCCCTCGTTCTTCCCATCCATTAGCGCGTTCCGCACAACCGGCAAAAGTTCCCTCTATGAATCGACCGGAACAGTCGATATAGACCTTGGCATCTCCGATAGTGGGTTCTTGGACTTCAAGCGACAGCACGCGACGACGGACTCTGTTCCGCCGCCGGGGGGCAACCATCGCACGCCGGTCGGCTTGGCCGGGGGCGGATCGTTCCAACGGGGTGAGACTATGCGCTGGAAGGCAGTATTCATCGGGCTGGCTTTGACCCTGGCGGCGACGGCCGGCTGCAAGCAGCAATGCTTTCTGACCGAGTCCGACCTCAACGGCCCCATAACCGCGGGCCTTTTGGGGTGCCGGGAACTCGACCCGACCGTGGGCAATCAGCCTACCATTGCCCGCGTCGCGGCGCCGCCTACCGTCCTGAGTCTGGAACGCCAGATACGCTATGTCTCCCTTGCCGAGACGATCTCCATAGCCCTCGAACAGGGCAACGTCGGCAACCAGACGTTCGCCAACACGTCGCCCGGCGCAGAAACCTATAGCGACACCGAGGTCCAGTTTAGCGGCCGGGCCAGCTTCACGGATTCCATCCGCGTCTTCGCCCTCGACCCCGCCATCACGGGCGCCAACATCGACTTGTCGCTGTCCAAGTTCGATGCCGTCTGGAACACCAGCCTGAGCTGGAACGTCACCGACCGGCCGGTCGCCTCCTCGATCGACACGTTCCAGGCCCAGGGACAAAACTCCATCAACACCGAAGCGGCTGACGTGCGAACGTCTATCTTCAAGCCGTTGCCGACTGGCGGTACGGCAGGCATCACCTTCGACGTTCCCTACCAGCTGACGAACCTTCCCTCCCGCGTCAACCCGGCGTACACGCCTTCTTTGGAGTTCCAGTTCGAGCAACCGTTGCTGCAAGGCTTCGGCGTGGAAATCAACCAGTTGCGCCAGTCGCACCCCGGCAGTATCCTGCTGCCCAACGGCGGCGTCCTCGGCGGCCTGCCGCAACCGGGCGTCGAGGGCATCCTCATCACGCGCCTCCGCTTCGATCAACAACGGGCCGAGTTCCAGCGCGTCGTCAACATCATGCTGGCCAACGTCGAATTCTCGTACTGGAACCTTTACAACGCCTATTGGACGCTGTACGCCAATGAAACGGCCCTGCGGCAAGCCTACGAAGCCTGGAAGATCGCCGAGGTGAAGCTGCAAGCCGGCAAAATCGCCATTGCGGACGTGGCCCAGACGCGCGGCCAATACGAGTTGTTCCGCAGCAACCGCCTGGCTTCGCTCGACGACGTGCTGGAGCGCGAGCGCCAGCTGCGCGGCATGTTGGGTATGCCCGTGGAAGACGGCCATCGGCTGGTGCCCAGCGATTCGCCCACTCTGGCCGCGTTCCAGCCCGATTGGGACACCGCCCTTGACGAGGCGCTCAACAACGCGCCTTCGCTGGTCATCGCACGGGAAGAGGTCAAAGCGAACCAGTTGAACCTGCGCCTGGCCGAGAACTCCCTGCTGCCCGACCTCCGCTTCGCGGCCACCTACGACGTCAACAGCATTGGCACCCACCTGGATGGAACCGACGCCAACAACGCCTTCCGCAACCTGTCATCGGACCACTTCAACAACTCGTCGCTGGCTCTGCGGTTGAACGTGCCGATCGGCTACCGTAACGCCCTAGCCAATGTTCGCATCCAGAAGCTGAACCTGGCGCGCAGCTACGAAACCTTGCAGACGCAGGAGTTAAAGGTCCAACGGGCGCTCGCCAAGTCGTATCGGGCGGTGTTCACGGCCTATGAGCAGATCAAGGCGCTTCGGGCCCAACGAGAAGCCTTCGGCGTACAGGTCACGGCACGGTTCCAGGAGTTCCAAGCCGGCAAGATCACGCCCGACCTGTTGCTCGAAGCCCAGCGGTTCTTTGCTCAGGCTCTGTCGTCCGAATACTCCGCCATCCGCGATTACAACAATGTCCTTGCAACTTTTGAGCTGGTCAAGGGCACGATCCCGCAACATGACAACGTGGTCATCTCCGAGGCGGGGCTGCCGACGGCCGTCGCGGAGCGTGCAGTGGAACATCAGCGGAAACGCAGCGCGGCCCTCGAACTCCGCGAGCGGGCCGCACCGGTCCCTCTGGCGGAATCGCACATGGACAACATGAGCGTGGACGTGCCGCAGGGGCAGCGGAGCCGTGCCATATCGCTGTCTGATATGAAGCAGCCACTGCTGGACGCTCCGGTCGCCCCGCCGACTACTCGTGCGGGTCAGTCCGATGCGGCCGCGTCCTCGAAGAAGGCCATCGACTTCGGGACCGGCCTGCCCGTCGCGCCGAACCGGGTGGGCGACTTGCCTGGCACGCCGCTCCCGGCCGTCCCGTCATCCATGAAGTGACGTGAAACGCCAAGTGGACGCATACAATACGGACTCCCTTCGCCCCCACCGTGGGGGCGAAGGGAGTTTTGTTTGTTTCTTACGCTGTTTTGTCTCGGTGGCTGTAACAAAATGGCGAACGGCCGGCGTGAGCCGGCTGGTACGTCATCAAGTCGGCGATAACGTGACGTACCAGCCGGCTCACGCCGGCTGTTCGCCCATAAAGTTATTGGCTCTCAATGCGCATCTTCGTTTACGAACACCTGTGCGCTGAGGCCGCGATCCGAACCGCGGCTGCTTCGCTGGCAACGGAAGGTTGGGCGATGCTAGCGGCGTTGCTGGAGGATTTCCGGCGACTACCCAGTGTTACCGTCGAAACGATGCTCGGCCGCGGCGTGCGTAGCGCCGGCTTGGCGCCGCCGCACGGAGTCGTCGTCCACATGGTAAAAGAGGGAGAGGAAAAGGCTCTTTTCCACCGGCTGGCCGGCGCCGCCGACCGGACGCTCGTGGTGGCGCCGGAGTTCGACGACATTCTGGCAACGCGGCTGCGTTGGGTGGAGGATGCGGATGGCCTATCGTTGAATTCCACGCCTGACGCGGTACTGCTTGCCGGTGATAAACTGCGCCTGGCGGGCGGTCTGGCCGAACGGGGCGTACCGACGCCCGCGACGGCCTGCTGGCCGACGGCGGCGTCTTCGTTTCCGGCGGTGTGTAAGCCGCGCTATGGGACAGGCTCGCAAGCCACTTTCCTGGTCCGCGATGAGGGTGAATTGCGTCGAGCCGCCGATGCGGCGAAGGCAGAGGATTGGGCTGGCGACCTGATCGTGCAACCGTTCATTCCGGGCGAAGCGGTCAGTGTTTCTTTCTTGATCGGTCCCGGCCGTCGGCTTGCCATGCCCGCCGCGGCGCAACATCTCTCGACGGACGGCCGGTTTCGTTACCTGGGCGGAAGTCTACCGCTCGACCCCCAACGGAATGCAAGGGCGACACACCTCGCCGCTCGCGCGCTAGACGCAGTGGAAGGGCTGGCCGGTTATGTCGGCGTCGATGTCGTGCTTGGGAAGGCCGCCGACCGGGACGCCGTGATCGAAATCAATCCGCGTTTAACGACCTCATATGTCGGCTTACGAGCGTTGGCGCGTTTCAATCTCGCGGAGGCGCTACTGGCCGTCATGGAAGGGGATGAACCGCCGCGCTGGGAATGGCGGACGGATCAGGTGCGCTTTACCCTAACGAGCCGCGACCGTTAGGGAGCGGTAGGCGTCACGCAGCCGCAAACCGCTCCCTAACGGTCGCGGCTCGGCGAAGTTGAACATCGCCGCTCGATAATTTCTACAATGTTTCAGGAACATACCGTCCGCCCATTTCTCCCATGCAAGGAGCCGTCGATGCCCTTGGCCGTAACCTTCCTGGAACAGGACAAACAGGCGCCGGCTCAGATCGCCGGCCAGTTGGCGGAGTTCCTCAACGCCGCGAAAACCAGTCTGCACATCGCCATCTATGACTTTCGCCTTAGCGACGTTACCGCCGGCGCCGTCGTCAATGCGCTGCGCAGTCGGGCCGCGGCCGGCGTGGACGTGCGCATCGTCTACGACGCCGGCAAGCTCCAGGTAGGCTTTCCCGAGAGCGGCGCCGACCCCGCGCCGCCCGGCACGGCCGACTTCGTCCAACGCATCGGCGACAAGGTGCAATCGAAGCGCATCACCGGCGGCGATCCGCAAATGCCGAAATTGATGCACCACAAGTACATCGTCCGCGACGGCAAAACGCCGACGGCCGCCGTCTGGACCGGCTCGACGAATTTCACCGACGACTCCTGGAGCCTTCAGGAGAACAACATCGTCCGCATCGACTCGCCGGAATTGTGCGCCTACTACGAGACGGATTTCAGCGAACTATGGGACAAGGGCGACATCGCCACGACCGGCGCCCACGACGTGGGCACGCTGTCCGTCGGCGGTACGCAGATCAAGGTCGCGTTCTCGCCGGGTGAAGGGCGATCCATCGACCTGGACGTGGCGCACCTGATCCGCAGCGCCCGCAATCGCCTGAAGATGGGTTCGATGCTCATCACGTCGGGCGGCATCCTGGGGGCGTTAAGCGATGTGCTGCAAAAGGGTCATTTGGCCGAATTCGGCGGCGTTTACGATGAAACGCAGATGGCGTCGGTGGTCGAGCAATGGAAGACCGGCCCGTCGGCGTGGAAGATCCCGGTGTTTCAGGACGTGGCCGCCAAACTCGCCGGCAAGCGCTCGACGCCGTATACGCCGACGAGTAAACACGATTTCATGCACAACAAAGTCGTGGTGGCCGACGACGCGGTCGTCACCGGCAGCTATAATCTATCGCACAGCGCCACGGAGAACGCGGAAAACATCCTCGTGATTCATGACCGCGAACTGGCGGATCGTTATGTAGCGTACATTGACGGGCTGGTAAAACGCTATAAAGGACAGGAGTGAGGACGGTCTATTCGCCTCTGGCCTGAAACCAAAATCTGATAGACTAACCTGCATGGATATGTCATCCGCATTGATGCGAGACTGGGCACGGCGATTGCTGGCTGTGGAAGCGGCGAGCCAGAGCGCCACCGGTGCGCACGTGCATGAAGCGGTGCGGGTCTGTGAGAAGCTGCAAATCTCCCTGACACGATTCGCCGGTTCAGACGGCTTCACGTCGCTCCTGCGGCGGGCGCTGGCTCTGGCCTGCTCGGACGTCCCTTCACTGCAAATCGTAAAGCTCAAGCCCGACGGCTCCCTGGAAGGTTGTGAAGTGCTCGCAGTTAGTGTGACGAACGGTGGACCCGAGGCGGCAGTCGCGATCACCGCCCATTTGCTCGGGCTGCTGGAGACTTTCATCGGCGCACCCCTCACGCTGAAGCTGGTGCGCGAGGCTTGGTCCGACGCCCCCCTGGACGAACAGCATTCAAGAAATCGAGGCTGATTAATGAGCACCGAAGGGAAAGATCAGGGAAAAGATCAAGGCAAGGATCGAGTGCCCATTCGGCAACTGCCGACCGGCGTGCCGGGCCTTGATGAAATCCTCGGCGGCGGCTTGCCCGAGTACTCCTTCAACATCATCGCCGGCGCTCCCGGAAGCGGCAAGACCACGCTGGCGCACCAGATCATTTTCGCCAACGCCACCCCAGAGCGGCCGGCGCTGTACTTCACCGTGCTGGGCGAGCCGCCCATCAAGATGCTGCGCTACCAGCAGCAGTTCACGTTTTTCGACGATGCCAAGATGGACGGAGCGATCCGCTTCATCAACCTCAGCCAGATCGTCCTGGACAAGGATCTCGGCGCGGTCCTCGATGCCATCATCAAGGAGGTCGAGGCGTCCAAGGCGGGCATCGTCGTGGTGGACACGTTCCGCACCGTGGCGCGCAAGGCGCTGAACACCGTGGGCGAAATGGAGCTCCAGGGCTTCGTCCAGAGCCTGGCGATCCACCTGGCCAGTTGGCAGGCCACCACGTTCCTGATCGGCGAGTACGTCGACGGCGAGGTGCGCGACAACCCGGTCTTCACCGTGGCCGACGGGCTGTTCTGGCTCCAGCAGAACATCGCGCGCAACTCGATCGTGCGCAAGATGCAGGTCATCAAGCTGCGCGGCCAGGAATCCGTGCCCGGTCTGCACACCTTCCGCATCACCGACGCCGGCCTGCAAACCTTCCCGCGCACCTTCGGCCTCACCGATAATAAATCAGAACACGTCAAGGGCCGGCGGCGTCTTTCCACCGGCATCCCAAAACTCGATGCGATCATGGGCGGCGGCATCCCCGAAGGCGACAGCCTGCTCGTGGCCGGACCCTCGGGAGCGGGCAAAACCGTGCTCGGCATCCAGTTCATCGCCGAGGGCCTGCATCAAACGGGGGGGCCGGGGCCGGGCGGGACCGAGCCGGGCATCGTCGCCATGTTTGAAGAGCTTCCCAACGAGTTCATGCAGCGGGCAGCCTCGTTCGGCTACGACCTCAAAAAGAACCTAAAGGACGGCTCGCTCAAGCTCATTTACCTGAGGCCGCTGGACCTTTCGGTGGATGAGACGGTGCACGAAATCGTCAACGCGGTCAAGGAGATCGGCTGCAAGCGCCTGGTCATCGACTCGCTGGTCGGCTTCGAGATGGCGCTGGCCCCCGACTTCCGCACCGATTTTCGAGAATCGCTTTACAGGATGATCGGGGCGCTCACGCGGCTGGGCGTGACCATCGTCAGCACCGTCGAGGTCGAGGAGAACTTCACCTCGATGGGCCTGAGCAACTTCACCATCTCATTCCTGGCCGACGACATCCTGCGCCTGCGCTACGCCTCAATCAACGGGCAATTGCGCAAACTCATGATGGTGGTGAAGATGCGCCGCAGCAAGCACTCGATCGACATGTGCGCCTACGAGGTCACTTCCAAGGGCCTGGCGATCGGCGAACCGATGCGGGGCTACCGCGCCCTGACCAGCGGCATCCCCGGCCCGTGGTTGGTTCAGTCCGCTGGCGTTCCGCCGCTGCACCCCGAGGCTGAAGGAGAGCCCAATGAATAGCGCTCCATCAGGAGTAGCGCCGACGCTGCCGGCGTTGGAATCGGTTCTTTGCACCGAGGAGTTGAACCGCCGGCCATCGCGTCCGCCGGACTATGAGAGGGAGAGCCGTGCGCTGGGTTCGCTGGCACAGGCGTTGGCCGATTCGCCGCGCACCATTCTTCAGGCGTTGGCCGACACGATCCTGGAGGTGTTCCGGGCCGACTCGGCCGGGATCAGCCTCGTGACGGAAGATGGAGAAGGGTTCCACTGGCCGGCGATCGCCGGCGTGTGGAAGCCGCACATCGGCGGCGGCACGCCGCGTGACTTCAGCCCGTGCGGCGACGTGCTCGATCGCGACTGTCCGCTGTTGTTCAGACACTTCGAGCGGCGCTACACCTATTTCCTGCCGGTGACGCCTCCGGTCGAAGAGTGCCTGCTGGTTCCTTTCTATGTCGAGGGGAAAGCGGTCGGCACGATCTGGGCGATCGCGCATGACGATCGCCGCAAGTTCGACAGCGAAGACCTGCGGATGCTCGTGAGCCTGGGCACGTTCGCCTCGACCGCCTACCAAGCTGTGGAGCAATTGCACGCGTTCAGAGAGCAAACCCATAAGCGCCAGGAAGCCCAGCAAGCCATGCGCGAGATGAACCAGGCACTGCTGGTCTCCTCGGTCCGCCAGCACGAGTTGACCGAGCAGGCGCAGAAGGCCGAGGCGGCGCTGTGGGACAGCACAGAACTCCTGCGGCAGAACCTCGCCTACACCGAGAGCATCGTGGCCACCGTGCGCGAACCGCTCCTCGTGCTGGACAAGAATCTGCGCGTGCTGACCGCCAGCCGTTCGTTCTACGAGACCTACCGCGCCGCGCCCGAGGAAACGATCGGCCGTCTTCTGTACGACCTCGGCAACGGCCAGTGGAACATCCCCGAGTTGCGCCGGCTCCTGGAGGAGATTTTGCCCCAGGCCATCAAGGTTGAGGAATTCGAGGTGGAGCACGAGTTCGAGCACATCGGCAAAAAGACCATGCTGCTCAACGGCCGCCGACTTGTCCAGGAAGGCGACCGCGCTCCGTCGATCTTGCTCGCTCTTGAAGACGTCACGGAGCGGAAGCGGCAGGCGAACCAATTGCGGCAGTACGCCGCCGAGTTGTCGGCGACCGACCACCGCAAGGATGAGTTCTTGGCGATGCTGGCCCATGAGTTGCGCAACCCGCTGGCCCCGCTCCACAACGCCGTGCTAGTGCTGAAGACCGGCGCCGCCGACCCGGAGGCGATCGCGCGGGCGCGGGACATGATGGAGCGGCAGATTCAGAACATGACCCGGTTGATCGACGACTTGCTCGACGTTTCCCGCATCAACCAGGGCAAGGTTCAACTGCGGAAAGAGCCGGTGGAGCTGGTGCCCGTCCTGACGGGGGCGGCGGAGTCGGCCGAGCATCAGTTCCGGGACAGTGAGCAGGAGTTGGCGGTGTCGCTGCCGTCGGAACCGATCTACCTGGAGGCGGACCCGACTCGGCTGGCGCAGATCTTCGGCAACCTTCTCAACAACGCCTCCAAGTACAACAATCGCGGCGGCCACGTCTGGCTGACGGCCGAGTTGGCGAGCGAGGGGCGCCAATCCCCCGAGGAAGCCGTTATCCGCGTGCGCGACGACGGCATCGGCGTTGCGCCCGACCAGCTCCCCCACATCTTCGACTTGTTCACGCAGGTCGATCATTCGTTGGAGCGGTCGCAAGGCGGCCTGGGCATCGGCCTGACGCTGGTGAAAAATCTGGTGGAGATGCACGGCGGCACGGTGGTCGCTCAAAGCGTCGGCCTCGGTCGGGGCAGCGAGTTCGTCGTGCGCCTGCCGGTCGTCGCCGCGCCGTCTCGACCTCGGCCGACGCGAGAGGCCGACAACGGGAAGAAGCCAGCCCTGGTGAAGCGACGCATTCTCGTGGTGGACGACAACCTGGACTCAGCCGAATCCCTCGCCATGCTGCTGGGGATCACCGGGCACGAAGTCCAGACGGCCCACGACGGCGAGGCGGCCGTGGCGGCGGCGGAGACGTTCCGGCCCGAGGTGGTCCTGCTCGACATTGGCCTACCGAAGCTGAACGGTTACGAGGCGGCTCACCAGATCCGCCAACAGCCGTGGGGCCGGAAGATGGCGTTGGTGGCGCTGACCGGCTGGGGTCAGGAAGAGGACCGCCGCAAGTCGAAACAGGCGGGGTTCGACAACCATCTGGTCAAGCCGGTGGACTACGCCGCGCTTGTGCAACTGCTGGCCGAGTTGCGGCCGTAAGGGAGCGGGGCGAAAACCGCTTCCTTACCAGTACTTTCAAAAAGTACTCCTCACGCTCCGCGTGAGGAACAACGAACGCCCAGAATGTACCCCTTACGCTCCGCTCGCCGTTCCTCACGCGGAGCGTGAGGAGTACTTTTTGAAAGTATTGTTACGGTCGCGGCTCGTTAGCCCTTACAAAAATTGCGTGCAAAACGGCCGCAACGTCTCTTCGGGGTATAAACAAAAGGCGTAGTCGCGCCGGCGCAAGACCGCGTTGGCTTCAAGCCGTTGATCGGTCGCGGCCAATTCCTGGCGCAGCCGTTCCTCATTCTCCTTAAGTGGGTCGCGCAATACCGTAGTCGCGGAGCGCAAGGCCAGGAAGCGTTCGAGCCGGCCGGCGGCGTCCGTCGGTTCCCGTGCGATCCATTCCCATTTGCGAGCCGCTAACTCCCACAATCGCGCATCGTTCGCCGGCAGGCGTCGTTGCGGATTCCAGTACAGATCGCGCAACTCGTGGGCTAACCGGCCATGATCCTCGGAGTGAACCGAGGCCGTCGGCAGCGGCAATAGCCGCGTCGCCGACAGCACCAGAAATTCCGGCGGTTCGCACTCGTAAAAACGCCGAATGAGGTCGTCGGTCAACTCGTCGTACTTACCGCCGCCGATGCCGTGAATGAACAGGTCGGAGAGGAACAAGCGAGCGTATAGGGTGTTGGTCAGCGCCCGGCTGCGCACCTTGAATCCTTGACGTTCCCGCTCCATCCAGGCGGCCGCCGGGTCTTTGTTCGGCAACGACGGCCATAGTTCATCGCCAATACGGAGCGCAATACCGTCCGCTTGAGGACGTGCGAAGAGCCGGCCGCGGCGCGTGGGGCCGGCCCGCCAGCCCCAGAAGGGCGCCTCCAACCAGCCGTCTTCTTCGGCCAGGTCGGGCACCGGATGGTTGCGGCTGCGGATGCCGTGGCGCTTACGGTAGTCGTGGACCCCGGCGTTGTAGGCGGCGTGAAAACGGGGCAGTTCGGCCAATAGGTGAAACGCGAACCACGCGAACGGCTCCGTCCGACATAAGGCGCTCACCGGCAATTCCAGGTTGTGGCAGCCCCAGCGACGTTCGTAAGTTCGCCGCGCGGCCGCGAAGCACTCGCCTAGCAAGGGCGTCTGTTCCGCCTCGCGGCGCACTTCGGCCCAGAAATCCGGTAACATCGGCGAGTAGCCCCACCCGCGCATTGCGGCGCCGGCGCGATCCGCGAATCCGGCGAACACTACGGGATCGAGTATAGGGCGTTCTTCGTAGGGGATTTCACTCGACCAACGGTCGAACGGTTCGGCAACCGCGTGGGGGTGCGACGACTTCACAGCCGCCGGGGTAGGCAATCGTAGTGCGGTCGTCTTGACCGTATCATTATCGACGATGAGATTAAGCGCCGTCAGGCCGTGACGGCGGGCCAGGCCGTTGAGGGCGAAGTTTTTCACCCACACGCCCGGATGAAACAGCTCGGGCTGATGCCCCGCCATAATGAGTTCAAGGCCGTCGGGGTCGGGCACGGGTTCCCCGCGCCGGCCCATGTATTGGCGTGCGGCGTCAACAGCGGCTGTGCGAGCGCGGCTCTGCACTTCGCTCCAGGAACGGCCGCTCAAACTACGTCCGTCCCTGCGCATGCGAAGGCGATTGGACGCCACCAAGCGTCCAACCTCTCGCAACGGCGGCTCGGCCGTCACGGCGCCGTCCTCAGCGGGAGCACGCGGTACGACGCGAATGCTCACCGACAATTCCTCTTAGACAGCACTCCAAAGGAACATGGGGCGGTCGTGGCAATGGGCGCGGCCACGCACGGGACCGCTTCGGCCTCGGCGGCGGCGATCACTCGATGGTAGTACGCCAAGCGTTCCGAAGCGTCGTCGAAGACGCCGCCGAAGGCACGCTTGGGATCGAGATAGAGTCGCGGTACGCCCACTTCCTTGACGCGCAGGCCGGCCCGCGCCGCTTGCACCCACAACTGTAACGGCATCCCCCAGCTGGTTTCGGTGATGTGCAGTTTTTCGAGCGCTTCGCGGCGGTACGCCTTGAAACCGCAAAAGGCGTCGGTGATCTGAAGCCCGTATCGGTCGTTCAACTCCGACGTAATCTGTTGATTGATATAGCGGCGGTCGTGCGGCGCCACAGAGTCCTGGCGGAAGTCGCGCAGGTAACGGCTGCCGGATACGATGTCGGCGTCGTGGATCGCTTCGAGAAGAACGGCTATGCGCGACGGCTCATGCTGCCCGTCGCAATCCATCGTCACCAACACGTCGTAGTCGTGCCGCAGAGTGTAGTTGAACGCGGAAACGAGGGCCGCACCGTAGCCACTATTTTTCGCGTGGGTAATGATCTCGATCCCCGATTCACCCGCCAGTTTCTCAGGCGTTCCGTCGGTCGAGCCGTCGTTGACGACGAGGATATGCGGACTGTAACGGCGAACTTCGTGAAGGACTGCCTCCACGGAGCGCTCTTCATTGTAAACGGGAATGGCGGTAAGGACGCGCATGGCTACCGGCTCTCCGCAAGAGAGTAGGGTTATCTCTTCTTCGCTCCTTCATTGTAGGGGAGAGAGCTTGCCGGAGTCAAAACCCCCGTTGCGGGGTGCCATCGACGAGCCGCGACCGTAAGG
>DHJA01000114.1:9821-10040 GCA_002404095.1 Planctomycetaceae bacterium UBA4732 | reverse complement strand
GGCCGTCACGTCCCCAGTCAGATAGCGAGAGAGTTGATTCTACTACGGAAGGGATGCTTCTTCAAGCGGAATTCAGTATTTCACGGCGGGATTTTGTCCGACCGACCGGTTTTGCCACCGTCCGAACCGGGGCTGCGGTGAGCGAAGCGCCAATGGCGTCTGCACAGGATCGACAGGACGGCTCCGTCGGTCGCGGGGTTGACGAACTTGTTGGAGTGC
>DHJA01000114.1:0-9703 GCA_002404095.1 Planctomycetaceae bacterium UBA4732 | reverse complement strand
CCGGTCTCGGCCTCGCCGTCGCCGACGACGCAGGCGACGATCAAGTCGGGGTTGTCAAAGGCGGCGCCGAAGGGGTTGAGTTGGCGGTCGCCGTGGCGGTCGCCGGCGCGGACGGGGAGGTGGAAATGCTCGGCGCGACGGTCGGACCGTTCGCAGCGGCGGCATTGCTGGGGGGAGCGCGTCGTCGGTGGTCATGTTGGGGACAGTCTCCCGTAATGCGGTTCTGACAAGGGAGGAGTAGAACCGCTAACGGGATTATTGGGCGGAGCGAATCTATTCTTACACGGCCCGCCGTGGTTGTGCAAGCGGTTAGCGGCAAGAAGTGCTAAACTCTTCGCAACTCGCCCATTCTAACCATGACATGATCGGAACAGAGTCTCAAGGCGGTGTAGTACGCCGCCGTCAGACGCCGTATAATCGCGCTGCCCCGTGAGAAGCGCCAATGCCGGAACTGCCGGAAGTCGAAACCGTCGTCCGCGATTTGCGTCCGTTGCTCGTCGGCCGGCGCTTCACCAGCGCATGGGCCGGCCGTCTCGCCCTGCGGAAGCCGTGGAAGGCCGCGTGGAAAAAGCGCCTCGTCGGTCGGCGCGTCGAGGCGGTGCGGCGCCGGGGCAAGTGGATCGTGCTGGAACTGGACGACGGCGGCCGGCTCGTCATCCACCTGGGCATGACAGGGCAGTTGACCGTTACATCCACCGATGAACCGAGGAAGGCGCATACGCATCTGCGCTTCGACCTCGACGAGCCTATACGGCAGTTGCGCTTCCGCGACGTGCGCCGCTTCGGCAGCGCCACGCTGTTCCCCTCCGAGGAAGAAGTCGAGGCGTCCTTCACGGCGTCCGGTCTGGGGCCGGAGCCGTTTGGCCTCGATCCCGCCTATTGGCGACAGCGAATGGCGTCTACTTCGCGTTGCGTGAAGGCCGTGCTGCTCGACCAGGGCGTCGTGGCCGGCGTCGGCAACATCTACGCGGACGAGGCGTTGTTCGAGGCGCGACTGCATCCGAGCCTGATCGCGTCGGCATTGGGCGATGAGGCGGCCGACCGCTTGCGCCAGGCCGTGGCGAGCGTGTTGAATCGGGCCATCGAAGGCCGCGGTTCGACAATCCGCGATTACGTCGGCGGCTCCGGCTTGCGCGGGGCGTTCCAAAACGAATTCCGCGTCTACGGCTGCACGGGCCGACCCTGCAATCGCTGTACGGCCGTGATCGAGCGCGTTCGCCTGGCCGGACGGTCCACCCACTATTGTCCCCAGTGCCAGAAAAGCTGATAGCTAAGAGTTGTTTTATGTCCTATCGCGCCTTCAAACGTCTGCTTGGCGAGACGAACCTGGAACGGAAGTGCCGTTTCCTGTTCGGCGCGTTCATCCTGCTGCTCATCACCAGCAGCTTTTGGCTGTACGCCCGCCAGACGGAAGGCCTCGCTTACGACCAGCTCCCTATCACCTGTCGCTTTCTCGTTAATCAGATCGTAGACCATCAGGTTACCACCATCTGCCATCCGAACTCTTCCGCCAACGCGCCCGGCGCCGAAGAAAGCCAGGCGATCGAGCAAGAACTTGAAGAATTCCATCGCGATTGGGGCGTACCGGGGTCGTTGGGTGAATACCGCATATGGAAAGTGACGCCCAATACCAGGCCCGAACAGATGCCGTTGGACAACTACACGGTGCAAAGGCTCAAAGAGTTCATGGACGACCCCAACAAGAAAGAAGACAACGAACTCCTTCTGTCCAACGGCTCCCATCTTTATTATGGGGCCGTCCGCGCGAGCGAAACCTGCTTGAAGTGTCACCGCGAAAATAGGCGCCGCGCCAACCCGGACTTGCCCGAAATGCAGGCGAAGGACCTGATCGCGCTGGTCAAGATCGAAGTTCCGGGCGACGCCATCCAGGCCATTGAAGACGGCGTCCACGTCAACCGGGCCGTGCTAATCTCCACGGCCCTGGTGACGGCCATCCTCATCATGGCCGGCAGTTATCTCATCGTGCGCTACGTGATCGTCAAGCCGGTCAAGCATCTCAAGGAAGTCAGCGACGCCATCAGCGCCGGCGAACTAAACGTCCGCAGCGAGATCCAAACCGGCGATGAATTCGAGGATTTGAGCCACGCTTTTAATCGCATGTTGCGCAACCTTGTGAACATGCAAGACCGGCTGCGCAAGGTCAACGGCGACCTCGACCGCAAGGTGGACGAGCTGGCGCAGGCCAACCTGGCGCTGTACGAATCCAATCGGCTCAAGAGCGATTTCCTGGCCACCATGAGCCATGAATTGCGCACGCCGCTCAATTCCATCCTCGGATTCAGCGAGGTTTTACAATCCGCCGTCGGGCTGAACGACAAGCAGGCGCGCTGGGTGAGCAACATCCGTTCGAGCGGTGAACAGTTGCTGGCCCTTATCAACGACATTCTCGATCTCGCAAAGATCGAAGCCGGCAAAATGCACGTGCGCGTTTCCGAATTCAGTATATTCGATATTTGCGAGGGCTTACTGACGATGTTCCGTCCGATGGCCGAGAAGAAGAACATCGATCTGCGCAGCGCTCTCGCGCCAGACGTTCCTCTGTTGCGCCAAGATGTGGTAAAGCTACAACAAATCTTGTCGAATTTGCTGTCCAACGCCGTGAAATTCACGCCGGAAGGCGGCCGCGTACTGCTCAAGGTTTCGGCCGACAACACGCACTTCACGTTGACGGTAACGGACACCGGCGTCGGCATCGCGACGGAAGAGCAGGAGTTGGTATTTGAGAAATTCCGCCAGGCCGGTAGTGCGTTGACGCGCGAACACGCCGGCACCGGCCTCGGCCTGTCGATCGTGCGCGAGTTGTCGAAGCTGCTGGGAGGCGAAGTGACGTTGCAGAGCGACCTGGGCCGCGGCAGCACGTTTACGGTGCGGTTGCCGCTGCACCTGAGCGAAGAGCCGCGCTTGGAATTTGACCTAGCGCACGAGGGTATCGACCTGTCCAAGGCTCAGCGCGTGGACGTGCGCCTGTACGCGGGCGCCGTGGCCGGCCAGGAGACGCGCACCGACGCGGCCGCGCTGCCAAAATGACTCCGGCCACTCTGGTTCCCACGCTCCGCGTGGGAACCCACGGGTGCGACGCTCTGCGTCGCGTCCGGCTAGGTTCAGCGGCTCGCGGGTTCGGGACGCAGAGCGTCCGGGCTTCGTTCCCACGCAGAGCGTGGGAACCAGAAAAGGATAGGTTTATGCGCTTTAGCGGGTTCGCATTGTCGCTATTGCTGCTTGCCGTCTCCAATGCCTCGGCGGCGGACGCGCCCGCGCCGCAATGGATCGTCGTGATGGCGCCGGCGTTCCGCAACGCCGTAAAACCGCTGCTGGACCACCGCAAGGCGCAGGGTTTTCAGACGACGCCGGTGCTGACTACCGACGTACTCTCGGCCGAGGAAATCCGCGCGGGCGACGGCCGCAAGCTGCGTCTTCATGTGAACAAACTTTGCCGCGACCACGACGGACCGAGTTACGTCCTTCTGGTGGGCGCGGTGTGGGCCGGGAGGCCGGAGGAGGCTGAGCGAACCGTCGTGCCGCCGCTGGACGGCGGCGTCGGCCGCATGAAGGATCAGCCGAGCGACAACGGCTACGGCTGTCTGAACGACGATCATCAACCGTCCGTGCCTGTCGGTCGATTTCCCGCCCGCACCAAGGAAGAAGCCCAGCAGATGGTGCGAAAAACGCTGGCCTATGAAGGCGACGACAAGCCGGGCGCGTGGCGACAGCGGTTGACGATATTGGCTGGTGTTCCCGCCTACAATCCGTTGGTGGATCGCATGATAGAGGCGATGGCGTTCGTGCGCCTTGACCGGTTTGACCCGTCGTGGACGGGGCGGGTCGTCTACAGCAATCCGCAGTCGCGCTTCTGTCCGCCCGACGATGAGCTACAATCGGTAGCTCTGAAGTATGTAGAGGACGGCGAAGCGTGGACGCTCTATCTCGGCCATTCCAACCCGGAAGGGTTGTGGGGCGGCGGCGCCCATTACCTCGACCGACACGATTGGTCGCGGCTAAAGATCAAGCGGGGCGCGGGCGTATTCGCAACCTTCGGCTGCAACGGCTGTCAGCTCGTGGGGGAGCGCGGCGAGGGCTACGGCGTGGCGGCCATGCGCAACCCGGACGGCCCCGTGGCGGTCATCGGGTCGCACGGCGTCTGTTTCGCGGCGATGGTGCAATTGGCGACGGACGGCCTCGTTGAGAGTACGTTCTCGGGCAAAATGCCGGAGCGTCTGGGCGCGAGCTGGCTGGCGGTCAAGGCGGGCCTAGCTAAAGGTAAAATAGACGACGTTATCTTTCAATTATTGGATGCGGTGGACGGCGACGGTAATATACCGCAGGCGACGCAGCGCTTAGAGCACCTGGAAATGTTCACGCTACTCGGCGACCCGGCCCTGAAGTTGGCCGTGACGCCGGCCGATCTGGTGTTGAAGACCGACGACGCGGCGCCTGAGGCGACGCTTACGATTCACGGCACGGCTCCCGCGCGGCTGAACGGTGGTCAAGTCCATGTTGTCGTCGAACGGCCGGTCATTAGCAGTCCGACCAACTTGATACCACTGCCGAAGGAATTGGGACGGGAGCGGAACGGCGTCCTGATGCGGAACCATGACCGCGCCAATCGCTTCGTGTTGGACGAAGGGACGACAACCATTAAGGACGGCCGTTTCGAGGTGAAGCTACAATTACCGGCGAAGATGCCGTGGAAGCGGCTGAACGTCCGCGCCTACGCCGCCACGCCCACGGAGGAAGCGTTGGGCACATTGCGACTCGACGTGCAGGCGCCGCATCAGGAATCTCCTCATCGTTAATACGTGGGGGCCGGGGTATGACCCAGGAATTCAACGAAGGCGGCGTATCGTTCCGCTACCCCGAGAGTTGGGTGCTGGAGCGCGAGGAAGCGGACGGCGGCTGGACGGTCACGCTTCAGAGTAAGGAAACGGCGTTTCTGGTCGTCACCCTGGACCAAACGATGCCGGCGCCGGAGGAAATGGCCAAGACGGCCTTGGAGGCGTTGCGATCGGAGTACCCAGAGCTAGAGGCCGATTCGGCCGTGGACATGCTGGCCGGCGAATTGGCGGTCGGCCACGACATTGAATTCTTCAGCCTTGATCTGGCCAACACGGTTTGGACGCGATGTCTATACTGCGCGACAGGCACACTGTTGGTTTACTGGCAGATGAACGATCTGGAACTGCCGACGATGGAGCCGGTGGTGCGCGCGGTCTGCCAGTCGCTGCGGGTGGAAGAGTAAAGCAAACCCCCTTTCTTGATGCTCGCTGGAAATCCGCCAACGGCTCTGTTAGAATACTCAAGCGAACAATCGGCTTTAGGTTAGCGCTTTCAACCGCGGATCAATGTACTATGAATTTTCAAGTTGTGTCCTCCGCCATGTCCACCACCCCCACGGACCCACCGCCGGCTCTTCCCGCCGCCACGGAGACCGTGGATCTATTGCGGCAACTCCTCGAAGTACAGCGGGAACAGCTCAACTACCAACGCGCCGCCGCCGCCGCCCATGACGTGGGCGCACGGTGGCGCGCCTACCTGACGCGCTGGCAGCAAGAGTTTCCGGACCTCGGCGACGCCTGCCGCAAGGCCATGCCGGACCTGGAACGCTCGTTCGGCAAGCTCATTGCCGAGTTGACCAACTGCGTCAACGACGACGATGAGGCCATCGACAACGACTTCGCGCTGCAGGAATTTCTCGACCGTTACGGCATGCGCCTGGCCCAACTCGGCAACATCCTCAATATGGTGGCGCCGTTGGCCGAGGCGTCGTCTCAGCCGGAATCGGCTTCCTGAGTCGCCGGATTGTTCCCACTCTCCTATAGGACTTATAGGTCCTATAGGACCTATAAGTCCTATCTTTCCCCATACAATATCTCAGTTTTCCCGATAACCCATCGACGGCGTACCGGGCAATTGTCACTATTCGCGGCGTACTGAAGCAGGTGCGGAATGGCGAAGGTGTTCGATCGAAGCGTCCTGGTCGGCATCGTGCTGATGGTGGCCCTGCTGGTCCTCAGCGCCACGCTCGCCTACCGGAACACGAATCGGCTGAACGACGACGCTGGCTGGGTGGCCCACACACATGTCGTACTGGACCAGACTACCGAACTGTTGCGGACGCTCGTGGACGCCGAAACTGGCTTCCAGGGCTTCGTTGTCACCGGCAACGACGAGTTCTTGCAGCCCTACGACGCAGCCCTCGTCCGTTTGGACGGGCAAATAGCGAAGTTGAAGGACGCGACCAGCGACAACCCCCGCCAGCAGGATCGCATCAAGCAGCTTGAGGAGTTGACCGCCGTGCGGCTGGCCCTGTTGAAAGAGGGCATCGACCTGCGCCGCAAGAATGAGCAGGAGGCGCGAGCGTTCGTCGCCTCCATGAAGGGCAAGCGACAGATGGACTCCATTCGGGTGCTGATCGCCCAGATGGAGGGCGAGGAACACGACTTACTCAAGGACCGGGAGCGCCAGTCCCGCGCCGCTTACTGGGTCGCCATTCTTACCGGCCTGCTCACCGCCGTCTTAGGGCTGGCGGCGGTCGGGGCGTTCGTTTTGCTGTTGCAACGCAACCTGATCGCCCGGCAGAAAGCCGAGACGGCCATTCGGGAAAGCGAAGTGAAGTTCCGCCTTATGGTCGACACCATCCCGCAGTTGGCCTGGATGGCCCGCCCCGACGGCTACATCTTCTGGTACAACCTCCGCTGGTACGAATACACTGGCACGACGCCGGAGCAGATGGAGGGCTGGGGCTGGCAATCCGTCCACGACCCGCGGGAGTTGCCCAATGTACTGGAGCGGTGGCAGGCGTCCATCGCCAGCGGCGAGCCGTTCGACATGGTGTTCCCACTCAAGGGACAGGACGGACGATTCCGCCCCTTCCTGACACGGGTCAACCCGTTGCGGGATCACGATGGCCGCATCCTGAACTGGTTCGGCACCAACACCGACATCACGGAACGCAAGGAAGCCGAGGAAGTGCTGTACCGTTCGCAACAGGAACTGGCGGAGCGCGTCCGGGAAAGGACCGCCGAACTGCACCAGGCCAAGGACGCTGCCGAAGCCGCCAATCGCGCCAAAAGTGAATTCCTGGCGAACATGAGCCACGAAATCCGCACACCCATGAACGGCGTCATCGGCATGGCGGAACTGGCGCTCGACACCGACCTCACCGGCCTGCAGCGGGACTACCTCAACGCCGTGAAGCACTCGGCCGACTCTCTGCTCACCGTCATCAACGACGTCCTCGACTTCTCCAAGATCGAAGCGGGCAAACTCGAACTCGACCCCATCCCGTTTTGCCTGCGCGACGGCCTCGGCGGTCTGCTCCGGCCGCTGGCCGTGCGGGCGCATACAAAGGGCGTGGAGTTGGCCTACCACGTCGAGGCCGACGTGCCGGATACCCTGTTCGGCGACCTGGGACGGCTGCGCCAAGTCGTCATCAACCTCGTCGGCAACGCCATCAAGTTCACGAACGACGGCGAGGTCGTGGTCCGGGTCCGGGCCGAGACGCAGACCTCGGAAGCCGTGACTTTGCACTTCGCCGTCGCTGACACAGGCATCGGCATCTCCGCCGACAAACTCGGCACGATCTTCGTCCCGTTCCAGCAGGCCGACGGCTCGATGGCCCGCAGGTACGGCGGCACCGGCCTGGGGCTAACCATCTCCGCTCGGCTGGTTGAGATGATGGGCGGGAGCATTGGGGTGGAAAGCACAGTCGGCCAGGGCAGCACCTTTTATTTCACCATTGGCATGGGCGTTCAAAGCGTGCCGCCCGCTCAGCCATCCCGCGAAGCAATCGACTTACGGGGCGTAGCGCCGCCGTTGCGTCCGCTGCGTATCCTCCTGGCCGAGGACAACCTCATCAACCAGAAGGTGAGCATGGGAACGCTGACGAAAGAGGGGCATCAGGTGTTCGTGGCGAACAATGGCCAAGAGGCCGTCGCCGCCCTGGAGAGCCAGGCGTTCGACCTCGTGCTGATGGACGTGCAGATGCCCGAAATGGACGGGCTGGAAGCCACCGCCGCCATTCGGCAGGGCGAAAAGGCGACGGGACGGCGGATTCCGATAATCGCCCTCACTGCCCATGCCATGAAGGGCGACCGGGAGCGATTCCTGACGGCGGGGATGGACGGTTACGTAGCCAAGCCGCTCCGGCAGGCGGAACTATGGAAGGTGATCGCACAGTGCCTGTCTCCACGCGCCGAAGACGCGCCAACGCCTCCCTCGCGGGAACAAGGCGACAAGGTATTTGATCGGCAAGATTTTCTGGCCCGGCTGGACGGCAACATCGAGTTGGCGGTGGAAATCGCCGAACTGTCTCAGGACGAGAGCGAGCGAATGATGGGCGAACTGCGCGAGGCGCACACGCTCAAAGATGCCCGACGCCTGGGCCGAGCCGCCCATACGCTCAAGGGGGCGTTCGGCAACCTCGGGGGCGTGGCCGCCGCCAAAGCCGCCTCTACGCTGGAGAAAATGGGACGGACTGACTCCCTGAACGATGTGGATGCGGCCTGCGCCCGTCTCGAAGAGGAGGTCCGGCAATTGTTTGTAGCCGTCGCCGCGTTCAAAGACAACCCGGGGAACGAGAAAGACGCGGGCCGGCTCGCCGTGGAGGAACGACCATGAAAATCCTGATCGCCGACGATGAACTGATCTCCCGTAAGATGCTGGAGGGCGTCTTGACCGGGTGGGGTTACGAAGTGTCCATCGCCCAGGACGGCGTGGAAGCGTTGCACGCGCTGCGGGGAGAGAACCCGCCGGAGATCGCCATTCTGGACTGGGTGATGCCGGGCTTGGAGGGCAGTCAGATCTGTGAATCCGTCCGGAAGCACCAGCAGGGCAAGTACATTTACCTCTTGCTTGTGACGGCGAAGGCTTGCAGCGAAGACATTGTGCGCGGGCTGCAAGCGGGCGCCGACGACTATCTCATTAAGCCGTTCGACCTACTGGAACTGCAAGCTCGCCTCATTGCGGGCCGCAGGGTTCTCGACTTGCAAGAGCAGCTAATCGCCTCGCGAGAACTGCTGCGGCATCAGGCCGCCAGGGACTCGCTCACCGGCGCCTGGAACTACCGGGGCATCATGGAAATCATGCATCGCGAGTTGAGCCGCTCGCGGCGGGAGGTCCGACCGCTCGGCGTGATCCTCGCCGACATTGACCACTTCAAACGCATCAACGGCGCCTTCGGCCACTTGGCGGGCGATGCAGTGCTGCAGCAAGTCGCCCGGAGGATGACCACCACCATGCGGCCCTACGACCACATTGGCCGTTACGGGGGCGAGGAATTTTTGATGGTGCTGCCCGGCAGCGACGAAGCGGGCACGGCGACGTTCGGCGAGCGCGTCCGGGCGCGCCTGGCCGAAGAACCCGTCCATCACGCCGACAAGACGATCCCGGTCACGATGAGCCTTGGGGCAGTGGTGTACGCGCCGCCGCGGCCAGTGGAAATCCACACCCTTTTGCACGCCGCCGACGCCGCGTTATACCGGGCGAAAAACGGGGGCCGCAACCGCATCGAAATGGGCTCGCTCGCCGAATAATGACGGAAATGGCACTGACGGTAGGTATTATGAGCCGCGACCGTAAGGGAGCGGGCATCCGGAAACGGCCCAAAAACCGCTCCGTTACGGTCGCGGCTCGTCGGTAGCGCCCCTTCCGGAACAGAATCTAGTACTACAGCGCCCCCTGTAAT
>DHJA01000005.1 GCA_002404095.1 Planctomycetaceae bacterium UBA4732 | reverse complement strand
ATGATTTTTCGCACAGGCTCTAAGAGAACGCCTTTGAAATAGGCCGGCCCCGGCCCACGACGGGCCGGGGCCGTTCCGGGCGGGCAAAGGCCGACGGGCCGGGCGGCCTCCCGGGTGCGGTAACCCGTCCGCGCGGGTCGGACCAGGCGCCGCGACGGGGCGTTGTCAGACGCCGAAGAGGTTGCCCAAGAAGTCCACGGCGGCGAGGAAGCCGCCGCCGTGCGAAGCATCGGAGGTGTAGTGGCCCCAGGCGTCGTTGGGCGCATTGCCCTTGGCGTCAGTTCCGGCAGGATTGCCGACTACGTCGCCGTTCGCCGAATTGCCGTGGACATCGCGGCCCGAGGGGTTGCCGAAGATGTTCATGCGTGGGGTTCCTAGAAACGTCGGAAATCAAGAAGGGCCACAGCGCCCGGTCGCCCTGCTTCGTTGACCGGGCGTTGGTTGGCCTTCCGCAGCTACTATTTCTTGGCGTCGAGGGAGCGGCGCACCAGATCGATAACGGTCCCCGACGGGATCGACGACGGCCGAGACGGCCGCCTCGGCCGTCGTGCTGATGACCTTGATATCGGTCGGGCTGAGCCGGCCGGCGTTGCGGGCGGGGTACATCTCGGCCTCGGGCATGATGACTGGGCCGGCGCCGCGGAGGCGCGGCATGGTGCGACTCCTGTTTCAGAGACAAGGGAAGGATTGCGGCCGCCCCGCCGCGCGGTGGACGGAAGGCCGCGGCAGAGGCGCCGCGGGGCGGAGATCTCGCGGCCCGCCGGAGTGTCCTTGGTAATTACACTTACCCGAAGAAGGCGGCAAACCTTCGCACGAGGGGGAGAATTTTCCGAACGGATTGCATCAGCCCATCGGCGGTGGGGCGGACAGGTCATCGAGAGTGCGCACCTGCCATGAGGCGGGACGATCGAGGCGGCCGAAGAAGCGCAGGGGGCTGTAGGTCATCCAGGTGCGACAGGCCAACGACGCATCGTACCGTATCCGGGCTTTGGGATCGGCCAACTGGTCAGCCATCCATATCAGCAACTCGCGCGTCGCGGCTTCGCTAATGCGACCCCCCCCAGTTGAATTCGAGGGAAGCTGCGCGCCCTAAGCGATTCGCCAGGCGATCCATAAACGAGGGACCCTCATCCCCGAGCCAATCTGCAGCCGAGCCAATCCTCCAGGAACCACCCATAGAGGTCGCACCGCGTCGCCTCGGCCGGGATTTCACGCCGCGCCGCCACCCCGCAGAGTTGCCGGAGCAGGTAGGGACTATAGGCCAACATCCGCACCGCCGAGCTGCCGTCGATCCGATCTTGCAGGAGTTTCCCGCGCGGGTCGTCGCCGAACCATCGTTGCACGAAAAGACGCGATTGGCCGCGGTCGAACGGGGCCAGGCGGTAGGTCGGCGACTCCCCGGGCCAGCGGCGGACTAGGTCGTCCCGGCAAGCATCCAGACCGTACGGCCGCGTCCCCAGTAGGACGCGGCCTTTCCACGATTGCATGGCGTCGAGCAGCCGGCCGAGCAAGGCCCGCCGTCCCTCGCCCACCTCGTCGAGGCCGTCGAGGAACCACCAGACGTTGTCGGCGTCCAGACGCGAGGAGGTGAACGCTCGCAAGTCCTGCGGCAACTCTTCGAGCAGGAGGTCGCGGTAGAAATCCTCCCGCGTGGGCGGCCACGCCGCCGAGGCACAGCAGGCAGCGGCCAGGGAAGATCAGTCGCACGTCCAACCCCATGCGCCGCCCGCCCGGAGCGGTCAGTACGCCCGTGCCGATGTCGAGGAGGGGCTGCAAGTAGAGCGCCGCTAGGGCGGCGCAGGCCAGCCGGGCCGACGGGCTGTTAGCGCAGCTCACCAGCACGTCGGCGGGCTTTAGCGCGAACAGGGCGGGCAGCGCCAGCACGGAGGAGGCCGCCGCGACGACGTCCGTGCCGCGGTAGGCGGCTTGGCGGCGCGCCGTGTCGGCCAGGGCCGCAGCCTTGGGCCGGCCCAGGTCGTCCGGGCTGACCCCGGCCATCTCGCCCAGGTTGTGCGGTTCCAGCAGGTCGGCGTCGACCAGCGTCAGCCGGGCGACGCCCATGGCGGCCAGCGCCTCGGCGGCCAGCGAGCCGGTGCGGCCGCAGCCGACGACGGCCACCCTCAGCCGGCGCAATCGGGCGAAGGCGTCGGCGCCCAGCGCGCCGATGGTGCGGGAGAAGACCTCCGTCGGCGACAGCAGGCCGTCGCCGGGCGCCGCGTCTTCCGGCCTCAACCGCACGCCCAGGAAGCTGGGACCGGCCAGAGTGACGGCGTGCAGCGGCGCCGTGCCCGCGGCCGTGCGGCAGAGGCCGGCGACGCGGCCGGCGGCGGTCCCGACCCCGAAGGCGAGGGCCAGGCTGGTTATATGGTGTTCGGACGCGGCCAACGCCGTGTGCAGAGCGCGGCTCAAGGCATCGGACGTTTCCGCGGCGGCGATGACGACGCGCGGGCCGGCCGAGGCGCCGAGGCGGTGGGCCAGCCACAGGCGACCCCCCGAATGACCGGCCAGCCCGGCGGGCATTGTCAGAAGCCGGTCAGGATGCGCCGTCAGACGGCGGGCCGCCTCGGCAAAGGCGTCGGCGGACATGCGCAGCTCGTGGCGTTCCATGGGCGTCTCGGGGAGAGACGCCGGGGGCCGAGCGAAGACCCCCGGCGCGGGAGGGCGGGGCGGTCAATCGAGGTGGTAAGCGGCCCGGCGCGGGGCCGGGCTTGCGGTCGGGGCGGTCTCGGGGGGCCGGGGCCGGGCGGCCTCGTGGACGCGCTCGGCGAGCAGGGCGTCGAAGCCCTCGCCAGGATCGTCGGCGACGGCGGCCCTTGCGGCCGGCTTGAGGGCGAATCGTTGCGAACGGCGGAGCAAAACGGCGGACAACATGACAGGCGCCCCCTGGGTTTGTAGAGTGCGGGGAGCATCCCCGCTTAAAGAGATACCTTCCGAGCGGCCCCGGCCTTCGCGCTTTTTTCTCGGATAGGACAAGGCGCGAAGAGTGGGGCCCGCAGGCCCGTAAAGGCGCTCAGGCGGTGACGCCTGAGCGGTTTCCCAAAGGCGTGGGGAAAAATCACGGGCGGCGCGAAGGATGCGCGCCGCCGGCGGGTATAACCTGTTGGATGAAAGACCGTTCTTCCCGGAGGGCGACAGCCATGAATCCGGCGGACCACGACCCCATGAAGAATCCGGACCTGATCCGAAAGGCGCAGGCGGGCGACCGCGGCGCCCTGGCGGAGCTGGCCGCAGCCTGCTGCGATTATTCATTCCGCGTTGCCTTGCCCATGGTCGGTAACGAAGCGGACGCCGAGGACGTGGCCCAGACAGTCGTTACGTGGCTGCTGGCGCCCGGCAGGCTTGGGAAGTACCAACCAGAAATGTTCCCGCCCGCCAATCGGCCTTCCTTCGCCACCTGGTTGTGGCGCCGGGTGTTCAAGTACTCCATGCGTTGGCTGGAACGCCGGGGGCGGTTTTCCCAGTTCCCGATCGACGGGGACGACGTTGAGGACGCCTTCCCCGAACGAAACGGGCATTGCCACACGGATACGGCGGGGGCGGTCCTTATCAGCGAGGAGTGGGACCAGGCGGTGGCGGACGCGGTCGCCCGACTGCCGGACGTCTACCGCGTTGTGGTCGAATTGCTCTATAACAGCCTCAGCCCGCGGGACGTCCAGTACGAACTCGACATCCCCAGGGGGACGTATGACAGACGCCGGAACGTCGCTCTGGGGAAGTTGCACTACCCGCTTGGCCCGAACTATCTCTAAGCGTTCCTGGCCGGGGACGCGCGGCTCGCCAAGACGCCGCGGCTCCAGCGCCATTTAACTTTGCCAGTAAAGGAAACGTGCCGTGAACGAGAACCCCCACGACCTGTCGTCGCCTGCCGCCGAGGGCCGGCCGCGCCGCCGGCCGCGCTTCAGCACCGCCCAGGTGGGCGCGCCGCTCGCCTTCCCCGGCGACCCCTATCTCGCCGGGAACTTGCCCCCCCACCCCGGCATCGAGAAGACCTGCGACCTGCCCGACCTGGGCCTGTTCGTCCGAGTCAGACCCTACAGTTCCGGCGACCACGCCGGTGAGTTGGTGGCTGCCGTGTTCAGCCGCAACCCGGACCATCTGAACAAGGCGGCCGTCTCCGTCGGCCTGGTCGGCAAGGGGGACGAGCTGAAGCGGCTTACCATCCCGCTCGACACGCCTGCGGAAGGGGGCTGCAGCGGCCAGGCGAGCTTCGGCCCGCTGAGCGAGGTGATCGCCGGCCTGGGGCGCGAGATGGACCTGGTCGTTTTTCTGCTGGAAGGGGAATGAGCGGTTTACGGCGCGAGAGGCCGGCGTGAAGACGTTACACAACGCCCTGACGGATTGCACCCCGCTGAGCCGCCCCAGGGCGTGGGAGCGCATCCTCGGGCCCGAGACCCTGCTCGATCAGGCTGTCCGCGACCTTATCCAGGCCCGGGAAGACGCCGAGGGGGAGGGCTGGCGGAGGAGGGCTGGGCCTTGCTCGGCGGCGACCGGCCGGACGCCTCCTGCGCCGGCCTGGCCTCCGTGTGCGCCTCCGGCAGCCAGCTTTACCCTGGGGCCGACGCGCCTCGGCTCCAGAGCAACACGCTGATTCATTTCGCCGCCGGATTGTCGGTCTATTGGGCCGGCCGGGTCGGATCCGACCTGGACGCCGCGGGCGAACTGCTGAAATGGCTGTCGCGGGCCGCGGGTCTGCCGTCCAACCGGCTCGTCGTCCTGCCTGCCGACGCCTTGGACGAGTTGCCTTGGCCGCCCGAGCCTGGCGATCGGCTGAGTCTCATCCTCGACGCCCTCGGTGCCCTGGCCGTCGACCCTGGCTTCTCGCGCCTCGGCCTGCGGCTGCGGCTGGGCGCCTGGAACCCTGCCGGCCTGCCCCAGCCGGCCGCCGGCCGGTCGCTGCGCGTCCCCTTCGGCACCTACCGTGAAGGCCCCCCGGAAGTCGGCCACGTGTTCGACCTGCGTCTGCGGTGGCTGAGCGCGCGACTGGCTCGACGTTCTCGACGCGGCCTTCAAAGCGCACCCGTTCACCGGGCCCGTGGTCTGGTCGGTCACGCCGCGAGTACCCCTTGGAAGATCGGCCGCCCAGACGAGCTTCACCCTCGGCGGCCCATCGCACACGGCGGCGGCCCGCGCCGGTTTCCAGGTGCTGCACGAGGGCGGCGACTACGACGCCGGCTGCCTGCTGGCCGTGGTGAAGGACGGCGCCCTAGACCCAGAGGTGTATGGCCTGGATGCGAAGATCCGCGCGGCCGTGCAGGTCGGAATCCGCCGCGTGGTCGTCGTGCCGAATTCCACCCTCGATAAGACGAAGATCCAGGATCTCCTCGACCGCGATCCCGATCTGGTCGTGGAATGTTTGACGCTGGCCGACGCCGTCCACGAAGCCACCGGCTTGGCGTCGGGCCTGCGTCTCTTCCTGGACTGGGTCGCGGGAACGCCCGAAGTCGCGGGGCTGCCCGACCGCGAATTGCCGCGTTACCTCGGCGGCCGCAAGTTGAGCGACCTCTACATTGAGCCGGAGGTCCACAGCAACCGCGTGCGGCTGGACGACGAGGAAAAAGGTGGCGCTCCTAAGGGGCGGGAAGTGTTGAGCGCGGACAGCGATGCGGCGGAATTGCTGCGCCGCTACGCACAGTTCGGCCGGCAACGCGACCGCGTCCGCTGGGCGCGTGAATGGCCGAATGCGCGGCGGTCGGTGATCGTCGGCTTCCCCGGCGAGGGCAAGACGATCCTCGCCAAGATGACGGCGAAGGCGCTGGCGGAGAAGGGGAAACGCGAGCTGACTGAGCAGGAAAAGGCGGCGACCGCTGTGACGCTGCCGGTTTTCGTGCGCCTAGCCGAGCTGGCGGAGCGCGGCTCGCTGGAGGCCGCGGTCGAGGGGAGCCTGCCGCCGCCGAACGCGGTGGACTTGCCGCCGAGCTTCGTCAAGCACCTGCGCGACAGCCTGCGGGCCGCATCGACCTGGCTGATCCTGGACGGGCTGGACGAAATCCCGGAAGCCAAGCGGCCGGACGTGAAGGCGATCCTCGAAACGCTTAGGGACGCCGAATGCCGCGTGGTGGTGACGAGCCGACCCTACGGTTATCGGCGCGGCGAACTGCCGTTCGCTTTTGTATCCGAGTACGAATTGGCTCCGCTCAGCCCACGGCAGCGGCAGGACTTTCTCAAGGGGTGGTTCAAGGACGGCCAAGACGACGGCCGGCGTGATCGGGTGCGGGGGTTGATTGATGGCCATGCTTCGCTGCGCGAGGTGGGACGAAACGCCCTACTGCTAACGCTGGCCTGCGCCGAGAGCGAACTGCGACGCATGGAGCCGGAGACGACGCGGCGCGTTCACCTGTACTACTGGGTGGTGCGCGACTTGATGCGCGGAGCCTGGAAAGACAAGCCGCAAGACGACAGCGATCCCGCCGCGGATCGAGAGCTGCGCACCTTGCGCCGGTTCGCCTGGGGGCTGTTCCGGCCGGAACCCGCCCGCATCATCTTCGACAACGACCAGCTCTTCGACGTTCTTAATGGGCTGGGATATGACGACCTTCGGGCGGAAGAACAGCTGAGGAAATGGGGCAATTGCGGGCTGCTTCTACCCGGAATCGCCACGGACACGAAGCGAGCCGGCACGTTCTTCCTGCACCGGACGTTCCTGGAATTCCTGGCGGCGGACTATGTCGCCCACCTGCCCGACCCGGTCGCCGAGGGCGAGCGCTACCTGTGGCAACCGGACGGCAAGGGGGGCGAATTGTGGACGCCGCCTGCGCAGGAGTTCGTCGCATTCGTCGCTGGCGGCATGGCGCAGCCGGCGAAGTTACTGGAACGACTGCTGCGGGAGAACGACGCTCTGCCCGACCTGCTTGGCGTGATGCTGCGGCTGGCGGGGAAGTGCCTGGCGGAAGCGGACGAAAAGGCGGTCCCCGAGGACCTGCAAACGCGGGTCGAGGACGGCTGTTTGCGCGTTTGGGAAGAACGGGGGCGCACCGTGGGGGCGGCCCGGTCCCTGGGGTCGCGCCAGGGAGTCAACCGCTTGATCGGGCAACTGACCGCCGGAGAGACACCGGCCATCCGCGAGAGTGCGGCGGAAGCGCTGGGGGCGTTGGGGAATACCTCGGCGGTGCGGCCGCTGGCCGACGCCCTGCGCGACGACGATGCTTTCGTCCGGCGGAATGCGGCGAAGGCGCTGACGCACTTCCTCGACGCACCCCTCCGGATACCATGGCCTCCCGCTTGAGAATTGCCGCGCCGCGCCGAATGGGCGGCGCGGCCATCCCCTCCTTCCACCGTAGGCAAATCTCGCTTTTCCTCCGAAGGAACCGCCCCTCTGCGGGGCATAAGCAGGCGACGAGACTATCCCTTGTCCTTACCGGAGCCTGCCAATGCCACCTTTTTCCCTCCTGTATGTGTGCGGTGACGACGTGAACCGCGACCTCGTCCGCCGCCGGCTCGACCGCCGCGGCCTGACTCTGGCCGACGAGCGGCCCGTCGACGCCTGCCTGATCGACCACAACCATCTGCCCTTCGGCATGTCGCCGGAGGAGGTCGTACCGCTGCTGATGACCTTCACGGGCCGCCCGCGCTGCCTCCACGGTTACAACATCCCGCCGCGCCTGGTCCGCTGGTGCCGCCGCCACGGCGTCCGCCTGCACCGCCGCCGCCTCACCGGCCGCGCCCTGCCCCGGCTGTTTGCGGCGACGACGCCGTTCCCACTGACCGCTTAATCCGCCGTCTTCGCCGCCAACCCGACGACTTGACCACCCGCGTGTAAGGAGGTCGCCATGAGCCAGACCATCATGCAGCAACAACGCTACGAACGAAAAACCCCGGCATGGCCGAAGCGCGACCACCCGCCTTCGGCCGAGCCAACTCACGCCCGCCCCGCGACGCGATCCGCGATGGGGGACCGATCCCAGCCGCCGCGCGGACCCTTCGGCGGGACCAACGCCGCGGCCGCCGGCGTGGACGGGGACGGCGACGACCTCCGCTCCCGGATCGCCGTCCTCCTCGGCGCTGTCGGCGCCGGCCGTGAAGATTCCAGCTACGTCGGCGTCCTGCGAACCTCGCTGCTAGAAGCGCGGGAGGCGTGCCGGCAGGGCAGGTTGGGACTTGCTCGCCACATCCTGTTCCTGGTCCAGGGCCAGTAACGATCCACGACCCGGACGGCGAACTGAAAGGCAAGGATCTATCTTTCAAGGGGGAATAAATGTCATCCAGTGCAACCCTCTTTAACGGAGCGGCGAGTCCGTGACAACGGGATCCACGCCTTCAACAAGCTCGACGAAACCCTAATCGCCGTGTTGGCCGACGAACTCGCGGCGCCGCCCACTCGGCCGACGAGCCAGGTCCGCATCCCTTGACCTACCGGGTGGGCTGCACCGTCCGCCAGCCTTCGTCCCCCCCGGCCGCCCCGGTCCTCCGCGACCGGGGCGGATTGCTTGGCCTCGTCCCACGGAGACTCCTCATGAAGCGCAACCCTCCGTTGCAAGTCCCCGGCCTGCTGCTGGGCTGGACCTCGCCAACCCCCGCTTCGTTCGGCTTCGCCACGTCGGTCGGCCGCCCCAAGCCGCTCGAAGAACCCCTTTGGTATCAAGGGGACAGCCACTTGATCACCCTGGCCCCCACTCGCTCCGGCAAAACCCGGGGCGTGTTGGCGCCCAACCTGCTGCTCTACCCTGGCCAGGCGATTGTTTTCGATCCCAAGGGTGAGCTAACGCGCGTCACCGCCCGCCGGCCGGCGCGAGATGGGCCAAAGCGTTTTCTGCCTCGATCCGTGCGGACTGGTCGGCCCGAAAACCGATACGCTGAACCCCCTCGACATCTTCACCCTCGACAATGCCGACCTGGAGACCGACGCCCAGATGCTCGCCTCCTGCCTCTCGGACGGCTACGGATTCTCCAAGGAGCCGTTCTGGGACCGGCAAGGCTCGTCGTTGCAAGCCGCTGTCATTGCGTATGTCGCGTCGTCGTTGCCGAAGGAGGAACGCAACCTCGAAACCGCCCGGCGGCTTGGGACAGACCGGCTCCGAAGAGAAAACGGGGAAGGTCAGCGACCGAAAGGTCCGCGCGGCCGTCGTGCTGGAAGAGTAGTCGCCCGATTTGGTAAGCAAGGTCTCCTGGGACAGGCGCTCCAAACGGCCCTTGACGAACGCCTCCTCCTTGCCAAGCGTCAGCTTCCTCCGTTCGCTGCGGCCCAGATAGTGAAAGCCCTTCCCGGAGACGTACTCCTTGGCAGGGGGCGGCTGGAATAGCAGCGCCTTCTCGGCGAGCTTGGCGAACACCCAAAACAATTTCCCGCGCGCCACGGACTCCACTTGGGCGAGCGGCGCATCCTCGGAGGCGGTCACCCTCAGGTCGCCGTCCCGCTCGACAGTGATCCCGACCGTGCGCCGCCTACGGCTGCGGCTCAGGGCGAACTCCAATCCGTCCAGGTGTAGCGTCTCGCTCATGCGGCCAGCCGTGTATTCGTCGTGTTGGTTCATGGCGGCGTCACCGGCGAGCGGGGGACGTCAGTTCCCCGGTGATTGATCGGTCAGCGGAGTTATTGGAGAAGTCAGCGCGGGTTGTTCAACCGGGGGACTGACGTCCCCAGCTCGCTAGGCCGGCCAGATCAACAACGGGAACGCTTGTTGCTCGACATACGCGACGACGGCGGCGACCGCCGCATCGTCGGGCAGTTTCCGCTTTGAACCGGATTCCGTCCACCAGGCGCCGTTGCTCGGCTTGCCATATGTTCGGTTGAGTTTTCGGCTGCCATATTCTTTGAACGATTGTAACAGGAAAGACGGCTCTGGATCGCCCGGCACACCAACGACAACATGAATGTGGTTTGCCATGATCGCCACCGCCAGCAATTGCCAACCGCGATACCGGGCCGTCTCCTGAAATTGTTCGAGCAGCAACGGGGCTTGCGCCGTCTGTAACAAGATCGGTTCTCCCTTCATGATTCGACGACTATACGCCGCCAGGGCCGGTAAGTCCGAATCGTACGATGTACCGGGGGCATTGTGAATGATCTTCTCCCAGTCTACCGTACGCGTATCACCGACGAACCCACGCCGGTCGCCGGGCAACCATTGCCCGTAGGTTGTCCAGGTTAACAGCCAAACGCGGTCCATGATTTCCCTCCCATTGGCCGTCAGTTCCCCGGCGCCTGCCTCACACGCGAACCCGGCCCGTCAGCAGGTCGTGCATCAGACCCCGTTTCTGGAGCTTGAGCTTGACGACGGCTTCCGGCCCACGAATGGCCTTGTCCGCTGCATCCAGCGTCTCAGTCCGGACCATGCGGAGTATAGCTTGATTTGCTTACCGTCGAGCTGAACCAGCCGCCAGCCGTCGAATTTGCGATACCAGGGACGTGGAGAACGTGGCATTCAACCCTCCGATCCAAGAAAGAAGTTCTGGAACCGAAGTGCGGGCTGAAAGGTCTGCCACCTGGACCCCCCGGCTGTTGCCGCAGACGGGGGTTCTTTTTTGAGGCGAAGCGTACAACGTACCGTGCAACGCTTGCTGTAACTCATTGGGCGGCACAGGATTCGAACCTGTGACTTCCACCGTGTGAGGATGGCACTCTAGCCGCTGAGTTAGCCGCCCGATCCAATCTGCCGCGAATACGATGCGCCGTATCAGACGCACGAGACGCGAAAAGGGTTCGCGTCTCGCGTCCGACGGCCCGGCCGCTGCGGCCGAGACGTTAGACCTTCGGCGGGGTCTGGATGTTGTTGATCGGAGCGTCCTCGAACTTCGGCGCCGACGTCATCACGCGCTGCGGCGGACGCGGCTGCTCCAGCGCAGGCTGTTCCGGCCGCGCTGTCGCCTGGGTGTCGATGTCGTCTTCGAGACCCTTGATGCCTTTCTTGAACTCGACGATGCCTTTGCCGAGATAGCGGCCCACTTCCGGCAGGCGTCTGCCGAAACAGAGTACGCCGATCACCAGCAAGGCGACCATCTCGGTGGGGCCAAGGTTGAACATGCCAAATAACGGAGTCATGGGATCGACCTCTTCGGGTGAAAGTGCGGGTTCGGGGAGCCGGATCGGTTTTCGTGAACGTCCGGTAGGCCGCTCCACACCTAACTATACCAGTGTTTCGCCTTCGTACACAAGGAAAAAACGGGAGGGCAAGAAGGAATTCGCCGGCCGGTCGCTTACGAAGTAATGCAGGTTGCGTCAAACATGCGCGAAGCCCTCCCGCAGAGGATGAGAAGGTGGAAGCGTGATGGAGGGGTCGGAACAACGACGCCCTGCGGGGTATCCAGCCAAGTGGACACTACAAGTATAGCAGCCGGACTTTCGGTTCGACAAGGAGGAATTGCGAAAAATGTGGTTTAGTCGTTTAGCCGCGACCCGAAGGGGAGCGCGAGCAGACGCGCTCCCCCTTCGGGTCGCGGCTAAACTTTCGGAACAAGCTCCAAGAGTCTGTCGCATCCGCCCATCTGCTATAATTCGGCAAGGTCTTGCAGACGCCGCACCCGCCCGAATCATCCCTTGGAGCTTCTCGATGAAATCGTTTTGGCCTTGCGCCGCTCTGGCGGTTCTGTGTCTCGCCCCTCGGGCGCGAGGCGACGCGCCGCCCAAGCCGGTCGCCAAATCCTATGAAGTCCCCTACCGACTCACGGCCGTCAAGCACATCGTCGTCCGCGCCAAGATCAACGGCAAAGGCCCGTTCAACTTCATCCTCGACACTGGGGCGCCCGCCCTGTTCATCGCGCCGGACGCGGCCAAGAAGGCCGGCGTTGACGCCGACGCCAAAGGCTGGGGCGTCTTTGACAGGTTCGAGATCGAGGGCGGCGTGGTGCTGAAAAATGCGGACGGCCGCGTCGAAAAGCCGTTTCAGTTGGACGGCATGAACGGCCTCGGCCTCGCCGGCGTCGAGCTGCACGGCATGATCGGCTACAACATCCTGGCGCATTACCGCATGGAAATCGACTTCACCAAGGACAAGATGATCTGGACCCCGCTGGACTACAAGCCGGACGAACCGAAGCGCGTCGGCAACGGCGGCGGCGGGGCGGGCGGCTTGGAGGTCATGGGGCAGCTCATGAAATTTCTCGGTATGCTCTCGGGCGCCAAGGCGGAGCCGGACTATACCTTTCGCGGCTTCTTCGGCGTCGATTTGGAAGATAAAGAAGGCATGGAATATCCTGTAGTAAAGTCGGTGCTTGCGGATGGGCCGGCGGCGAAGGCCGGCCTGAAGGCGGGTGATCGGGTGACGCGCTTCACAGGCCGCACTGTTCAGAACGTCGAAGACGTGCGGCGGTTCGCGCGGAAGCTAACGGGCGACGAGGCGGTCAAACTTACCGTTCAACGCGGCGATGAAAAAGAACCTATTGAGATCAGTTTTAAGACCGGAGAGGGCCTGTAACCATGAAACGACTTCTCTTCGCGTCGGCCCTGCTCCTCGCTTGCCTGACGGCCGCCGCCCATGCGGAATCGCCCAGGATTGAGGCGCCGGCCAAGGCGACGGTCGTGCCGTTCGAGTTGCTGCCGAGCGGCCACATGGCCGTCATGGTCAAGGTCAACGGCCAAGGCCCCTACCGGCTCATCTTCGACACCGGCGCCCCGATTACGCTGCTCGACAACAAGGTGGCCAAGGCGGCGGGGCTGCTCAAGGACACTCCGGAGCCGTTATTCACTTTTTTCGGCTCGAAGGGCGAGGTCAAGGTCAAGGAGCTTCAGGTCGGCGACCAAAAGGTCTCGGACATGACGGCCATCGTCATGGACCATCCGACGGTCGAGGCGATCTCGAGGGCGTTTGAGAAAAAGCTGGGCGGGCCGATCAATGGCATCGTCGGCTTCCCGTTCTTCGCGCGTTTCAAAATGACCCTGGATTACCAGGCCAAGACGGTGACGCTCTTGCCCAACGGTTTCAAGCCGCCGGACGTGATGAAGGCGATGATGACGGCTATCACGGAGGCCAGCTCGGGCGTACCGAAAATGTTGGCGCCAGCCGCGCAGTGGGGCATGATTGCCGCTAAGAGTGCGGGCGACAAGGAAGATGGCATAACGATTAAAAGCGTCCTGCCGGACAGCCCGGCGGCGGAGGCCGGCCTGAAGGCCGGCGACCGCCTGCTGACGCTGGACGGCCGTTGGACCGACAGCCTCGTCGATCTGTATATGGCGGCCGGTTACGCCAAGCCGGGCGAAACGGCGCCTGTCGTCATCAAGCGCGGCGGCAAGGAACTCACGCTCAAGGTCAAACCCGCCGCGGGGATGTAGAACCAGGAGGAAAACCCTATGCCTTCGCTGGCCGGCCTTCATCTCCTCGACCGTCGCGGCTTCCTTGCCAACCTGGGCACGGGACTCGGCGGCGTCGCCCTACTCAGTCTGCTGGCGGAGCAAGCCTCCGCCCAGGAACGCGCGCCGTGGCGGCCCAAGATCCTTCCCGAAGCGCCGTTGGCGTCGCGCGAGCCGCATTTTCCCGCCAAGGCAAAGCGGATCGTTCATATCTTCTGTTCAGGGGCGTGCAGTCACCTCGACACCTGGGACTATAAGCCGGAACTGGTCAAGCGCCACGGCCAACCGATGCCGGGCGGCGAGGGGCTTGTCACCTTCCAGGGCGCCAACGGCAATTTGACGAAAAGCCCTTACGCCTTCAAACAGCGCGGCCAGAGCGGCAAATACGTCTCGGACCTATTGCCGAAGCTGGCCGATCTCGCCGACGAAATGTGTTTCCTCCATTCGATGACCGCCAAGGCGAATACGCACGGCCCGGCCGAAGCGCAGATGAACACCGGCTTCACCCAGGAAGGTTTCCCCAGCACGGGCGCCTGGGTCAGCTACGCGCTCGGCTCCGAGAACAAGGAGCTGCCGGCGTTCGTGGCTATCCCCGACCCGCGCGGCGTACCGCAAATGGGGCCGGCCAACTGGAGCAACGGCTTCCTGCCTGCCGTCTTTCAAGGCACGGCCTTCTCCGCCGACAAACCGATTCCCAACCTGCGACGGCCGGCTCAGGTAAGCCCAAACGCCGAGCGCGACGTGCGCGACTTTCTCAAAGTCCTCAATGACGAACACCTGAAGCGCAACCCCGGCGACACGGAATTGAGCGCCCGCATCGCTTCCTATGAGTTGGCCGCGCGGATGCAGTTGAGCGCCCCGGAGGTGAGCGACCTGTCGCGTGAGCCGCAAACCATCCATGACCTGTACGGCACCGGCGACGCAAATCCCACCCTCGCCGGCTTCGCGCGCAACTGCTTGCTGGCCCGGCGACTGCTCGAGCGCGGCGTCCGTTTCGTGCAGCTGTTCAACGGCGCCTACGCGATGGGCGAAGGCGTCGGCAATTGGGACGGCCATAGGCAGCTCAAGACCGACTACGATAAGCACGGCCCGATTCTGGACCGGCCGGCCGCGGCGCTGCTAACGGACCTTAAAGCGCGCGGTTTGCTCGATGATACGCTGGTCGTATGGTCCACGGAGTTCGGGCGGATGCCGACGTTCCAGCAAGGGGCGCAGGGCCGCGACCACAATCCCAAAGGCTTCACGGTCTGGCTGGCCGGCGCCGGCGTCAAGAAGGCGTTCAGCTACGGCGCCACCGATGAGTTCGGTTACAGGGCCGTCGAAAACGTCGCCACGATTTACGACTTCCACGCTACCATTTTGCACCTACTCGGCCTGGAACACGAGCGGCTCACGTTCTACCATAACGGCATCGAACGCCGCTTGACGGATGTACACGGTCGCGTCCTTACGGATATTCTCGTTTAACGCAGCGGGCTGTGTTTTCCATGCGCTTGTCATGCAGTCCTTTTCCCCGTAATCTGCACTATATTTCCCACTACGTCGGTCGAGGGCTGAATGGAAAGGCGCATCCTGATCGCCGAGGACTCGAAAACGACCTGCGAGCAACTGCGCACCTTGTTGGAAGCCGGAGAAGACCTCGCGGTGGACACCGTCGGAGACGGCAAGGCGGCGCTCCAGGCGCTTACCCAGAAAAGTTACAGCGTCCTGTTGACCGACTTGCAGATGCCGCACCTCGACGGAATGCGTCTGATCGAGAGCATTCAGCAACGAAAACTCCCCGTCACCGTGATCGTCATGAGCGGCTACGGCAGCATCGACATGGCGGTCAAGGCGATGCGCATGGGCGCCTACGACTTTCTGACCAAGCCGGTGGACGTGGACCATCTGCGCCTGGTGATCGAGCGCGTGCTGCGCGAGCGCACGTTGCAGGACGAGGTGATCCAGCTGCGCGGGAAGCTGCAAAAACAGTTCTCTTTTCACAACGTCCTCAGTGCCAATCCGAAGATGCACGCCGTCTTTGAGCTGATCCGCAGCGTGGCCCAGACCACCACCACGGTGTTGATTGAAGGAGAAACGGGAACCGGAAAGGAGCAAGTCGCCCGCGCCATCCATGATTCGTCGGCGTCGCTGCGATCCGGCGATTTCGTCGCCATCAACTGCGCGGCCCTGCCGGAAACGCTGCTGGAAAGCGAACTATTCGGCCACGAAAAGGGGTCGTTCACCGGCGCCATTGGCCAACGCAAGGGCCGCTTCGAGCACGCCGACGGCGGTACGCTCTTCCTCGACGAGGTGGGCGACATTCCGCCGGCCATGCAGGCCAAGCTGTTGCGCGTCCTTCAGGAGCGACGTTTTGAGCGACTCGGCGGGTCTAATGCCATTGAAGTGGATGTGCGCGTCATCGCCGCCACCAACCGCAAGCTGACGAAGCTCGTTCGTCAGGGGAAGTTCCGCGAGGATCTGTATTATCGGCTGAACGTCGTGAAGATCGAGCTGCCGCCGTTGCACGAGCGCCCCGAGGATATTCCGCTCCTGGCGACGCACTTCACCGCCAAGTACGCGCGCCGCGGCGAGGCCGCCCGGACTATTTCACCGGAGGCGATGGAAAAGCTCCTGAAACATTCCTGGCCGGGCAACATCCGCGAACTAGAGAACGCCATCGAACACGCCTGCGTGACGGTGCGCGGCTCGAGCATTGAAGCGGAGAACCTACCGCTTGAGGTGACGGCTCCCCGGACGGGCGCGGCTTCCCTGTCAATCGACCTGAGCCGACCGCTGCCGGAACTGCTGCGTGAAATGACGGTCAATTTAGAGCGGCAATACCTGTTACGGGCGCTGAAAAAGAGTCGGGGCAACGTGGGCCGTTGCGCCAAGATCTGCGGCATGTCGCGGCGCAGCGTCTCCGCGAAGCTGGCGGAATATGAGATCAAAAAAGAGCCTTTTAAGGAAGAGTAACTTGGCGAGCCGGGTCGCGTAAGCGCCCGGAGTTCGATGCAATCGAGGGAAGGGTGGTGCGACATGGATGCGTCGTTGCCCGATCTGCGGCGGCGGTTGGAGGAAGAGACAAGGCGCCGCGAGGCGGCCGAGCGCGAACGCGACGAGTTCGCCGGCTTCGCCTTGGCAGGCCAGGCCGCCGTCGGCCTGGCCCACGAGCTGAACAATTTGCTCAATACGGTGGTCCTTCAGGCGTCGGTCTTGCAACTGCAAGTGGACGAGCAGTTTCATCCGGCCTTGGACGTGATCCGCCGGCAGGCCAACCAATCGACCGGCCTGTTGCGCACGTTGGCCCAGGTTTCCGGCGAACGCGCCAAGAGTTATTATCCCGTCGATTTGAACCGCGCCATTTACGAGGTGTTGGGCGAGCAACCCGCCCTCGCCGCCAGGGTCCAATGGGTTCCCGGCGGCCAACCCCTCCCGTGCCTTCGAGGCGTCTCCTCGGCCGTGAAACAAATGGTCCGCCTGCTGCTGTCGGCCGCTTCCGGCGATGCGCCGTCAGCGCTTCGAGTGCGCACGTGCGGGGAGAATGGTGATGTGCAGCTGCTCATCGAGAGCGATGAGAGCCTGACCGCGCCGATTGACGGCGCCGTCCTGTGGGGACGACTTGGCGACCTGGAACAGTTGGCCGGGCAATCCCTACTTCGGCAGCTGGACGGCGCGTTGCGCGTCGCGCCGCGGGCGGGCGGCGGCTTTCTCTTACGCATCACGTGGAAGAAGCGCGAAGAGCGTTGAGTCTGCTCCGAAAGGGCGGGGAGACCCCGCCCCTACGCACGAAAACCATCGTAGGGGCGGGGTCTCCCCGCC
>DHJA01000194.1:14628-20047 GCA_002404095.1 Planctomycetaceae bacterium UBA4732 | reverse complement strand
CGATTTCTAGACGCCCTCTTAGAGCGAGGCGGGCAGTTGAGCTTGGTTTAGGGCTGATTGAGCCCGCTATGTGAGTAGCACGAAGGGGCTGACGGTCATGGCGCCGTCTTGCAAGGTGATCGGCTTTTCAATCTGGGGTTGGCCGCCGCTGCGACGCGTCGCCTGGTTCTTCAGGAAGTTCACATGGTCGCTGACCGCGATCATGATCGCGTTCCGGTCCCCAATCAGATAGTATCACGGGTCGATCAGGATCAGGTCGCCCTTCGTCCCCAGGGTCGGCAGCTTTTCCGACCAATACATCGGGAAGCCCAGAAGCGACCCGTTGCGGCGGCGCGGTTGAATGTTCGGTTCCAGGTCGGCGTTCAGGAACACCGCGTGGTTCGCGCCGTCCTTGGGCTGCAAGAACTGCGGTACGGCGCCTCACCCGCTCGCTCTAGGGCAGCGCCGCCGACGACGGGTGTCAAGCGAAATCGACTCCCGACACTTCTTTTTCAGCCTTTTTTCCTCCCGAATCAGTTGTTACAGGCGAATTCGGTTCTATCGCCCTCGCCTGTTCTCCCAACACCCACAGGCCGATGCACGCCAGCAGCACAAGGTTGGGAAACAGCAGCGGCGCCAGCGCCGGCGCGCCGAAGAGGAAGTTATCCCACATCCGCGGCGCCGGCCCATGCAAGTTGGCGGCGACGTGGAAGTAGAACCCCAGCAGGCCGACGGCGCCCTGGACAAACATCACCGCCGCGCACAGCCACAAAAACCGCCGGCCGACGGCCGTGAACAGCGGCGCGGCCAGGAAGCCCACGGCGAAAGCGCTGCTGACGACGGGAATCCATTCCGTCCAGTGAAAGAAGCCGTTTTGGGCGTGGTCCGTCAGGCTGAAGACGAAGTTGCCGAAGAAGCCGCCCAGCGCCAGCAGCAACACCCATCGCGGCCATTCCGGCGAATCGGATGCGACCATCCGGTTCATCAGCAGCAGCAACCCCAGCCCCGTGTAGGCCAGTGGGGCGGCGAACGGCGCAGCATATACCAGACTTTTGATGGTTCTATCGTAGAAGAAGCGGCTATCCAGGTGCAGGATCACGCCGACCAATCCGACGCCGATCGCCGCCCAGCCGACGAGGTAGCCGAGGTCGCGCCAGGCCGCACGGTAGCCGCCCCACTCGCCCGCCAGTAAGCCCACCAGCAGCACGACCGGAGCGGCCAGCGAGAAGTACAGCGGCACGTATTCGGGCCAGCGGCGGAACTGGTTGACCGAGTGGGCGAGGTAAATATCCACGCTCAGGAAAGCCAGGTTGACCAGCACGAACGCCTCCACCCAGAGCCGATGGTCTCGATACCACTTACTTCGGCTTGGCATGTTGCCTCCGCATCTCGTCGGCCGTCGCCTTCATCTGGATGGTGCGCTCCAGGATCGGGTAGTTGGCGTGCCACTGCACGAAATCAGCGCCGCCCATGAAAGCCCCGTGCTTCGCCGTCCGGCCGTCATAGTGCCACAGATCGAAGTAGGCGAAGTCGATCGGCGTCTCGAACTTCTTCTCCGACAGTACGCCGTCCTTGCGCAGCCCCTCAATGATCGCCTTCGCCGTCGTCACCTTGTCGTTGGTCTCGGCCACGACCTTCTCGGCCTGATCGTAGACGCGATCGATCTGCGGCTTCGTGTGACACTGGAGACAGACGTCCTTCATAGCCGCCTGAGCGCGGGCGTAGTTCGGCCGCTTCTCGGTGATCTCGGCGAAGAGGTAATAGGACAGGCGGTCGGACGGGTCGTGGCTGACGGCCAGGCCGTTGAGGCCGCTCATGTGGCAGGTGGCGCAGGTCGGCACGAACATGTCGTGCGTGGTCAACTGCTTCGGCTCGGCGGCCAGGTTGAGCAGCTTTTCCTGGGCGTGAAACAAGACGCCGTGTTTGGACTCTTCATAGATCTCGATTTGCGAATGATCCGGCCCCATGTGGCACTGGGCACAGGTGGTAGGCAGCCGAGCCAGCGCGACCGAGGAAACGTGGCGGGCGTGGCAGGCCGTGCAAGTGCCGAGGGTGCCGTCGGCGTTGGGCTTGCCGACGCTATGGCAGCTGGCGCAGCCGCTTTCGGAAGCCTGCTGACCTTCCAGGCCGACCAGCGGATGCGGCGGCCGCTTCGTGCCGCCGGGTTGGAACTGCTCGCTGAACGCAACCTGTTCGGGCGTCAGGCTCTTCTCACCGTACACCGCCGCCCACGACGGCGCGGCGTGCCGGCTGCGCAGATATTGTTGATACTCTTTGTCGTGACAGCTCCGGCAGTTGGCGGCGGTTAGGGATTTGGTGATCTCGAAGCCGTGGTGGTCCATCTTGTCCTGATGTTCCGCGGCCTGGTGACAGTCGAGGCAATTAACGCCCTTTTTGGCGTGGACGCTCATTTCATACTCGTGGACGATGGAATGCTGCTGCTCGGCGTGGCATTCAGCGCACTTGCCGGTAGCTCGGACGAAGGCTGCTGACGGCTGTCCCGTCTCCGCTGGCGGGCGGTACAGGTTGACGAGAAAGCCGGCCAGGACCAGGCCGAAACCAATGACAATCGCAATGAAAACCGAACGAAAGGACATCGCGCGCTCCTGAAATGCCGGGCCGCGCCGAGGCCCGTTTACGCCTCTGTGTCTTAGTCCCAGTCGGCTCGGCAGTCAAACCGCTTGGAGGCGGGAGACGATGCAAGTGATGTTGTCGCGTCCCCCCTCCGCGTTGGCCTCGTCCACCAGTCTCCGGCACGCCGACTGCGGCTCGCTCTCCTCCGCGAGGACGGAAGCAATGCGGTCGTCCGGCAGCATATCCGTTAGGCCGTCGGAGCAGAGGAGGAGTACGTCTCCCGGCTGAAGGTCGGCCTTCCGCACATCGACCTGCACGCCGGCCTCATTGCCGCCGAGGGCGTTGGTGACGACGTGCCGCCATTGGTGGGAGCGGACCTCCTCCGGCTTGATGATTCCGCGGCGAGCCATTTCGGCCGCAATGGTGTGGTCGAGGGTCAGCGGGAGGAGCTGGCCCGCGCGAAACAGGTAACAGCGGCTGTCACCGGCGTGGATCACGAATAGCGCTCGCCCGCTGACGAAGGCCATCGTCAGCGTCGTCCCCATGTGCGCCCACTCCGGGTGGTGGGCGGCCTCTTCAAACAGACGGGCGTCGGCTTGGCGCAGCGCGTCCTGGAAATCCTTGAGGACGGCCTGCTCGTCGGTCGCCTGGAGGTTGGAGAATCGTTTCAAGAGGTTAAGAACAAACGCCTCGATGGTTTCCACGGTGAGGGCGCTGGCGACTTCACCGGCCTGATGGCCGCCCATGCCGTCGGCGACCACTAAGACGTGCGCGCGGTTGCGGCCGTGCTGCGTCCCCGGCTGAGGCAAGCTGCTCTGGCGGACCCAGAGTATGCGGGCCATCTCCGCGATGAGAAAATGGTCCTCGTTCGACTCACGCATCCTTCCTTGGTCGGTAAGGCCGTAGCTCCGCACGCCGAGCGCGGCGGCCGCGGAGTTCGCGGCGGGAATTTCGGGGAGGGTGTCCGCCATGTTGGGAGTGACTCGATTCAGGGTTGCGTTCATGGAGAGTTCCTTTCGCATGGAGGATGGGGGCGGCGCTAGGCTCTGGCTGGAGATTAGCAAAGGCCGCGCCGGAACATCCTGCACTCGGCGCCGGCGTCGTTAACCGCCTTGTTTTCCTGACCGATGTGTGAGGAAGACGGGGTGGGACGACCTGCCGAATCCAGCGATCCGTAAAGGAATCACGCGCGGAAGTGTGCGGTCCCGCACGCTTCCGTGCGGGACCGACCGCCGACAGGCGGCGCGGCCGCTGTCCGCCTGGGGAAGCGGTTCAAAGGACGGGTGCTGTAATCGCCTCTCCTTAACCCGGATTCCATTGGCCTGGGCCTTCTCCCTCTCCCATCGCCATGCCCTTCTGGGCGCACGACACGGTTTGCAGCTGACGGATTCGGTTCCTACACTACCCTAAGGGAATTGAGTCGGCACTTTGACGTAACTCATCTAGGGAGTTAAGGATGGCACGAACCAAAAAAGCCACTGCCAAGGTAGAAGAAGTGCGGCCTTACGTGGAGGGCGTTGCCAAGAACCTTGTCGATAAACTCTACGGCCCGGCCGGACTGCCGTGGGGCGTCACCTTGACCGAACTGGAAGACGTTTGCCTCGGCATTCGCGCCGTTCTCACGGAGAAGATGCTGGACGCGGCCTTGGAACGCCAGGCGGCCGACCATGCGCGGCGGCCGCCGGAGTTGGGCTGCTGTCCGCGGTGTCATCGCCCGCTCGACTGCGACGACGTGGAAGCGCGCTTGGTGCAGACGCGAGCGGGGCAGGCCGAGTGGCTCGAACCCCAGGCTTACTGCCGCAGTTGTCGGCAGGCTTTTTTTCCCTCAGTCCAAGCAGCCCGGGTCTTGATCGCAGTCACTACAGCCCGGCCCTGCAAAGCAAGATTGTGTACGCGGGCGTCGCCAACACGTCGTTTGCCAAGGCGAGTCCACCGGGGCCGTCGGCCGCGTCAGAGCGTGGAGGCCGCTACTGGCGCGAAGACAAAATCGGCCTGCTGATGAGCATGGAGAGCACCGTCTCGGTCAGCGATCCTTGTCCGCGAATTCCCGAGGGTTTTCTCGACCCCACGCGTATGGGCAAGCTCACGCGTGAACTCCGCAAGGGCGTCCCCGTCGCGGAGGAACCGGCCGGCGAGGCCAAGGACGCCGAGGCCGAAGAGAAGTCCTATGAAAGCCGGCCCGCCGTCTGGAAGCCGCCGGAAGTCCAGGAGAAGCGGCTGCTGGGATCACGGCAAAACTGGGAGTCGTTTGGGCCAATGGTCGCGGCGGCGGCCTGGGCGATGGGGTTGTTCGGAGCGACGCGTCGTGGCCCTCATCGGCGATGGAGCGGAGACCAACGGGACGGTGTGGCGCAACTACTTCTCGTCGTTCACGCCGATCCTGGATTTCATCCACGCCCTGTCCTACGTGTATGCGGCGGCGCACGCCGGCAGCGTCAAGGCGACAGGTTGGCTGCGTTACCGGGAGTGGATTGCTTGGGTCTGGCAGGGCAAGATGGATGTTGTGCTGGCGGCGTTGCGGGCGCGACAGGCGGAGTTGGGAGAACCCCAAGAGGAGGACAAGGAAACGCATCCACGCAAGGTGGCGGCCAAGACGCTGACCTACCTGGAGAACAATCGGAGCCGGATGCATTACGACGAGTACCGGCGCCAGGGCCTGCCGATCACCTCCAGCTATGTGGAGAGCGCCGTCAAGCAGTTTAACCAGCGGGCCAAGGGTACGGAAAAGTTCTGGGGAGAGGAAGGGGCGGAGGCCATCCTCCAGTTGCGTGGCGACGCCTTGAGCGAGGACAAGCCGCTGAAGGCATTCTGGGAACGCCTGCAAGCTCAGGCATCTGGACAGCGCCCCTATCGCCGGGCGGCGTGA
>DHJA01000194.1:0-14472 GCA_002404095.1 Planctomycetaceae bacterium UBA4732 | reverse complement strand
AGGGTAAGGTACATATACTGCCGATTGGGCCGAGCGCCCGCCTCCTACCGATCGTCCCGCCGAGCGAGGTAGTCTGTGCATTCTTTCTCCGCCAAAGTGTTCGGATGTTCCCTAACGGCCCTCGTGGGCGTCGGCGTGGTCTATGCCGGCGATCCGGCGCCGTCATTCGTCAACGACGTAGTTCCCATTTTCACGAGGTACGGCTGCAATCAGGGCGCCTGTCACGGGAAGGGGGCTGGCCAGAACGGCTTTCGCCTCACGCTCCGTGGTTACGCTCCCGAACTGGACTACCAATGGCTGACGCGCGAGTTTGACGGTCGTCGCGTTTGCACGGACGTTCCGGAGGAAAGTCTGCTGCTGCGCAAGCCGTCCGGGCTTGTCCCACATGAAGGCGGCAAAGTCTTCAGCGTCGGCAGCCGGCCCTATCAGATATTGCTTGCCTGGATTCGCGCCGGAATGCCGGGCCCGATCAAGGACGAGCCGGTTCTCAAGAAGCTGGAGGCCGCACCGGGCCAGCGCACCCTCAAGCCCGGCGACGAACTGCAACTGGCCGTCCGTGCCGAATTCAGCGACGGCAGTACGCGCGACGTGACCTGGCTGACCCGGTTCAACACCAACGACCCCGGCGTAGCCGACGTGGACGCCCTCGGTAAGGTTCGCGTTCTCACCAACGGCGAGACTTCTCTCCGCGCCGCGTTCCAGACCCTCGTTGCCGTCCTCGTCGTCACCGCCCCCTTCGATCAGCCCGTCGATGCCGCCCATTTCGCATCGCGTAATAACTTTATTGACGATCACGTATTCACCAAGCTCGCCGCCCTGCGTATTGAGCCGTCCGATCTTTGCACGGACGCCAAGTTTCTGCGCCGCGCCTTCCTCGATACGATTGGCGTCCTGCCGACGCCCGACGAGGTACGGACGTTTCTCGCCGATAAGCGATCCGATAAGCGCGCGAAACTCATTGACGCCCTGTTGGAGCGGCCGGAATACGTCGATTACTGGGCGGTCCAGTTGGGCGACCTGTTCCAGAACCGCAAAGAACGCGATCACGACGTTCGCGGCGTCAAGGGCGTGCGCTCGTTTCACGAATGGATTCGCAAGCAGGTGGCGGCCAACCGACCGTGGGACGAGACGGCTCGCGACGTGCTGACCGCGAAAGGTTCTGTCGCCGACAACCCCGCCGTCGGCTACTACATCGTGACGGTCGGCGAAAATCAACAGGCCGAGCGCTCCGAGGTTGTGGACTCGGCGGCGCAGGCGTTTCTCGGCATCCGCGTCGGCTGCGCCAAGTGCCATAACCACCCGCTGGAGCGCTACACCCAAGACGATTACTATCACTTCGCCGGCTATTTCTCGCGCGTCCACATGGCCCGCAAGGAGGTCGGCAAAGGCGTGACCATGCTGAACGTGGCCGGGCAGGACGGCAAGCCGAGCAAGGCCGAAGTCGGCGTCGTCCAGCCGCGCACCGGCCAATTCCTCAAGCCGCAACCGCTTGACCGGGCGCCCACGACGATCGCGCCGGACGAAGACCCGCGCGTCAAACTGGCCGCCTGGATAACGGACCCGAGCAATGAGTATTTCAGCGGGGCGATGGTCAACCGCCTATGGAGGCATTATCTCGGCGTCGGTTTGGTCGAGCCGGTGGACGACTTGCGCGCCAGTAATCCGCCGACCAATCCGGCGTTGTGGCAGGCGTTGAATAAGGAGTTCACGTCGCACCACTTCGACATGAAACATATGACGCGGTTGATCCTCAATTCGAGGACCTATCAACTTTCGTCGGCAACGCGCCCGGCCAACGAAAAGGACGCGCGATTCTATTCGCACTATTACGCCCGCCGACTGCCGGCTGAGGTGTTGATGGACGCCCTGACGGCGTCCACGGGGGCGCCGGACGAATTCCCTGGCTACCCGGTCGGCCTCCGCGCCGGCCAATTGCCCGATCCGACGCTGAAGTCGTACTTCCTGACGATTTTCGGCCGGTCCGAGCGCGTGACGGCGTGCGCCTGCGAGCGCAACGGCGAGGTGACGTTGCCGCAGCTGTTGCACCTGGAGAACGGCGACGATGTAATGCGGAAGATGCACGCGGCGGACGGCCGGCTAGCGAAATTGCTTAAATCCGGCAAACCGGAAGCCGAGATCGTGGAGGAGCTGAGTCTGGCGACGCTATCGAAGCCGCCGACGGACGAGGTAAAGGCGGCGGTCCACCAGGCGCTGGCCGAGAAGGGCGCCGTCCCGGAAGAAGTGTATCGCGATCTCTTTTGGGCGCTGTTGAACTCGAAGGAGTTCTCGTTTACTCATTAAGCAAAATTAGCCACAGATGAACACAGATGAACGCAGATAAGAAAACCTTTTTTGATGCTTTTTGTGTTTATCCGTGTTCATCTGTGGCTAAAGAATTCGATCCAAGGGGGGCTTTGCCATGCTGGACATTATCCTCGGACGCGCGTCCCGTCGTTGCGATGGCGTGAGTCGCCGCGACTTCTTGCGGGTCGGGGCGCTTGGCGGCCTTGGCTTGACGTTGCCGGCCCTGCTCCAAGGCGAGGCGCGCGCCGGCGCGGCCGGCCGTGGGGCGCGGGCCAAGTCGGTGATGTTGATCTACCTCGGCGGCGGCATGTCGCACCATGACACCTTCGACCCCAAGCCCGACGCGCCGGCCGAAGTGCGCGGCCAGTACAAGGCGATTACCACCTGCCTGCCGGGCGTCCAGGTCAGCGAAAAGCTGCCGCTCATGGCTCAGGTGATGAACAAAATCAGCCTGGTGCGCTCCGGTTCGCACAATAACGACCACCATGAAACCGCGACGAATTGGGTGATGTGCGGCCGTTTCGGCTCGGCCTTCGGCGACTTTCCCGCGATCGGCGCGGTCGCGGCCCATGAACTGGGATTCCGCGGTCAGCTGCCGCCCTACGTCGCGGTCCCGCGCAACCCGTCGTTCACATGGGAACTTGGCAAAAGCGCCTACCTCGGCGGCCGTTACGAGTCGTTCCGGGCCGGCGATCCCAATGAGGCCAATTACAAGGTCCAGGATGTCAGCCCCAATGAACCCGTGACTTCGCAGCGCGCCGACCGGCGGAAAAACCTACTCGGCGCCGTGGACGACCTGGCCAAGCAGGTGCAGGGCAACGACCAGATCGCGACCTACGACGAGTTCCACCAGCGGGCCGCGACAATGATCCTGTCGAGCGAGGCCCGCAGCGCCTTCACCATTGAGGCGGAAACCGATAAGCTGCGTGAGCGCTACGGCCGGAATACGTTCGGCCAAAGCTGTTTGCTGGGCCGACGGCTGATCGAGCGCGGCGTGCGCTTCGTGACGGTCAACTACGGTGGCTGGGACCACCACGCCAAGATCTTCGACAGCCTCAACAAGAAGCTGCCGGATATGGATCAAGGCTTGTCGGCGCTGGTGGAGGACATGGACACACGCGGCCTGTTGGCGGACACGATGGTGGTAATGTTCGGAGAGTTTGGCCGGTCGCCGAAGGTGAACAAGGACGCGGGCCGCGACCATTGGGGACCGGCGGCGTCGCTGGTGTTCGCGGGCGCCGGCGTGACGCGCGGCCAGGTGGTCGGCTCGACGGACAAGTTCGGCGGCTTCGCCACGCGGCGTCCTGTGGCGCCGGCCGATGTGGCCTGCACGGTGTACGAAGCGCTGGGAATCGACCCGCGCAAGATGCTGGTAGACCCGGCCGGCCGACCCAACTCCATTCTGGACTCGGGCGAGACGATTAAGGAACTGTACGCCTGAGACGACGGCGCTTGCGAAAAACTTCCTTACGGGATAGGCTGCTTTTATTGGCCGCCTGTCCTGTTTGCGTGTTGGAGGCGATCTGATGTCCGCAGTTCTTGGACCTGTTCTGTTTGCGCCTAGCGTCCCCGTCCTGCCAACGGAGCCGATCTGGCGCATGAGCGTGGAGCGATACCATGAAATGATCGAGGCGGGCATTCTCACGGAAGACGATCCGGTGGAACTGCTGGAAGGCTGGCTGGTGGAAAAAATGCCGAAGAATATGCCGCACCGCAAAGCCATCCGTCGCCTGCGTCTGATTTTGGAGCGCCTTGCGCCTGTCGGATGGTTCGTGGATGCTCAGGAACCCATCACTACCACTGACAGCGAGCCGGAGCCTGACTTGGCGGTTATCCGCGGCGACTCGGAAGATTACTCCAACCACCCCGGCCCTCAAGACCTAGCCCTTGTCGTCGAAGTGTCGGACTCCACGCTTCAGCGCGACCGCATCACCAAGCAGCGCATCTACGCCCGCGCCGGCGTCTCGGTGTACTGGATCGTCAATCTCATCGACGGACAGGTTGAGGTGTATACCGACCCTTCCGGCCCGGACGAGAAACCTTCCTACCGGCAACGTCAGGATTACGGCCCGGCGGACCAAGTGCCTTTCCTCATTGATGGCCGCGAGATCGGCCGCATCGCCGTGCGAGAAGTGTTGCCCTGAGCGCCTTGCGTGAAGGGAACCGATTTAGATAAAGAGGAGTCGTCCCATGTCTGTTATCACGGCGGCTGTTCCGCCCGTTTTCGTTAGCCCGCCTGCCGCGCCGACGGACGGCCTCTGGCGCCTGAGCGTGGACAATTATCATGCGATGATGGAAGCTGGCATTCTCCTGGATGGCGATCCGGTGGAGTTGCTGGAAGGTTTGTTGGTGGAAAAGATGTCGAAGAATCCGGCGCACGTCCTGTCCAGTGGTTTAACTCGGAAGAGCCTTGAGCGCCTCGCCCCCGCCGATTGGTTCGTGAACGCACAAGACCCTATCACCACGATGGACAGTGAACCGGAACCGGATCTCTCCGTAGTACGAGGAGACCCGCGACGTTACAAGACCCGTCATCCCGGCCCCCAGGACTTGGCCCTCGTCGTCGAAGTATCGGACTCCACGCTCCAGCGCGACCGGACGATGAAACTTCGCCTGTACGCTCGCGCCATGATTCCGATTTACTGGATCGTCAATTTGGTCGAAGGACGTATCGAGGTCTATACCGACCCCACCGGCCCGGATGAGAAACCCTCCTACCGGCAACGCCGCGATTACGGCCCAGCGGACGAAGTGCCTTTTATCATTGAGGGCCGTGTGATCGGCCGTATCGCCGTGCGGGACTTGCTTCCTTGAACACACGGATTGGGGCTTGCCGATGAAATGGTTTGTGGCGCGCTGGTACATCGTGTTGTTCGTCGCCGTGTTGGTTCCATTTCCTGCGACAATCCAAGCGGAGCAGGCGAAAGACGAACGTTTCCCCCTCTTCGCCTATCTGACCAGCCAACCCGCGCCGACTTTGATGCTCTACACGCCCTCGCAGCTCGACCCCCGCCAAGAGGTCAACCAGCGCAAGCTCGCCACCAGCTCCATCCGCGCCGACCTCGAAGCATTACGACCCGCCTTCGACGGACTGATCCTCTACGGCTACAACGAGGCGTGTACGCCGCGCATCTTGGCCGTGGCCAAAGACCTGAAGTTTCACGCCATAATTCTGGCCGTATACGACCCGAAATCCGCGGCCGAGTTAGACGGCGTCGCCGAGTTGACGCGGCTTTTTAAGGACGATTTCATCTTCGGCGTTCTCATCGGCAACGAGGGATTGACCTTCAAGCGCTACGAGATCGACGACTTGAAGATCGCGGCCGACCGCATGGAGGCGAAGATCGCCGACACGATTCCCATCGGCACTAGTGAGCCGCTCGGCGCCTACGACGCGGCCTTTGCGCGCGAGTTCGGCCAGTTCCTGGCGCCGAACATTCATCCCGTCTTCGACCGGCCGCAACTCGGCCCGGCGGCGGCCGCCGCCTGGGCGCGTGAACAGGCCGCGCGGCTGGCGAAGCAAACGAAAAAGCCCGTCCTCCTCAAGGAAACCGGCTATCCTCACGACGGCAAAGCCGGGTTCAGCCCTGCCGCACAGAAGGAGTTTTGGGCGGCGTATGTGAAGCCGGGTCTGCTGGTCCGACAGGCCGACGCGCCCAAGGAATGGGTGTTTTACGGCACGGCCTTCGAGGCGTTCGATCTGCCGTGGAAGGCGGAGGAGTCCAAAATCCCTTTCGAGAAATCGTGGGGACTAATGTCGCCGGATCGAAAAGCCTACCCCGCTTTGGAAGTATGGCGGACGCTGGCGGATGAAAAGACTCGCAAGCAAACGGATAAATGAGATCTTCCATGCGCTATAACTTTGCCGTAGTCGCGGGATTCGCCGTCCTGATCGTCGCCGCCGACCCGAAGAAGCCGGAGGACAATACGCCGAAAATCGTCGTGGCCGCGCCGCTCGGTCTGGCGCCAGGAAAAGCGACGAAACTTTTGGTGCGCGGCCTCAAGCTCGACGCGGCAACAGAGGTCCGTCTGCACGACCCGAAAGGCACGGCCAAGATTCTGAGCAAGGGCAAGGCGCCGCTGCCCAATAAGGAAAAGGACGACGTGGGCCGTTACGGCGACACCCAAATCGAGATCGAGGCGACCCTGTCGGCCGACTACGCCGGCCCGACGGCGACGTTCACGGTCGTCACGCCGACAGGAGAGTCGGCGCCGCACACGCTGTTGGTGGATCACGGGCCGATTGTCGCGGTGAAGAAGCCGAATAACGGCTTTCAGAAAGCACAACCCGTCCAACTCGGCCAAACCATCGAAGGCGTCGTCAACGCCGGCTCCGATGTGGACGTATTCCGCTTCGACGGCAAACAAGGACAACAAGTCGTCCTCGAAGTCTTCGCCGCTCGCTACGGCTCGCCGCTGGATTCGCTGCTTACCCTTTACGACGCCGACGGCCGTATCGTCGCGTCCAATGACGACGTGGACGATACGGCCGACTCGCGCATCGAGGCAATTCTGCCGGCAACCGGGACGTATTACGTCAGTATCGTGGACGCCAACGACGTGGGCAGCCCGTCCAACATTTACCGGCTGGTGATCCGTGCGAAGTAGCAGGGGCGCGCTTCCCTTCGGGTCGCGGCTAAACGAAACGGTAAACGGCGCGCTTATCCAGAAACTTCTTGCTTTTCCATCCGGGGCGCGATACTTTTGACTTTGCTCGGGGTACAATACAGGTTGAACCTCGCCCGCCGCTTGGTTGCCTGCCTGCCGACCTGCCTATTTGTTCCCTGTCGAACCACGACAAGGAACCGCATTACCGAGAGGATCGTGGGATGCAAGCCGCCTGCTTCACCCGCTTCGGGACCGCCCTCTTTGCCGTTACGGTACTCACTGTCTCGGCCGGCCCCGTTCGCGCCGAGGTGCGTTTGCCCGGCGGCGCTACGGTACAAAAAGTCGATTTCGAGCGCCACATCATGGGCCTGTTCGGCCGCATGGGCTGCAACTCCGGCTCCTGCCACGGCTCCTTCCAGGGCAAGGGCGGTCTGCGACTGTCCCTCTTCGGCTACGACCCCGAGAAGGACTACATCGCCCTGACGCACGACCTCGAAGGCCGGCGCATTAACCGCGCCGATCCTGACGCCAGCCTCATTCTTCTCAAGGCTACCGGCCAGATCGAACATGGCGGCCAGAAGCGCTTCGCCAAAGGCTCCTGGCCTTACCAGCTGTTCCGTGAGTGGATCGTCCAGGGCGCCCATTGGAACAAGGGCAGCGGCGACATCGCCTCCATCTCCATTAACCCTCCCGAGTATGCGTTTGCGAAGGCTGGCCTGAGCGGTCAGCTCCGGGTCGAAGCCGTTTTCGGGGACGGCGCGAAAGAGGACGTCACGCCGCTGTGCGACTTCCGCACCAACGACGATAGCGTCGTGGAGGTCAACCCACTGGGCCAACTCAAGGCGTTGCGGCCCGGCGACACGGCGGTCATCGTCTCCTATCGCGGCAGCGTGACGCCGGTGCGCGTCATGGCGCCAGTTGAGTCCGCGCCAGGCGCCCGTTACCCCGACGTGCCGGAAATTAACTTCATCGATCACGAAGTCTTCGCCAAACTCAAGCGCCTCAATATCCTCCCTAGCGACTTGTCCAGCGACAACGAATTTCTCCGCCGCGTCACCATTGACGTGAACGGCGCACTGCCGACTCCGCAAGAGGCGCGGGACTTCCTCGCTGATACGCGGCCGGACAAGCGGGCGCGGAAGATCGACGAATTGCTTGAACACCCGATGCACGCGGCGTTGTGGGCCACGAAGTTCTGTGACATTACGGGCGACAATACGGATCTTTTGGAGAATCCGCAGAAACAACGGGCCAAGCTCAGCCAAATGTGGCACGACTGGTTCCGCAAGCGCATCGCGGAGAACATGCCCTATGACCAGCTCGTTCACGGCGTCCTCTGCGCCACCAGCCGCGACGGCTTGTCGCCGGAAGAGTATCTCAAACAGTTCAAGGAACGAGAGGAAGCCGAGGACAAAGGCTGGACGAACGCCTACGCGGATAGAGAAACTCTCGATCTGTTTTGGCGGCGGCAGCAAGCAGTGACGCCCGACCAGTGGGGCGAGAAGACCGCCGCCGCCTTTCTCGGCGTCCGCGTCGAGTGCGCCCAGTGTCACAAGCACCCCTTCGACCGCTGGACGCAGGTCGATTATCGCGCCTACGCCAATGTATTCGCTGCCGTGAGCTTCGGCATTTCGCCGGACGCCAAGAAGGTCTTCGACGACGAGAACGCCGAGCGTAAGAAGAAAAGCGAACCCAAGAACCAGATTCCACCGATCCGCGAAATTTACGTCGGCGCCTTCTCCGGCGGCAAAGGCGGCAACGGCGGCGCCCTGCTGAACCCTGAGACGAACAAACCGCTGGCGCCCAAAGCGCTCGGCGGCCCCAATATCTTAGTCGAAAAAGGACAAGACCCGCGCCAGGCGTTGTTCGACTGGATGGACGCCTCCGACAATCCGTTCTTCGCCCGCGCCTTCGCTAACCGCGTTTGGGGCCACTACTTCGGCGTCGGCGTCGTCGATCCGGTGGACAATTTCTCGCTGGCCAACCCGCCCTCCAACCCTAAGCTGCTCGACGCCCTCGCAAAGGATTTCTTGAGGGGTAAATATGACATCCGGCAGTTGGAGCGTACCATTCTGAACTCGCGCGCCTACCAGCTGAGTTCGAGCGTCAACGCCACGAACCGGCTGGACCGCTCCAACTATTCGCACAGCTACCTCCGGCCGATGATGGCCGAGGTTGTGGTGGACGTGCTGAACGACGCGGTCGGCGTCAAGGAGAAGTTTGGCAACGACGCGCCGCCGGACTGCCGGGCCGTCGAGATCGGCGCCAGCCGCGTTAACGGCTCGGTCGCGCTGGCCTTCCGCGTCTTCGGTCGGCCCCAGCGTACTACCGCTTGCGACTGCGAACGCTCCTCCGACCCCGGCCTGACGCAGAAGCTGTTCCTGATGGCCGACGATACGCTCGTCAACAAAATCAAGGCGCCGGACAACCGGCTCAAGCAGTTGCTGGCCGACCATAAGGACGACGACGAGGCGCTCGACGAATTGTTTCTCGCCGCGCTGACGCGGTTGCCGACCAACAAGGAACGTGAGAAGTTCACCGCGTATCGGGCGACGCACAAAGATCGTCGCACAGCGTTCGCCGACGCGCTGTGGGCGTTGGTCAATACGAGTGAGTTCATCCTGAATCATTGAACCATCAGGGCGAGCCGGGTCGCGTAACAGTACCTTCATAATGTACTCCTCACGCTCCGCGTGAGGAACGGCGAGCAGAGCGTGAGGAGTACATTATGGGCGTTCGTTGTTCCTCACGCGGAGCGTGAGGAGTACATTATGAAAGTACTGGTAAGCGCCCGGAGTTGGTTTCCGCGACGGCATCAAAACAAGAGGACTTTATCATGACATCACGTTTCACGACCGACTGCGAAGGCTTTCATCGCCGCGACTTCATCAAGATCGGCGCGGCCGGCCTCTTCGGCCTGACGCTGCCGCAATTGCTGCGCCTGGAAAGTCAGGCGAAGGCTGCGGAATCCGCAGGCGGGCTAAAACCCCGCGCTGACGCCGTTATCCTGCTATGGCTAGGCGGCGGCCCCGCAACCATCGACATGTGGGATCTCAAACCGAACGCCCCGACCGAGATTCGCGGCGAGTTCAAGTCCATCGCCACCAGCGCCGACGGTGTTCAAATCTGCGAACACCTTTCAAAGACCGCCAAAGTCTGCGACCGCGTCACCCTGGTCCGCTCGCTCAACCACACCATCCCGTCGCACGGCCCCGCCACGGTCTTCATGCAGACCGGCAACAAGCCGACGCCGGCGGTGCAATATCCGGTCCTCGGCTCGCTGACCACGCGGCTGATGTCGCAGCAACAAGGCGTACCGCCGTTCGTCTCCTTCGGCGAATCGCGCAACGGTAACGCGGCCGGCTACCTCGGCACGGCATACAACCCGTTCGTCATCGAGGGCGACGGCGGCAAGGCAGGCAAGGGCGGCAAAGCGAACTTCCGCGTCCGCGGCATCCAGTTGCCGACCGGCTTCACCTTGGACGAGTTGGAAGATCGCAATAAGCTGTTGAACGACTTCGACGGCGCCTTTCGCGCCGCCGACAAGTCCGGCGACCTAGTGGACGGCCTTGACGCCTTTCACAAGAAGGCTCTGGAAATCCTGCGTTCCGACAAGACGAAGAAGGCGTTCGACCTCACGCAAGAGAAGCAAGAACTGCGCGACGCCTACGGCGCGGACGGTTTCGGCCAAGGGGCGTTGGCGGCGCGGCGGCTGGTCGAGGCCGGCGTGCGTTTCGTGACCATCAGCATGGGCGGCTGGGACACGCACGGCAAGAACTTCGAGGCGCTGTCGAAGCAGCGGCTGCCGCAGCTGGATCAGACGCTTTCGACGCTGATCCAGGATCTGACCGACCGCGGCATGTTGGAGCGGACGATCGTTTACTGCGCCGGCGAGTTTGGCCGGACGCCGAAGGTAAACAAGAACGCCGGCCGCGACCATTGGGCGCGGTCGATGGCGGTGCTGTTGGCCGGCGGCGGTATCAAACGCGGTTACGCCCACGGTGCCACCGACGCGCAGGGCATGGCCCCGGCGACCGAACCCTGCACACCGGACGACGTTTCCTCGACGATCTTTCACTGTCTGGGCATCGACCCGCATACGGAAATGCAGACCTCGACGGGCCGGCCGATTCAGCTGTTCCGCGAGGGCCGCGTGATTGAGAAGCTGCTGGCCTGAGACAGCCGGCGCGGTTGAATCGTTTAGCCGCGACCCGAAGGGGAGCGCTCTGGTCAGAGCGCTCCCCTTCGGGTCGCGGCTAAAATTTTGCCGCCCGCGCGCCTAGAATGTTCTTTGGACAACGCAAGTGTTCCGGGGAACGTCGATGACCAAAGCCAAAGACAACCACGAAGCGACTGACCTTTCTTTGCCTAAGTGTCCTACGGGCATCCAAGGGCTTGACGAAGTGACCGGCGGCGGCTTGCCGAAAGGGAGGCCGACCCTCGTGTGCGGCGCCGCCGGGTGCGGCAAAACCCTGCTCGCCATTGAGTTCCTTGTTCACGGGGCCGTACGCTTTTCAGCGGCCTCTCCGACAGCGGCATTTTGCGCTCGGAAATCCGCCGTCTCTTCCGCTGGCTGAAAGAGAAAGGCGTAACCGCCGTCATTACGGGCGAACGAGGAGGAGGGGGGCGCTGACTCGGCACGGTTTGGAAGAGTTCGTCTCCGACTGCGTGATCCTGCTCGACCATCGAGTGACGGCGCAGGTCTCCACCCGGCGCCTGCGGGTCGTCAAGTACCGAGGCTCGGCCCACGGCACCAACGAGTTCCCCTTCATCATCGACGAAAACGGCATCTCGGTCGTCCCGATCACGTCGGCGGGAATGGACCACCCCGCTTCCACCGAGCGGATTTCGACCGGCATTAAAGGTCTGGACGAGATGCTCGGCGGCAAGGGGTATTTCCGGGGCACGAGCGTCCTGATTTCCGGCACGGCGGGCGCCGGCAAGACCAGCGCGGCGGTCCACTTCGCCGTCGCGGCCTGTGAGCGGGGGGAACGCTGCCTCTATTTCTCCTTTGAGGAATCCCAAAGTCAACTTACCCGCAATATGCACTCCATCGGACTGGACGTGGGGCGGTGGGTGGAAAAGGGGCTGCTGCGCATCCACTCCGCACTGCCCACGCTGCACGGCCTGGAAATGCACTTGGCGCAGATGTACAAGCTGGTCGGCGACTTCCAGCCGCGGGCCGTGGTGGTCGATCCGATTAGCAACTTCATCTCGCAGGGCACCACGTCGGAGGCCGGCGCCATGTTGGTGCGCCTGGTGGATTTCCTCAAGAGCCGGGGGATCACTGGCGTCTTCACCAACCTCACCCACGGCGGCAATAACCTGGAAGATACGGAGGTGGGGATTTCCTCCATCATCGACACGTGGATCCTTTTGCGAAACATCGAACGCGACGGCGGCGTTGTGCATGGTCGTTACGGACTTGACGGACCAGAAAAAGCGTGAAGATTTGCAAGAGGCCGACCGGCGTAAGGACGAGTTCCTCGCCACGTTGGCCCACGAGCTTCGCAACCCGCTGGCCCCGATCCGCAACGCCTTGCAAATCATACGTCTGGCGGGCGACAACGCTCAAGCGGTTGAGTTGGCCAAGGACGTGATGGACCGCCAATTGCGGCATATGGTCCGGCTCGTGGACGACCTGTTGGACGTGAGCCGGATAACGCGGGGCAAGGTCGAACTCCGCAAGGAGCGGGTTGATCTGACGAAGATCATCCACAGCGCCGTGGAGACGAGCCGGCCTCTCATCGAAGCGTCCGGCCACGAGTTGACGCTCCAGCTGGCGCCGGAACCGATCTGGCTGGAAGCCGACCTCACCCGGCTTGCGCAGGTTCTATCGAACCTCTTGAACAACAGCGCTCGCTATACCAAGCCTAACGGACGCATCTTGTTGACCAGCGAACGGCGGGAAGGCGAAGCTCTCGTGCGTGTGTGCGACAACGGACTCGGCATTCCCGAAGACATGCTGCCGCTCGTGTTCGAGATGTTCACTCAAGTGGACCGGCCCCAGGAGCGTTCCCAGGGAGGACTTGGCATCGGGCTGAGCCTGGTGCGCGGGCTAGTCGAGATGCACGGCGGCAAGGTGGAAGCCTACAGCGACGGCCCCGGCCGCGGCAGCGAGTTCGTCGTGCGCCTGCCGCTGCTGACGGAGGAGCCGGAACGCCAAGAGGTGCAAGCGCCGGACGGCCAAACCCAAAAAGCGACGGCCCCGCACGCCCGGCGCATTCTGATCGTGGAAGACAACCGAGACGGCGCCGACAGCCTGGCCCTCTTGTTGGAGCTTATGGGCAATAACGTACGCACGGTCTACGACGGCGCCAGCGCGTTGGAAGCGGCGACGGAATACCGGCCGGACGTGGTGCTTTTGGACATCGGCTTGCCGGGACGGGACGGGTATGAGGTGGCGCGCGAGATACGGGCCTCGCCCCATCTCAATGGCGTGGTGCTGATCGCGCAGACGGGTTGGGGGCAGGAAGAGGATTACCGGCGCACCACGGAGGCTGGTTTCAATCATCACTTGGTGAAGCCGGTCGATCCCCAGAAACTTAAAGAACTGCTGGCGACCATGCCGAATCATCACTGAGTGCCTATCCGAAAAGGGCGGGGAGACCCCGCCCCTACGGAAAGGGCGGGGAGACCCCGCCCCTACAGCGATTTTCGTCGGTAGGGGTGGGGTCTCCCCGCCCTTTTCGGAGCGCCGATATGTCCGCACCCAACCAAGGCTGGGACGCCGGCCTCTACAACGATAAACATGCGTTCGTCTGGCAATACGGCGCCTCGCTTGTGGGGCTGCTTGCGCCCAAGGCGGGCGAGCGCATCCTTGACTTGGGCTGTGGTACAGGACATTTGACCGCTCAAATAGCTCAGGCTGGCGCTACGGTCGTCGGCCTGGATCACTCGGCGGAAATGCTGGAACAGGCGCGCTCTGCTTACCCGCTATTGCAGTTCATACAAGGCGACGCCCGCGATTTTACGTTCGCCGAGCCGTTCGATGCGATCTTCTCCAATGCAGTGCTGCATTGGATCCAGCCGCCCGAAGCCGTGATTCGATGCGTGCGCGACGCGCTGCGGCCCGGCGGCCGATTTGTGGCCGAGTTTGGCGGGCGCGGCAACGTCCGGCGCGTCTTAGCCGTTCTGCGCGATGCCGCCGAACAGATGGGTATAGCGGCCGACCTTCCCCAATCGTACTTTCCGAGCTTGTCCGAATACGCGACTCTGTTGGAGGCGGCTGGGCTGGAAGTGCAATCGGCGCTCCTGTTCGACCGGCCGACGCCGCTGGAACGCGCCGACGGCTTACGCGATTGGGTGAAAATGTTCCGTCGGCCGACATTGGAGTCGCTCCCCGCGGAACGGCGCGAGGAATTCCTCCAGAACGTGGAGGAAGCGGCTCGACCGCAGTTGTTCCGCGACGGCGGTTGGGTTGCCGACTATCGCCGATTGCGAGTCGTTGCGGTTCGTTGTTAGAATAGAGTTGGCGAGCCGGGGGCGTAAGCCCCCGGATTCTGGTTCTGTTGCTGAAAGAATCCGGGGGCTTACGCCCAATGCTCGTGAATTAAGACG
>DHJA01000191.1:2054-6266 GCA_002404095.1 Planctomycetaceae bacterium UBA4732 | reverse complement strand
TGATTTTTCGCACAGGCTCTAAGGGAATTGAGTCGCCACTTTGACGTAACTCGTCTTGGGAGTTAAGGATGGCACGAACCAAAAAAGCCACTGCGAAGGTAGAAAAAGTGCGGCCTTACGTGGAGGGCGTTGCCAAGAACCTCGTCGATAAGCTGTACGGTCCCGCCGGGCTGCCGTGGGGCGTTACCCTGACCGAACGGGAAGACGTTTGCCTCAGCATCCGCGCCGTTCTCACGGAGAAGATGCTGGAGGCGGCCTTGGAACGTCAGGCGGCCGACTATCCGCGGCGGCCGTCGGAGTTCGGCAACGGTCCAGGGCGTCATCGCCCGCTCGACTGCGACGACGTGGAAGCGCGCTTGGTGCAGACGCGAGCGGGGGAGGCCGAATGGCTCGAACCCCAGGCTTACTGCCGCAGTTGTCGGCAGGCTTTTTCCCCCTCCGTCCAAAAGCCTGTGGCCCTGATCGCAGTTCCTACAGCCCGGCCGTGCCAAGCAAGATTATGTACGCGGGCGTCGCCAACACGTCGTTTGCCAACGCCAGCGAAAACCTGTTGGAGGTGGGAGACTTGGTCGTTTCGGCCAAGCAAGTCGAGCGTGTGACCAAGGGGATCGGCCTGGAACGCACGGCGGAGCGCGACAGGGCGGTGGCCGCCTATCTGGACCTGCCTCTAGTCGAACGCAAAGCCGCCCCTCAAGGGGTGACGGCGCCGGCGGCAGCGGTGGTCGGCACGGACGGCGGCCGCATCCAAATCCTGGACCGTGGGGCGGCCGGCGAGTCGGCGGTCCCAGCGGCCGCGGCGGCCGACCCGGCGACGGCCAGAAGGGCAAAAAACCGAAGTCGCCGGCCTCTGGCGTCCCAGCGGCCGCGGCGGCCGACCCGGCGACGGCCAAGGCGAGTCCACCGGCGTCGGCGGCCGCGGTGGAGCGTGGCGGCCGCTACTGGCGTGAAGACAAGATCGGCGTGCTGATGGCCATGAAGAGCACCGTCTCGGTCAGCGATCCTTGTCCGCGAATTCCCGAGGGTTTTCTCGACCCCACGCGTAGGGGCAAGCTCACGCGTGAACTGCGCAAGGGCGTCCCCGTCGCGGAGGAACCGGCCGGCGAGGCCAAGGACGCCGAGGCCGAAGAGCAGTCCTATGAAAGCCGGCCCGCCGTCTGGAAGCTGCCGGAGGTCCAGGAGAAACGGCTGCTGGGATCGCGGCAAAACGGGGAGTCGTTTGGGCCAATGGTCGCGGCGGCGGCCTGGGCGATGGGGTTGTTCGGAGCGACGCGTCGTGGCCCTCATCGGCGATGGAGCGGAGACCAACGGGACGGTGTGGCGCAACTACTTCTCGTCGTTCACGCCGATCCTGGATTTCATCCGCGCCTTGTCCTACGTCTATGCGGCGGCGCACGCCGGCAGCGCCAAGACGCCGGGTTGGCTGCGTTACCGGGAGTGGATCGCTTGGGTCTGGCAGGGCAAGGTGGATGGGGTGCTGGCGGCGTTGCGGGCGCGGCAGGCGGAACGGGGAGACCCCCAAGAGGAGGACAAGGAAACGCATCCACGCAAGGTGGCGGCCAAGACGCAGACCTACCTGGAAAACAATCGGAGCCGGATGCGTTACGACGAGTACCGCCGCCAGGGACTGCCGATCACTTCCAGCTACGTGGAGAGCGCCGTCAAGCAGTTGAACCAGCGGGCCAAGGGGACGGAAAAGTTCTGGGGAGAGCAAGGGGCCGAGGCGATCCTCCAGTTGCGTGGCGACGCCTTGAGCGACGACAAGCCGCTCAAGGCATTCTGGGAACGACAGCAAGCTCAGGCGTCTGGACAACGCCCCTATCGCCGGGCGGCGTGATCACAAACCATGTCGTGCGCCCGGTGCGCGGTGCGCGGCGTGAATGTATTGATTGTAGATGTGGAATGAAGCTTGCTTGCGGCCCCGCCCACCACGCGAATAACCTGATAGTCACATCCGCGGCGCCGGTTTCGGATACTCCGTCGGCGCCACCATACGTTCCAGCCGCCGTTCGCCGCGCAGCAGCGTCACCGTCGCCGGCACGCCCACCGGCAGCGTCGTCAAGCGCTTGTGCAGATCGTTCACGTTGGCCGTCGCCTGCTCGTCCAGAGCCACGATGACGTCTTCTACCTGTAGTCCTGCCTGGTCCGCCGGGCCGTTCTTCTCCACCGACAGCACCGCGACGCCGCTTGTCCCCGTTAGCTCGTAGCGCCGCGCTAAAGCTGGCGCTAGCGGCGCGTTGCGAGCGTGTAGGCCGAGATAGCCGTGTACGGCGACGTTGGAATAGGCGTCGAGGGCTTCGCGCTCGGTCGGCTCGGGGGTGAAATAGCCGGGGTCTTGGCCGGAGTCGGCGCCGTTGCTGATGAAGTGCCGCCAGAATCGGGACATGGGTGTCTCCTGCGAAGGGAGGTCGCTCTGTCCCCCATTGTAACGGCGGCGGTCAAGGCGCGTTCGCTTTTGCTTCTCCCGAAACACATTTCAACCACTCGGACAGACATTCCTTGAACTCTCGCAAGCTGACCTTAGAGACCGGGAGGCTCTCGTCCCACGCATTTTCGATCGCTACGCCATCGGGCCGAATCGTAACCGTATGGGCGTTCCCTGTCCCCGACCATTCTTTACGACGACCTTGTTCCGTTTCCGCGATCAATTCAAGGAAGTGTTTACAACTTGCAACGCTTCCCTGGACGTCTTGCTCCAAGAAGGAGCCTAAGACGCCGCCCTGATCGCCAAATTCAGCACGTAGGAACCCGTGGTTGTCGCGAAAGCATTTGAGCATGATGCAAGACCTCAGTAGATGGGGAACGCCGTGTTAATGTCGCCCGCGGCGTCAAGATAACCTCCGATTCGCAGGCCGCTTGGCGTGACGCCTTCCCAGTAATTGCCTCTGGTCAGGATCGGATTTCCAAACGCTCCGTCGATTTCAGAAAGGACTTGGTTCTGCGCCCATGCGTCAGGGAAGAAAGTTGACGCCGATCCCTTCGCCACCCAGCTGCTAGTGGCTGGGTCGAGTATTTCGACCTCGGCGCGATAGAGACCCTGGGCGTTCGGTGGATCAACGATCCGGGCGACTCGTGCCGTAGGTGGGTTTTGGCCTCCCGCGCGATGGTGAAATCCGACAGCCCTCCCACTACGGTTAATCTTACCCTCGAAGATATGCTCTTCGTTGACGTCCACTCCAGAACTACCTGTCACGGGCGTTCCTTCCCCCGTTGGGCTTGGCTCCGAAGCAGCCGGATCGGTAGGCGATCATGGTTGGTTTGCGCATGTGGGCGCCGTCGCCACCGGCGTCATTGTAGACGTCGGCGCCCCTGGCGGCGCGGTCGCGGCGCCGCGGCGCCCTCCAGGTCGCACGTCCTTTGACTGTCACTTTCGTTTTTCATCCCTTTACCTCCATCCTTTCGTCGGTTCTTGTGCGTAGAATGCCAGAGTCGGATTGGCCGCGGGACAAATCGCAACCTATAGTTCATCCAGAATCCGCCGTCCTTCTCCGGTTTGTGCGAACCCATTCCGTTTTCCGCGAGCGGACCCATGGCGCAAAGAGCATCCATGACTCCTGAACAGTTGGCCGCCCATCTTCGGGTGGATCGTTACGGCGACTTCGTGTTGACCGACGCCATCCGCCCCGCCCCGCACGTGCCCGTCACGCCGCGGCAGGGCTACCGCATGGACGTCTACCGCGACGCCCGCGCCGGCCTGGCCGTGCCCGTGCTGGCGGCCGCCGTCTCGAAACACCAGCTGTTCGACGTTTTCCTCGACCTGCTCGACCCGCTCGGCGCGATCGTCGATCTCGTCCTGGAAACCAGCCACGCCAACGAAGGCGCCTCGCATCAGGATCTGATGCGCGAAGGCATCGACCTACCCGTGCTGCAAAGCGGTTTTCTCGATTTCGAGGATTTGCTGCTCAACGACGGTTGCGCCGGCGCGGCCGTCATCTCCACCACGGAGCCGATGGAAGTGCAGTTCGACGAGCATAAATTGCTAGTCGTTTACGCACATGACCTGGCGCCGTTCGAGCGCGTCCTGCGCCAGCACGGCATTCGCCGCGACGACAGCCTGAAACTCATCACCGAAGGCGAACATTTGCACAGCACCGCCCCGCGCTACGCGGACGAGTTCGAGCGGCTGTGCTGCCGCGTCGGCGTCGGCGAACCGGGCGAGCGCGTGAGCTTGGAATAAAGGCGAGCCGGGTCGCGTAAGCGCCCGGAGGTGGTTTC
>DHJA01000191.1:453-1958 GCA_002404095.1 Planctomycetaceae bacterium UBA4732 | reverse complement strand
CCGGGCGCTTACGCGACCCGGCTCGCCAAGACTCACGGCAGCGGCAAATCCTTGAACTCAAACGGGATGACGTGCTGTTCGGTCGTCCAGGTGTGGTAGATGAGCTTCGTCGGCGCTTCCGCCTTAGCGCCGCCCGCCGTGGTGAAAGTCAGCGTCATTGCGACGTGGTTTTGGGCGCTATTGTCCCACTGACTGCCCGTGATCTGGAACTTGCCACCTTTCTCGTCTTGCAATTCAATCCGCTGGACCAACGAATTCATCCATGAGTAGTCGTTAGGGTTGTCCTTCAAATCTTCGTTGACGACCATTTTGATCTGGTATTGCTTGCCGGGCTGCTCGGTCACGTCCTCGATTTGAAATTGTGTGCTGCCGATGGTCGTTTTCTTTCCCTTGGCTTCCAGGATCTTCTCGGCCACGACGACGGGCTTTTGATTCACCAGCAGCATGATGGGCAATGTGCCGCGGACGACTTTCACCGTCGTCGCCTGCTCCGAGGCTCGCAGCAGATTGGCCTGTGTCTGTGTGCTGAACATGCGATTGCCGTTGCCGTACTTGCCGGAAGTCCACCGGCCGCTCAACAACACGTTGCCGTTGAAAAGCTCGTTGTTGTTGACGGGGGGGACGAGCATGGAGTTTTTTTCGTTGTCGTAAGCGGCTTCGAGGTGGGGCTCGCCGACGCCAAGCAGGGCCATTCTCGGCTCGATACACACTGAGAACTGAAGCGTCAAGCTCCCGTTGCGGTTTAGGGGTGCGGCCCCTTTGCCGGCGAGACTGAAGTCGATGTTGCGGTTCTGGTTGAAGCCGGTGGCCGTGAAGCGAAACACCCCTTCCGTATGAACGTAAGGCGCGTAAGCGTTCTGCTGGTAAAGGCGAATGTGGTCGTCGCCGTAGCCTTGCTGGATCACCAACCCGGTCGCCCGACTGATCTTTTCGACGGCCTCCCAGAAGGGGGCGTCCTTGAAGTCGAAGCTGTAAAGGCGGCTGGGGTCGTTGACGTTGTACTCAATCTGGTAGCCGGTCTGGCGGATCAGCTCGGCGAAGGCGTCTTTGACGGGCTTGTTGACGGTCTTGAAGGTGATGCGCTTGGGAGCGAGAAGGACGGCTGCTTCGACGGCGGGAATCAGTTCGCTGGCGCGACGGCGGACTTCGGCGTCGGTATGGCTGAGCGCGATGCGTAGGGCGGGCAGCGCTCGAACGCCTGCGATCTGGAGGGCGTGGCTGGCCGCGTCGCGTTTACGATAATCGTTGTCGCCCAGCTGCTGGACCAACTGCTCGACCGCGACATCCGGCGTCGGCTTGGCGGGCGGCGCTTCCCCCTGGGACATTACGGCTAGGGCGATCCAGCAAACGGCGACGAGCGGTATGGTCTTGTCCACGCGCAAACCTCCGCGGTGCGGCACAACACGGTTGCTACGATTATTGAGTATAACGCGACGGCAACGATGCTGCAAGAAAAAGCGAAAAGAGGCGTCGTCAGTCCTCGGACCCCGGACTCACGAGTACGT
>DHJA01000191.1:0-332 GCA_002404095.1 Planctomycetaceae bacterium UBA4732 | reverse complement strand
CTCACGAGTACGTTCGCCCGGGGTCCGAGCCGTCAGAACCGCCGCCGCTTTGTCGTCGATAGCTTGCGTCGCGCTCCGGTCGTGTGTGTTACTATAGTCGAGGGCTTGGGCAGGCGATTCACTTTCGCAACGCCGCATCCGCCTTGCATTACAGAAGAAAAGTTCTCATGTTCTTCTCTTTTCTCACCGCCCGGCGGAAGTCGGCGCCGACCCGGCCAACGACGCGGCTAAGGCTGGAACTGCTTGAGGAGCGGACGCTGCTTAACAGCCGCTTCGTGGTACCGCTCGCCTCGGCCGACAACGTCGCCAACTTCGCCACCTTGCAGGCCGCC
>DHJA01000113.1:18704-18949 GCA_002404095.1 Planctomycetaceae bacterium UBA4732 | reverse complement strand
GCTCACCTACATCGCCGAGGTGATTGTAAACGGCCATTCGCTCATTCCGGTGAAACCCGCGAAGGTGCGTCGCGCCCCGATCCCTGTGCCCGCTTCGCCGATCTCGGGAAAGGGAACCGCCGAAGAAACACGGACGCCGCCGCCCGCCGGAATGCGCGACCGCTTCCGCGAACTCGGGCCAGACAAGTTCGCCGCGTGGATGCTGACGCAGCAACGGCTTTTCGTCACCGACACGACGTTCCGCG
>DHJA01000113.1:0-18611 GCA_002404095.1 Planctomycetaceae bacterium UBA4732 | reverse complement strand
CCGCGACGCCCACCAGTCGCTGCTCGCCACGCGCATGCGCACCTACGACATGCTGCGCATCGCCCGCTTTTACGCCTCCCGATTGTCCGGTTTGTTCTCGCTGGAAATGTGGGGCGGCGCCACCTTCGACGTATCCATGCGCTTCCTGAAGGAATCGCCGTGGGACCGCCTCGCCGAGCTGCGTGAGCGCGTGCCGAATATTCTCTTCCAGATGCTGCTGCGTTCGGCCAGCGCCGTCGGCTATACGAATTATCCGGATAACGTCGTCCACGCCTTCGTCAAGGAGTCGGCACAAGCTGGCATCGACCTGTTCCGCGTCTTCGACGCCCTCAACGGCGTACCCAATTTGCAGCTGGCAATTGAGGCGGTGCGCAACTCTGGAATGCTCTGCGAGGCGGCCATCTGTTACACCGGCGACTTGCTCGACTCGAATCGCACCAAATACGATCTGAAATACTATATTACGTTGGCGAAGCAACTCGAAAAACTCGGCGCCAACCTACTGGCCATCAAGGACATGGCGGGCCTGGTTAAGCCCTATGCCGCGCGGAAACTGGTCCACGCGCTCAAGCAGGAAGTCGGTCTACCCGTCCACTTCCACACCCATGACGCGGCCGGCGGACAAATCGCCTCTTACCTCAAAGCGGCAGAGGAAGGCGTATCCGTCGTCGATTGCGCGATGGCGCCGCTGTCCGGCATGACCAGCCAGCCAAGTATGTACGCCCTGGTCGCGGCCCTGCGTTTTCAGCCGCGCGACACGGGTCTCGACGATGAAGCCATGCGCGAAGCCGGCGACTATTGGCAGGCGGTGCGCGGCCTATACTCTCCATTTGAGACCGGCCAACTCGCCCCAGCCGGCGATGTTTATCAGAACGAGATGCCGGGCGGCCAGTACACGAACCTCTACGCTCAGGGGGCGTCGCTCGGCCTGGAAGAGCGCTGGCCGGAAGTCTGCCGGATGTACGCCGAGGTCAATCAGATGTTCGGCGACATCGTGAAAGTGACGCCGACTTCCAAGGTGGTCGGCGACATGGCTCTGTTCATGGTCGCCAATAACCTGACGCCGGCGGAGGTCATCGACGGGACGCGCGAGCTGGCGTTTCCCGAGTCGGTGGTGGAGTTCTTCGAGGGTCGGCTCGGTGAACCGCCGGGCGGCTTCCCGGAGAAGTTACAGAAGCGAGTGCTGCGCGGGCGTACGCCAATGACCGGACGCCCCGGCGCCAGCATGGCGCCGGCCGACTTCGCCGCCACGCGCACGGACCTGGAAAAGCTCATCGGCCGGCCCGTCAACGACCGCGAAGTAGTCACGCAACTGCTATATCCCCGCGTATTCCCTGAATACGCCCTTCAAGAAGCGAAATACTCCGATTTGAGCGTCCTACCGACGCCGGCGTTTTTCTACGGCATGGAAGCGGGCGAGGAAATCAGCATCGACATCGAGCGCGGCAAGACGCTGATCGTGAAGTTCCTGACCGTCGGCGACCCGCACGAGGACGGCAGCCGTACCGTCTTCTTTGAGTTGAACGGCCAGCCGCGTGAGACGGTCGTGATGGACAAGGCGCTCGCCGGCCGCGTGGTCGGCCGGCCGAAGGCGCGGCCCGGCAATCCGCTGGACGTAGGAGCGCCGATGCCGGGCCTGGTAGTGCGCGTGCTGGCCGTCGCGGGCGAAGAAGTGACGGCCGGGCAGAAGCTATTTTCGCTCGAAGCGATGAAAATGGAGACGACGATGGTCGCCGAGAAAGCGGGCCGCGTCGCCGAGGTGCTGGTGCAGGCGGGCACGCAGGTGGAAGCCGGCGATTTACTGCTGCGATTCGAGGGATAAGGGCTAACTCGGAGGGAAACCGATCGCTCTGGAGCCTGACGATTTGTTTTTGCACGGTTGACTATATATCGTATACGATATATATTGTCGGAGGCCAAGGCTCAAGGAACAAGGGATGGCGAAGGGCGAGAACGAGGGTCGAAAGGCGGAGCGCGAGCGGAAGCCCGTGGCCTGGCTGCATGGGGAAATCAAAACGCCCCCGTTCACCGAGGAAGGCAGGAAGGAGGCCGGCAAACTCCTCCGACTTCTCCAGGAGGGGGAGCGCGTTGGGTTCGGGATGGACAAAACAACTGGCGCATCATGTACCGAGTGGACCCCAACGCCATTCTGATCCTTGAAGTATACGCAAAGAAGACGAAAAGGATTCTCCGGGAAGTGATCGACCGTTGCAAGAAGCGGCTGAAGAACTACGATGACGTCGTGAAGAAAGCGAAGGAGTCATCCAAGACGGACAAGGGGCGGTGAACACCCGTCCTGATAACCAGAGATCTACGATAAAATCTATGGTGATAGTTATGGAATCTGAAAAGAGGAAGGCTTTGGAGGCGGCAGGTTGGCGGTTCGGAGACGCCGCTGATTTCTTGGGGATGAACGAACAAGAGCGACAACTGCTCGATGCCCGAGTGGAAATGGCCTTGGCCGTCCGCCGACTGCGGGAGGCGCTGAATCTGTCCCAAAAACAATTGGCCGCCCGGATCAAGACGAGCCAGCCGCGGATCGCCAAGATCGAGCAGGCGGCTTCCGATGTTTCGCTCGACCAAATCCTGCGGGCGTTTGCGGCGGTCGGCGGCCGGATCGTGGTTAAGCAAGTCGGCCGGTCCCACGCGACTAAAGCCGCCCCCGAGCCGGCCGCTGTCGGAGGGAAGAGACCCAAGACAAACAAGAAACTCCAAGTCGCTGAAGTCCAAATCGAACTAATTGGGGCCGAGTTATAACGCTCTTCGCCGACCGAATTCCCTTTTTGCAACAGCGCCAAAAAAAGTCCTTGACAACTGCCTACAGCTGTAGGTAGAATTACCGACAGTTGTAGGCGCTCGCCGAAGGAAAGGCACTGACATGGCCAAGTCGAAACTGCTGCCGCTCGCCGAAGGGCAGCTGGAAATCATGGAAATCGTCTGGAAGGGCGGCGAAGTTACCGTCGGCGAGGTGTGGAAAGCGCTGTCCGCGCGGCGCCGCGTCGCGCGCAATACCGTGCAGACGACTTTGCAACGGCTCAAGGAGCAAGGCTGGCTGCACAGCCGAACTGACAGCCACGCCCATCGCTATCGCGCCGCCGTCCCGCGTGAAGCCACGGTGCGAAACATGCTCCGGCGGTTGGTGGACGTCGTGTTTTCCGGCTCGACCGAGGGCTTGCTGGCGGCTTTGCTCGACCGGCGCACGGTGTCGCCGGAGGAAGCGGCGCGGATTCGGACGCTGATCGACCGGGCAGAAAGGAAACGGCCATGAGCGATTTCTTCGCGCGGTTTTACCCCGGAGATGCGACGGCCGTCGCCGCGGCCGCGGTGTTGCTGCAAATTGCCGTCGTGATCGCCCTGGCGGCCGCGGCGGCGCGCCTGTTGAAGCGAAAGGCGGCGCTCCGCCATGCGGTCTGGCTCACCGCCCTCGGATGCGTGTTCGTCAGCCCGTTCCTTGCCGTCTTAGCGGGGCGCCTGGGCGTAGGATTGGTAAGGATCGAATCGCCGATCGCCCGGCCGCCGGTCGAGGCCGGCCCGAGAGGGTCGCAGGTCGAGCCGTTGACGGCGCGGCCCCCGATAACAGCGGCCGTTTCACTAGCCGCATCGCCCCTGGACGGCGAAACGACCAAGCCGCCTGTGCCGCCAGGGACGGAGTCCGAAGCCGCTTCCGAGCCGTCAGTACCCATTCAGGCATCTGTTATCTCCGCAATCCCCGACGCGGCCGTGCAAGTCGATCTTTGGCGCGCCGTCGGCGGCGCCTTGGTCCTCGCATGGGCCGTCGGCGCCGCCTTCCTGCTGCTGCGATTGCTTCATGGGGTTCGCGGCCTCGCCCGCTTGCGGCGCGGGGCCGGGCCGCTCCACTCGCCGCGGAAGGCGGCCGTGCTGGACGCCGTTCGTCGTGGGCTGGGCGTCGAGAAATTGCCGCCGATTCGGACCGCGCCGCTCGCGCCGGGACCGGCCGCGGCCGGCGTACTCCTTCCGTGCGTTCTGTTGCCGGATGGGATGGTCGATGCACTCGACGACCGCCAGCTCCGCGACGTGCTGATCCACGAATGCGCCCATCTCTTGCGTCGTGACCCGCTCGTCGGCTTGCTGCAACGCCTGGTCGGAGCGTTCTTCTGGCCGCACCCGCTTTTGCCCTACCTCAACCGCCAGCTCGCCCGGGCGCGCGAGGAGGTCTGCGACGACTATGTGTTGCGAGCGGGCGACGCCTCAGATTACGCCCGGACCCTGTTGATGCTTTCCGAGGACGGCGGCCGCCTTCCTATAGCGGCGCCGGGGCTGATCGATCCGAACTGGAAACTGGAAGACCGTGTGGCCGGACTGCTTGACCCAAGGAGAACACCCATGACGCGCGTACACCCGTTGACCTTCGCCTGCCTCGCGGCGGGCCTGCTGGCGGCCTGCACCGCCGGCGCCATTGTTTGCTCGGGCGGCGAACCTGCCAAGGAAAACAAGCCCGCGACTAAAGAAGCGAAGGCGGCCGACGCCCTAACGGACGTTTCCAAAGCGGTCATTGAAGGGATCGTGGTGGATGAGGCCGGCAAACCCGTCGCCGGCACCGTCGTCCGCGTCGTCAGCTATACGCCCTCTCCCGGACCAACGCCGGCGCACACTGCCGCGGATGGCACATTCCGCCTTGTTCTCAATCAGGCCTCTGCCCGCTACCTAGTCGTCATCGCGTCGGCCGAGGATGGGGCGCGCCAGGGAATTTACGAGTTTCATGGCACAGTCCTTCCCCAGCCGGTGCAAGCGCGCATCGTCGTGAAGCCGAGCCGCAAGATGACCGTGCGCGTGACCGACGCCGCGAAGAAACCGGTGGAAGGCGCCGCGGTCGGCGTTTTGGATTACTCGACGCTCCTGGCCCACGCCGAGACCGACGCCCACGGCACGGTTTCGCTGCGCTTGCCGAGCGACGCCCGCGTCTACCAGGTCGTCGCCCTCAAGCCTCATGTCGGCTTCGACTATTTCGAGAACTATCGCTCCTGGCCGGGGGCCATTATCGGCGAGCCGCCGGCCCAGGTTGATCTGACGCTCGACGGCGCCCGAACTATTTCCGTGCGCGCCGTCGATTCGGCGGAGAAGCCGTTGCCCGGCGTCGAACTGGAGCCGTGGACGGTGAAAAAGAAAGGCAAGCTCACCGAAGTGAATTTCAGCGGAGCATGGGCGATGAAGTACGTCTCCGCGCGCACCGATCACGACGGCCTTGCCGCGTTCGACTGGATCCCGACAGACATGCAAGGCAGCGTCACGATCCTTTACCGCGGCAAGGAATACAGTCTTCCCCAACCGCCTCATCAGAACCCCACGCCGCCGTATGAGACGCTGACGGCCAAGCTGTTCCACAATACGCCGATCAACGGGAAGGTCACGCTGCCGGACGGCAAGCCGGCCGCGGGCGTCCTCCTTCAGGCCGAAGGGCGCGGCAACACGAATCACTACTTCCGAGACGTTGTGCGCACGAAGGCCGACGGTTCCTATTCCATGCTCGTCTATCCCAACCAGTCGTACATCATCGCCGTCACCGACGAAAACTGGGCCGCGCCGAGCAAGACCGGTGTTGTCGTCGGCGAGGGGGCGGCGCGCGAGGGTCTCGATTTCCGCCTGGGCAAGGGCACGATCCTTCGCGGCAAGGTGACAATCGGCCCGGACGACAAGCCTGCCGCCAAGCAGACCATCACGCTGATCGAGCAATGGAGCGACGTCGCCCCGCAGGCCAACAGGACCGAGAAGACCGAGTCGCTCGTCCGCTGGGCGGAGACCGGCGCGGACGGGCGGTATGCGATCCGCGTCGGGTCGGGCCGCTACCGGATCATGGGGCCATTACACCGCAACGAGGAGGAAGTCACAGTCAAGGAAGAGAAGACGATCGACAAAGACTTCCATCTCGCCCACCTGTCCGAACTGCTCAAGGGCGTCGTCCTGGCGGAAACAGCGGACGGCAAGCCCGTGGCCGGCGCGATCCTGCGGGGAGCGACCTCTATCTTCGAGGGGTCCAGCGAATTCGAGGCGGTCGCCGATGAAAAGGGCCGCTTTGAACTCAAACGCTACCCTGCTAGGACGTTTCTCTACGCGCGAAATTCCGAGGGAACGCTGGCCGCCCTCGTCACCGTCGGCGAGAACGACGACACGGCGAATGTCGTTCTGAGCGCCTCGGGCAAGCTCACGGGGCGCATCGTCGATAAGACGGGCAAGCCTTTGGCGGGAGTAGGCATCCTTTGCGGCCAGGTCTTTGGGCCGGAAAACAAGCCGCTGGCTCGAACCGACCTGTTCATTCAGACGGACGCGCTTGGTCGCTTTACCCTACTCGGCGTCCTCCCTGGCGCGGAATGCGGCATCAGAGTCTTTGATGACAAGAACAACCCGAGGTTCAAGTTAGTACCAGCGGCGAAAGCGGAGACGCTCGACGTCGGCGACCTCGTGTGCGATCCGAAGGACTAACGCGGTCGCTGCCGTTTAGCCGCGACCCGAAGGGGAGCGCCCAGTCTGGCGGCTTTGCTCGACCGGCGCAAGGTGTCGCCGGAAGAAGCGGCGCGGATTCGGACGTTGATCGATCAAGCCGAGAGGAAACAGCCATGAGCGACTTTTTTGCGTGGTTTTATCCTGGAGACACGGCGGCCATCGGCGCGGCCGTCGTGTTGCTGCAAATCACTGTCGCGATCGCGCTGGCCGCCGGGGCGGCGCGTGGGCTGGCAAGGCGAGGAGCGGTGCCGCGTCACGCCGTCTGGCTTGCCGCGCTCGGCTGCGTACTGGTCAGCCCGGTTCTGGTCGTCCTAACGGGCCGCGTGGGCCTGGTGCTTGTGCGTATTGACCTGCCCAGGCCCGCGCCGGTGGTCGAGGCCGAACCAGATGGACCACAGGTTGAGTCATTGAGGGCGCCCGCGTCGGCGGCGTCCGCGCTGGTGCCGCGCCGTGAGCGCGAAACCGAAACGCCGTCCGTCCCGCCGAACCCTCTCACCACGGCCGCACCTGTCCCAACCGTTTACCGATCCGCTAACGGGACGATGGAGGCTAAGGCCGTCGCGGTCGCGCTGACCAATCCGTGGCGCGCCGTCATCGGCGCCTTGTTCTTGGCGTGGGCCTTCGGCTCGGCTTTCCTGCTGCTGCGTTTGCTGCACGGATGTCGCATCCTTGCAAGTCTGCGCCGCGCGGCCCAACCCCTAGACGCGCTACGGTACGCGGCCGTACTGGACGCCGTGGCTTCCTTACTCCGCATTACAACCTTGCCGCCGATTCGGACCTCGCCGCTCGTCCATGGGCCAGCGGCGGGCGGCGTACTGCGGCCGTGCGTCCTCTTGCCGGAGCGGTTGCGCAATTCGCTCGACGACCGTCAGCTCCGCGACGTATTGATCCACGAATGCGCCCACTTGCTGCGGCGTGACCCGCTCGTCGGCCTGCTGCAACGTCTGGCCGAAGCGCTCTTCTGGCCGCATCCGCTGGTGCATTATCTCAACCGCCGGCTGGCGCGGGCGCGCGAAGAGGTTTGCGACGACTACGTTTTGCAAGCGGGCGACGCCCGCGCTTATGCCCGTACGCTCTTGACGCTGGCCGAAGGCGGCGTGTGCCAACCCGTCGCGGCGTCGGGCTTATTCGATCCGAACTGGAAACTCGAAGACCGTGTGGCCGGACTGCTCGACCCAAGGAGAACTCCCATGAAGCGCGTCCATCCGTTGACAATCATCGGTTTTACGGCCGTGCTGCTGGCGGTCTGCACCGCTGGCGCGGCGATCCGCGCGGGCGGTGAATCTGCTAAAAAAGATAATGCAGACACGAAAAAGCCAAAGGAAGTTGTTGTCGCGGCGGATGTTTCCAAAGCGATCATTGAAGGCGTCGTCGCGGACGAGGCCGGCAAGCCGGTCGCCGGCGCCGTTGTTGGAATCGTCGGCTATCTTCCTCCTCCCAAACCTCCGCTGACCCAGACCTCTGCGGACGGTTCCTTTCGCCTTGTCCTTGATGAGGCTTCCACCCGCTATGTAGCCGTCACGGCGTCGGCCGAGGACGGCGCGCGACAAGGGATTTTCGAGTTGCGGGACCATAGCGATTCCCTGGTGAAGCAAGCACGCATTGTCCTGAAGCCGAGCCGCCAGATGGCCGTGCGCGTGACCGACGGCGCCAGGCAGCCCGTGGAGGCTGCCGGGGTCGGCGTCGTTAGTGAATTACAGATTCTTCTGGCGCAGGCCCAGACCGACGCGCACGGCATGACCTCGCTGCGTGTGCCGCGCGACGCCCACGTCTTCCAGGTCGTCGCCCTCAAGCCCAAGGTCGGCTTCGACTATTTCGAGAACTATCGCTCCTGGCCCGTGAACAATATCGGTGATCCGCCGGCTGAGGTGACTCTGACGCTCAATGGCGCCCGAACTATTTCCGTCCGCGCCGTCGATTCGGCGGATAAGCCATTGCCCAACGTCGAATTGCACCCGTGGACGGTGAAAAAGAAGGGCAAGCTCTACGACGCTAATCTCGGAGCTAGTATCGGAGGATTGCCGATAAAGTACATTTCCACGCGCACCGATGGCGACGGCCTTGCCGCGTTCGAGTGGATTCCGGCAGACCTGCAAGGCGGCGTCGCGATCCTCGGCGGCGGCGAGGAATACAGCCTTCCCAATCCGCCGCGTCAGGAAACTACGCCGCCTTATGAGACGTTGACGGCCAAGCTGTTTCGCCAGACGCCGATCAGCGGGACAGTCACGCTGCCAGACGGCAAGCCAGCCGGGGGCGTCCTTCTCCAGGTCGAAGGACGCGGCGACACGAATCACTACTTCCGAAAAGTGGTACGCACGAAGGCCGACGGCAGCTATGGTTTACTCGTTTACCCGAACGAGTCCTACATCATCGCCGTCACCGACGAACAGTGGGCGGCGCCGGGCATGACCGGAATCATCGTCAAAGAGGGCGAACCGCGCACCGACATCGATTTCCGCCTGGGCAAAGGTACCATCGTTCGCGGCAAAGTGACGACCGGCAGCGATAACAGGATTGTCCCCATGCAAGGCATCACCGTTAGAGAACAGGGCGACGTTCTCGCCCCGGAATTCGGCGGCCACGGGCGGAAGCGCGAAGAACTTGTCCGCTCGACGAATACGGATGCGGACGGTCGTTACGCCATCCGCCTCGGGACGGGCCGCTACCTGTTCGACGGTATTTATCGAAGCCAGAAGGTAATTACAGTGGGGGCGGAGGAGACGCTGGACCTGGACCTACATTTCGATGAGTTCGATAAAAGCGTCCTTAAGGGCGTCGTGCTGGCGGGCGGTCTGGACGGCAAGCCGGTCGGTCGGGCGATTATTAGCGGGGAAATCATTCGAGCCGGACTGTCCGGAGGGCTTGATATCGAGGGGAACGCCGACGAAAAGGGCCGGTTCGAGATTAAGCGCATGCGCGTCGATACGTATGTTTACGCGCGCGATCCCGAGGGAACGATGGCCGCCATCGTCACCGTCGGCGCAATGGAAGAGAAGGTAACGATCCTGCTGAGCGATGCGGGCAAACTCCAAGGGCGGTTCTTGGACGAATCAGGCAAGCCGATAGCCGACGCCCGCGTCCAGTGCGACCTGCGCATCGGGACGCAGGACAAGCCGGACGCCCTGACCAGTCTGTTCTGTAGAACGGACGATGCTGGTCGCTTTACAGTAGTCGGCGTCGTCCCTGGTGCGCAGTGCCGTTTCTCGGTCTACAACGGGAAAAACAACCGGGTTATCAATGTGGCGCCAGTCACGAAGTTGGGGACGCTCGACCTCGGCGACCTCGTCTGCGAACCAAGGAAATAGCGCGGGCGCAGCCGTTTAGGCGCAACCCGAAGGGGAGCGCGCGGTCTTGATCGGCCAGGCAGAAAGGAAACAGCCATGAGCGGCTTTTTCGCGTGGTTTTATCCGGGAGAAGCGGCGGCCATCGGCGCGGCCGTCGTGTTGCTGCAAATCACTGTGGCGATTACGGCGGCCGCCGGGGCGGCGCGTGGGTTGGCAAAGCGCGGAGCGGCGCCGCGTCACGCCATCTGGCTCGCCGCTCTCGGGTGCGTGTTGGTCAGCCCGGTTCTGGTCATCCTAACGGGCCGCGTGGGCCTGGTGCTTGTGCGGTTTGACCTGCCCAAGCCTCAGCATGTCGTCGAGACCGAACCGGATGAGCCGCGGGTCGAGTCGTTGCCGGCCCCTGCATCGGCGCCGTCTTATCCTGACCGCGAAACCGCAAAGCGAGCCGAAGCGCTGAATCCTATTACCACGACCGCGCCTGTCTTAACCGATTACCGATCCACTAAAGGCGATATGCCCGTAAAGCCCGTAGTGGTCGCGCCGACTAGCCCGTGGCGCGCCGTCATCGGCGCCTTGTTCCTGACGTGGGCCGTCGGCGTGGCTTTCCTCCTTTCGCGTTTGCTGCACGGATGTCGCGTCTTGGCGAGGCTGCGCCGCGCGGCCCGACCGCTCGGCGCGCGAAGGTACGCGGACGTGCTGGACGCCGTCGCGTCCTTGCTCCGCATTACCACCTTGCCGCCGATTCGGACCTCGCCGCTCGTCCACGGGCCGGCGGCGGGCGGCGTACTGCGTCCGTGCGTCCTCTTGCCGGAGCGGTTGTGCAATTCGCTCGACGACCGCCAACTCCGCGACGTATTGATCCACGAATGCGCCCACTTGCTGCGGCGTGACCCGCTCGTCGGCCTGCTGCAACGTCTGGCCGAAGCGCTCTTCTGGCCGCATCCGCTGGTGCATTATCTCAACCGCCGGCTGGCGCGGGCGCGCGAAGAGGTTTGCGACGACTACGTTTTGCAAGCGGGCGACGCCCGCGCTTATGCCCGTACGCTCTTGACGCTGGCCGAAGGCGGCGTGTGCCAACCCGTCGCGGCGTCGGGCCTATTCGATCCGAACTGGAAACTCGAAGACCGTGTGGCCGGACTGCTCGACCCAAGGAGAACTCCCATGAAGCGCTTGCGTCCGTGGACTATCATCGGTTTTACGGCTGTACTGCTGGCGGTCTGCACCGTCGGCGCGGCCATCCGCGCGGGCGGCGAACCCGCAAAAAACGACAATACAGACACGAAAAATCCAAAGGAAGCCGTCGTTGCGGCGGACGTTTCCAAAGCGGTCATTGAAGGGGTCGTCGCGGACGAGGCCGGTAAGCCGGTCGGCGGCGCCGTCGTCCGGGTCGTCAGCTATACGCCCTCTCCTGGACCAATGCCCGCCCGCACTGCCGCAGATGGCACATTCCGCCTTTTTCTCAATCAGGCCTCGGCCCGCTACACAGTCGTCATCGCGTCGGCAGAGGATGGGGCGCGCCAGGGAATCTACGAGTTTCATGACACGGTTCTTCCCCAGACGGTGCAAGCGCGCATCGTCGTGAAGCCGAGCCGCAAGATGACCGTCCGCGTAACCGACGCCTCGAAGAAACCGGTGGAGGACGCCGCGGTCGGCGTTGCGGAGTACGGATCGTGGGCGGTCCTGGCCAACGCCGAGACCGACGCCCACGGCGCCGTTTCGCTGCGCTTGCCAAGGGACGCGCGCATTTTCCAGGTTGTCGCCCTCAAGCCCCATGTCGGCTTGGACTATTTCGAGAACTATCCATCTTGGCCGGTGGACCATTTCGGCGAGCCGCCGGCCCAGGTTGATCTGGTACTCGACGGCGCCAGAACGATTTCCGTCCGCGCCGTGGATTCGGCGGATAAGCCGTTGGCCGGCGTTGAACTGAACCCGTGGACGGTGAAAAAAAAGGGCAAATTCTTCTACGTTAATCTCGGAGGATCGGCGATGAAGTACGTCTCGGCGCACACCGACCACGACGGCCTTGCCGCGTTCGACTGGATCCCGACGGACGTGCAAGAAAGCGTCACGATCCTCAACGAAGGCAGGGAATACAGTCTCCCCAATCTGCCGCGTCAAGACCCGAAGCCGCCATATGTCACGCTGACGGCCAAGCTGTTCCACAGCACGCCGATCAGCGGCAAAGTCACGCTGCCGGACGGCAAGCCGGCCGCAGGCGTCCTCCTTCAGGTCGAAGGCATCCGCTTCCGTAACGTGGTGCGCACTAAAGCCGACGGTTCCTATTCCATACTCGTCTGTCCCAACCAGACGTACGTCATCGCCGTCACTGACGAAAACTGGGCCGCGCCGAGCTACACTGGTGTTGTCGTAGGCGACGAGTCGCCGCCGGTGCGCTTTGACTTCCATCTGGGCAAGGGCGCAACCCTGCGCGGCAAGGCGACAGTCGGCCCCGACGACAAGCCTGCTCCTAACAAGGCCATCACTGTGATCGAGCAAGGAACACTTGTCCGTTGGGCGGAGACTGGCCTGGACGGGCGGTATGCGATCCGCATCGGGCCGGGTCATTACCGGATCAGAGGGCCGTTGCAGCGCGACCAGCCGGAGGGAATCACTGTCAAGGAAGAGCAGACGATTGACAAAGACTTCCATCTCGCCCGCCTGTCCGAGTTGGAAGTGCTGAAAGGAGTCGTGCTGGCGGAGACAGTGGACGGCAAGCCCGTCGGCGGCGCGATCCTGCGCGGAATGGCGGCTCGCTTCGATGGGTCCGGCGAGGTCGAGGGAGTCGCCGATGAAAAGGGTCGGTTTGAACTCAGGCGTCCCCCCGTTAGGACATTCCTCTATGCGCGTAATCCCGAGGGAACGCTAGCCGCCATCGTCACTATCGGCGAAGACGATGAGACGGTAAAGGTCGTTCTAAGTCCCGCGGGCAAGTTGCTGGGGCGCGTCCTCGACAAGTCGGGCCAACCGGAGAAGGGAGCGTCCATCCTTTACGGCCCGCGCATTGGGCCGCAAGAAAAGCCCTTCAACACCTACATGAACACCCACACGGACGCCGCCGGTCGCTTCACCTTGCTCGGCGTCGTTCCTGGAGCGGATTGCAGCATCAGAGTCTTTGGCAAAACCAACCGAAAAATCAAAGTCGTGCCAGCCATGAAAGCGGAGACGCTCGACCTCGGCGACTTCGTGTGCGAACCGAAGGACTAACGCGGACAGCGTCGTGGAGTGCATGAGGTTCAGTCGGGGCCGGCAACGTTACTCGTCCCCACCCGCCTTATGCCGGTCAATCGCTCATACAGCGGTTGTAGCCACGGCGGCAGGAGCGGCTCCAGGCTCGACCGTTTCGTTTGGCCGATATAGATCTGGTCGAACGGCTCTAGGCGCACGTTCGTTTTCTGGTCGTCGCACAGCAGAATGGCTTTAAGATCGACCTGGAAGAGTTCCGGCGAAGTGCCGTCGGCGACGTGGCTGCGCACGACCTGGACGTTGCCGAGGGCCGCGCCCGGCGCGACGCCGCCGATGCGCTGTAGCAGGTCCAGCACCGTTTCCGGTCCCTGGTACGGGATCGGCCGCTCCCCACCGGCCACCTCGCCAAAAAGATATAGTTCCTGGCTATTGTATTCTATGACGCCGACGTGGACTTGCTCCGCCGGCAACCCGAGCCAGTCCGCCACGGCCCGGGCGATCTCAGGAGTTGTGAGGCCGTCCGCATGAAGACGACCGCCGTCGGCCAGCGGGATACGACTGTCGGCGCCGACCGGGCGCGCGACGTTGTCGTCGAGTCGTCCCGCCGTGTCCACTTCCAGCAGGTCGGGGCAGTGGACGATGTAATGATCTTCGATGTCGGCGCCGTGGGCCGCGGGGTCGCGGTCGGCCATCAGAGCCTTGGCAAGGCGCGGGCCGCTGGCGGCGCAGCCAGCCGTCAGGCCGAGCGCCAGCGCTAACATTCCGTGAACTTGCCAGGACGACCGACGTTGCCCAGGCCGCATGAATTGCCCGCCCGCAAAAGGCGTCAGAACCGATCCCCACGATACCATCGACCGTTCGGGGGCAGGGGCTTGAGCAGGTGGCGTATCAGCGCATTACCAGCCGTTTTCGGGCGACGGAATACGCCGCTTCCAGATCGACTGGAACGCACACTTCCTCCATGATCCACAGAGGCATCTTCGGCAATGGGGCGGCCAACGCCACCTCCTCCCACCAGGATTCAAGGCGTGACGCCTCGGCCGGGCCGGTGGTTCGATACGCCGCGGCGTAAAGGTTCGGCGGCACATCGGCGTTCGGCGTGGACGATAGGCCAAGCAGTTCCAGTAATTCGCCGTGCAAATTTGCTGATCGACTAGTGACGACATCGACGACGACCAGGCCGACGCCTTGCTGTAAGTAGCCGGCGCACTTGACGGCGAAGGCGCCCCGATGAGACGCCCGATCCTTATTGCCGGGACTAACCAATTCAATCGCCGCTACCAGCGGGGGGCTGTCGTCGTCGCGCTGCACACGGACCTCGTAAACGTCGAGATTCGTGAAGTCGATAGGCGATTCCAGGGTCGGATGCGGCGGCGCCCAAACCGCCGTGGCCGTGCCGCCTCCTGAAACGCCCGCCACGCCGTTGACAGTCGCCACGTCGATCTCAATACGCCCGCCTTGATGCGTGAGCGGCAGGGCGACGAAGGGTGGGGGGAGGACTCCATCGTTCAACTGCTCGGCCAGCGCGTTGGCCCAAGCGGCGTGAAAGCTGTCCCACGGCCGTTGTTTAAGCCAGGGCGGGTGAAAGTGATCGAGTAAGGGCATGGCATAACTCCGGGGTCGTTCCTCGTACCTAAATCGTATTGTAACCATCGTCGGGGCGGGCGCCTATTTGCCTTGCGCCGACGAATTGGCATAATAGCCGCAACGAGCCGCCGAAGCCGCGGACGCAGGACACGCTTTGGAATCAGGGTGGGAACGCTATGAGCGAGATGGAGTTTCGGCCGGGCCTTGCCGATGTGCCCGCGGCTGAGTCGGCCGTGAGTTTCATCGACGGTAAACGGGCGCGTTTGGAGTACCGCGGCATCGCCGTGGAAACGCTCGCCCGCGAAAGTTGTTTTGAGGAAACGGCCTGGCTGCTGCTCAAGGGCGACCTGCCCTCGCAGCGTGAGCTGGCTGACTTCGACAGCCAGCTGCGCCATCACCGCCGTATCAATTACAAGCTCATCGACCTGCTCAAATGCCTGCCGGAGACCGGCCATCCGATGGACGCGCTACAGGCAAGCGTCGCCGCGATGGGTATGTTCTACCCGGCCCGCGACGTGACCAACGCTCAGACGAACTGGGACTCGGTCGTGCGGCTCATCGCCAAGATGCCGACCCTCGTGGCCGCTTTTCACCGCCTGCGGCATGGCGAGCAGCCCATCAAGCCGCGCGACGACCTGGCCCACGCCGCCAATTTCTATTACATGCTCACGGAACAGGAGCCGTCGCCGGCCGTCGCCAAGGTACTGGATGCTTGCCTGATCCTCCATGCCGAACACACCATGAACGCCTCGACGTTCACCGCGCGCGTGACCGGTTCCACGCTTGCGCCGCCTTATACGGTCGTCAGCGCCGCCATCGGTACGCTGACCGGCCCGCTGCACGGCGGCGCCAACGAGGAAGTGCTGGAAATGCTTGACGAGATCGGCTCCATCGAGAACGTGCGCAAATGGTTGGAAGACGCCGTCGCCAGCAAGAAGAAGGTGATGGGATTCGGCCACCGCGTCTACAAAGTGAAAGACCCGCGCGCCACGGTATTGCAGGAAATGGCGGAGAACGTCTTCGTGGAGACGGGTCGGCCGAAGAATTACGAGATGGCGATGGAGCTGGAGCGGCTGGCGGCGGGAATGCCGAACCTGGGACAGAAGGGCGTCTATCCGAACGTCGATTTCTACTCCGGCACGGTCTACCAGAGCATCGGCATTCCGCGCGACCTGTTCACGCCGGTGTTCGCCATCGCGCGTGTGGCCGGTTGGCTGGCCCACTGGTTGGAACAGTTGACGAACAACCGCATCTTCCGGCCCGAACAGGTCTACGTCGGCAAACATGACGTGCATTACGTACCGCTAGAGAAGCGGCCCTAAAGACATATTCACCACAAAGACACAAAGAACACAAAGAATTTCGTAATGGACTTTATTCTTTGTGTTCTTTGTGTCTTTGTGGTGAATCTATTTTTGACAGGAATCCCATGCTGGACGCCGCGTTCATTCGTGAACATCTCAACGCCGTAAAAACCAACTGCGCCAACCGCAACGTCAAAGCCGATGTGGATCGCGTCGTGCAACTGGACGATAATCGCCGACGCTTCGCGGGAGAAACGCAGCGCGTCCAGCAGCGTCAGAACGAAGTATCTAAGCTCATCCCCAAAGAGAAGGACGCCGCGCGTAAGCAAGAACTAATCGCTGAGGGCAAGACGCTCCGCGAACAAGCCGGCGTTCTGGAAAAGCAACAGAAACTGGCGCAGGAAGAACTGCACGCCGCCCTGCTGACCATTCCCAACATGACGCATCCCGACGCACCCGTCGGCGAAGAAGCGACCGACAACAAAGTCATTCGGCGCTGGGGCGAACCGCGAAAATTCGACTTCGCGCCCAAGGATCACGTCGCGCTCGCGGAAGCGCTCGACCTCGTGGACTTCGAGGCCGGCGCCTCGGTGGCGGGGCAGAAGTTCTACTACCTCAAGAACGAGGCCGCGCTGCTCGAATTGGCCCTCGTCCAATATGCGATGCAAACGCTCGTTAAAGAAGGTTATACGCCGGTCATCACGCCGGACGTGGCCCGCGTCGAGGTGTTAGAGGGGATTGGCTTCCTGCCGCGCGACCCGGACCCGGAAAAGCGGCAGATTTATTCCCTCGCCGATACCGACCTCTGCCTCATCGCCACGGCCGAGATCACCCTGGGCGGAATGCACCGCGACCGCATCTTCGACGAGCTAGACCTGCCGAAGAAGTACGTGGGTCTCTCGCACTGTTTCCGCACCGAAGCCGGCGCTCCCGGCCGGGACACGCGCGGCCTCTACCGTGTCCACCAGTTCACCAAGGTCGAGATGTTCGTTTTCTGTACGCCCGATCAGAGCGAGGATGTTCATATTGAATTGCTGCGCATTGAGGAAGGCATTTTTCAAGGGCTTGGCTTGCCTTATCACGTCATCGACACCTGTACGGGCGATCTCGGAGGTCCGGCTTATCGCAAATACGATTTGGAGGCGTGGATGCCGGGCCGCGGCGAACATGGCGAATACGGCGAGGTGACGAGTACGTCGAACTGCACCGACTATCAGGCGCGGCGGCTCGGCGTCCGCTACAAGACGCCTGGGCAGAAGGGCACACGCTTCGTCCATACGCTTAATGGCACCGCCGTGGCCGTCACGCGGGCGCTGTTGGCCGTGTTGGAGAATGGGCAGCAGGCGGACGGGTCGGTGGTCGTGCCCGAAGTGTTGCGGCCGTGGCTGGGCAAGGACCGCATCGAGCCGCGAGGCGCGTGACCCTCATCATTTCGGGCATACGGTCAGAAGGCAACTCTGGTAGAATCAGCTAGAGAGGCCACCGTCCATAACGCGTGAGGATTCTTATGAAAGTCATTTATAGCGATCGCGCCAGGCGATGGGGTGAAGGGTTTGCACTGCTCCAGAAGGCGACGACGTGCTTAGAGGAAATCTTGGGGCCGTCCGCCGGCGAGGTTACAGCGGAATGGGACCGGGCCGAGAACGGGCACGGGAGCCGGATGTTTGCCCTGCGCCTTTCCGACGAGACCGGCGCGGCGACCGCCGTTTTCACGCCGGACGAACTAGAGTCTTATTCTCATATGCGTCAATGGCTTAATTTCCTTTGGGTCGACCTGCTACAAACGCGATCCGCCGCGATATTGCAAGGCCTGACAGGCGCCCCGAAGGATTACTGAAATGCCAAGCCGAACCCTCGAAGATAAAGTCGAAGAACTGACCAAGCTGGAGGCGGCACACGGCCAACAGTTACAGGGGTTGCAGGAGGCGTTAATACGGGCGGCGGCCGAACGGTCGGACGCGATCCGGAGCATCGGAGAACTCAAGATCGCGGTCGTCCGGCTGGAACACCAGGTAGGCGAACTTACCCAGTGGAAGGCGGAAATCGGCTCTCTAGCGGACCTCAAGACAGACCTGACGATTTTGAGACGCGACGTGGACAAACTGGAGAAAACGAAAGAGGAATGGAGCCGGCGCGTCTGGGCCTTGGCCGGCCCCATTCTCGGTGCGGCGGTCGGCTGGGCGCTGGGATATTTTTCGCGTCGCTGACAGGGAGCGTTCAACTCGTTTGTCCCGCCCCTTCATTTTTTTCAGCTCACATGCGATTCGCCGCCGCCGCTCCGCGGTTAACTTTCGAGCCGAGGTGGGCCATAAAAGAAGGAGTCCTTGAGTTCTTCCAGTGATTTCTCAGCTTCTTTGCTGAGAGCTTTTTTCTTCATCGCGGTTTCAATGATGGGAGGCCATCCGAGGATGCAGGTAAACAGGGTGACTACCCCCATGATGGCCCAGTTCGCGATGGAAGGGGCACAACTGTACGAAAGCGTGACGGAATACTCGTTGGGCGTTCTGCTCTTCCCGAATTTCCCTTCGATTGTGGTATCGGTCAGAAACGAGTGGAACTTGTCCTTGGGCGAGGTAGTGATCGAACCGTTGTTGCTGATCGACACCTTTCCAAGTGGTTCCAAGCCCTCCTCTACGCTTTGCAGCACCTTCGGCATGGGATCGGTAGTCTGGAACTTGACGGACCCTTCACCTTTGAACATTATGACCTTCCCGTTGGCCTGTACTTTCCGCGACTTTCTCTATTTCCGACACTTTAGGTAGATGACTATTTCGACTGTAACCCTTTTTACCCA
>DHJA01000157.1 GCA_002404095.1 Planctomycetaceae bacterium UBA4732 | reverse complement strand
CCGCTAACCGTTCCGGTCGGGCCGCTCGGACCACTCACTGTTCCAGTCGGGCCACTCGATCCGCTGACCGTTCCGGTCGGGCCGCTCGGCCCGCTAACTGTTCCGGTCGGGCCGCTTGGCCCGCTGACTGTTCCCGTCGGACCACTTGGCCCGCTGACCGTGCCTGTCGGCCCGCTCGGTCCGCTGACAGTTCCGGTCGGGCCGCTTGGTCCGCTGACTGTTCCAGTCGGGCCGCTTGGTCCGCTGACTGTTCCGGTCGGGCCGCTTGGCCCGCTGACTGTTCCAGTCGGGCCGCTTGGCCCGCTGACTGTTCCAGTCGGGCCGCTCGGCCCGCTGGGACCGCTCGGCCCGCTCGGCCCCTGCACCGTGAGACTGTATCCGACGCCGTGCGACGGGTTGTACTGCTGGAGCCAGGCGCCGTTGGTGAGAGACGGTAGGTTGGCGGTGGCGAATTGGCCGAGGCTCACACCGTCCAACAGCGCGAACGTATCGCCGACCACGGGCGAGTAGTTATTGGGATTCAGCACGTTCACGGTTCCGTTGAGCGTCTCCGTGACGTTCGCGCTGGACGGGTTATTGCCGACCGCGCTTAGCCAATCGTTAAGGCCCGCGCCGAGAATGCGTAGGTTCAGTACGCCGGTGGCAGTTTGCTCAAACAACCCCTGTACGCCGGCGGACGAATCCGCGTTGATGCTCAGTTGGCCTGCACCACCTGACCCTTGAATCGTGAGGGTTCCGGCGTTGATGACATTGGCCGTGATATTTCCGAAGCCGGAGAAGAGTGCGCCGGCGCCGATATTGAAATTGTCGGCGATGAGCGATCCGGCCATCATCGTGAATGTACCGGCCTTCAGGACGTAGTCGCCGATCACCTTGATTGTGCCGCCGTTGTTGGCGACGGTCCCGCCGTCATGCTCCACGCCGCCGGCGAAGGCGACGGTTCCTCCTGGATCCACCTCTACGTTGTTGTTCAGGGTTACAAATAAGGCGAATTCGATTGTTCCGAAACCTAACTCCTTGGTCCAAGCGCCTAATCCTATTGGGATGTATTTGATGTTGATTCGCGCGACGCCAGTTCCTTGCGATTTCTGAAGCGTTCCGGCGTTGATGAACGTTCCCGCTCCGGCGCCCTTGGATATCGTTTGGTTATTCTGGATATCAAAGACGCCATAGAGGTCGTTTACAATACTTCCCCCGTTGGCCACATTGATATCGGCGGCCTTCTGCCAGGTGACTGTGCCATGGTTCGCCAGCATGGACTCGAGTGCGTAGGCGCCGGTCCCATTTCCGGCCAGTATCAGATTGGCTCCGTGGGCTATACTAGTCTGGCCGGCGCCGCCCCACTTGCCGACTCGCCAATAATATGTGCCATACACGAGTAATGTGCTGTTCGCCGTATGATTCACGAGGTCCGCAGAGTCGTCTACATTAGTAACGCTCACGGTCTGATCAATCCCCACGGTTGCGCCGCTGTTGAATACCAACCAACCGCCGCCGTCGATCACAGAGGTGTTCGGCCCGAGCCCCCCGCTGAAGAGGTGGCCGCTTCCGAACAGCGAATAAGAGGCTCCGTCTTGGATGTGAACCATTCCTTGATTGACTGAACCGAACAGGGCGTGGATGCTTCCCTGGTTGATGCTTATCGTTCCTCTGTTGGTGAGCCTGCAATCCACATCCAGTTCCCCTGACCCTGGAGGCTCAGCACCATTCGTCGGAATGTTTAGATTGAGTTGGCCTCCTTCTTCAATAATAAATGAGGGGACAGGAGCGTCGGTATGACTGCTGTTGATGGCCACCGTGGTGGTTGTGTTGACATTCATGACGCCATAGTTATCCAGGTTTGCGGAGGCTTGTAGAAAGAGATTGCTGATCGTATTCCAGTTGACGGTCCCGTAATTGACCAAGCTTCGCCCTATAAGGGTTAGGCCCGGCCCGGCGTTGCCAATGATATTCGCCGTGGAACTGGAGTTGATGGTCACGTTTGAGCCGACGGCGCCGGCCAGCGCACCGCCATTCCAAAGCAGCGTGGCCGCAAACTGTGGCGGCCCGACCGGCGGCGAATCGCCGATAAGAAGATTCCCCGAGCCGTCCAGTTTGTCGCCTTGGATTTGGGCATTCGCTGTGACCTCCAGATCCCTGTTTAAAGTGACTGTGCTGTTGTACGTCGCGTATATATTCAGGACCTTCACCGTCCCGCCAAAGGCGGCGTCGATCGTGCAGGGGGCGGTATCGGCGTCACTAAACACAATTGTGTCGGAAACGCCCGGCACGGTCTTTATAAGACCCGGCCCCGACCAGTTATTGGGATTGCTGGCGAGTTCGCCCCCCGCCCACAGGATGGTCCCGTCCCAAGTGTAGGTTGAAAGTAACGTCCGATCTTCGAGCAACTCAATCCCCGCCTTCACGGATCTCCTGCGCCGCGAACGGCGCAATTCGCTCTTGCCAAAAAGCAGTTCCCACAGGTGCGTTACAAGGGACGCCATTTCAGACTCCTTTGTCGCAACTCCAAGACTGGCGGGCAAGCCGAACGGCTCACCTGGGATACGCCAACCCCGAAATTGCGACCCAGTGACTCGTTAATCTTCTTGAATCTTCACCAACGCCTCGGAGGCATTGCGGCGGAGAGAAAACTCTATTATGCGACCGCGCTCGTTCAGTGCAGCTTCCAAGTCGGGAATCGCCGCCTTCGCCGCCGGGCCAATTTGTCCTAGCGCGCGAGCCGCCTCCTGACGCAAACTCACTGCGGTCGACCGGTCGCGCAAGATCGCGGCCAGCGCGGGGACGGCGGCTTTGGCGTCAGGTCCGATGCTTCCCAGGGAACTAATGATCCCCCAGTACAGGTGGTCCTTTTCCTGCTGTGTACCCTTGAAATCCTTAGCTTCGAGCATTTTCAAAAGAATGGGGACGACTTCCTTGGCGTACTGGCCAGAACGGATCAAAGCCTCCACCGCGCCCCAATCCGTTTCTTTGGCTTGAGCCGCTTCAATTAAAGCGGCACACACGCGACCGTCGAGTGGATCGATAGCCCCGAGAGCCAACGCGCTTTGATGATGCACATTGGCGTCTGGGTCTTTCAGACCTGCCACCAGCGCCGGAATTGCATCCCGAGCTTTCGCGCCGTACCGCCCAAGGGAAGAGGCGGCTCTACACCTTACGTCGGCGTCCGCGTCGTCTCGGAAGGCCGCGATAAGGGCCGGGACGATCTTTCCCGCAGAGGAAGGATTGGATTCCCAGCCGAGCCAATTCGCCGCCATCCAACGAACTGCGGGATCTTTATCTTTCAGCAAGGCGATGATTGTTTCGACCTCTTTAGACGGAGAATAGGGCTCGGTAAGGAATTGCCCGGAATGGGCTCGCACGTTGGGATCTTTGTCCCTCAAGGCCCTAAGCCATTCCGCCGGGACGTCTGAACTAAGCCGGCCCAGCGTTCGCCGGGCCGCGTCGCGCACCGTTTCGTCGGAGTCCGTGAGTAGAGGCTTCAGCGAAGGCGACGCCGCCTCGACCGTCTGAAGGTCAAATTGCCTTATCGCGTCCACGCAATGCTGACGCACAGTTGCGGTCTTGCTACGCAGACCCTGGAGCCAATCGCTAAAATTGGCGGTCAAGTCTAAGGGCGTGCGCGGTGCGTCGAAGCCTTGGCGCACTCGGTTGAAACAAGGGTGGACCCGCTGAGCGTTTACCTCAAAGGAGGACGACCAGAGCGGCCGGCCGTCGGCGCCTAGTTCCACAACCCGTCCAATGCCGCCAACTAAGGAATTCCCGTTCGGCAGTGCGGCGGCGTGGAACGGTCCGAGCATCCACCGCGTCCAGCCCTGACTTTCCCAAGCCCCCCGCGTTTGTTTACCGTAGCGCACTACTCTTGAGACCGAAGGGCAGGCCCTAGCGCTATTGACGGCATCCGTCACGCGGCTGAAGCCGTCGGGGCTCAACCAGTAATAGGAAGTCCACCCCGGCGGCTTCACGGGTATTAGACCTAACAACGAAGTCGAGTATGGCTCAACTTCCCGCCACTCAATCGCCTGGGATTTATCGTTGGGGCCGCGCACTAGGATTCGAGTGTCCGATTTTAGAGCGAAAGGGTCGGGCAAAGGCGGCGGCAGCACCATGGCCTGGAATAGCAGCGGGAAGGCCGTGACCGAAAAATCTTTCCGGAATAATTCCTGCCCCGCCTTATCCACTTCTGCGATCACCAGTTCACGGCCCGAGATGAGTATGTGGCCGTCGGGCGTCATCTGGCATTGCGTCGGATCGCTCACGCCCCGGTAGCGCCACAAGACCTTGCCCGCCAGGTCGCGCATCGACACGCCTTCTTCGGGACTTCTTTTTCGGGGAGGCGGAGCCAGCGGGATTTGCACGCGCGGTTCAAGGCTTCGCTCCGCCACCAGCACGCGCCCGCCGGGCAAGAGCCGCGCGTCAACCGGATACGACAGCTTGCGCAGCTCCCAGCGCGTCACGCCGTCGCAGCCGAGCAGCCAGACGCGGCCCGTCGCCTCTTCCGGCAAACCGCCGTCGCACAACAACATCAGCCCCGGCCGGCGGCTCGTGTCGTCCAGCTTGGCCAGGTCCACCTTCGGCCCACGCTCTTTCCACCACGCTTCCCAAGCCTCTCGGCACACCCGCCGTTCGTCGGCCGCGCCGGCGCCAAGGATCGCCTGCGGCGCCTCCTCGCCAGCGACGTAACGCAACAACTCCTCCGCCTGCCACGCCGTTTCCATCGGCGTCCCGTCAAGCAACGCCGCCAGCACCGGCACGCCCGAACCGTCTTTGGCCGCGAGCAATCCCTGCGCGGCCCGCAAACGCACTTCCGGCTCGGCGTCTGTCAGCAGCTTGCGCACGTCGCCGCGCTGATCGGCGTCGCCGCGACGGCCGACGATGCAAGCGGCCAAGGCTCGTCGCACTGCCATCGGATCGCGCAACGCTTCCATCAGGCTCGCGTCGATCTTGCCTTGGCGAACCGTCAGCGCGTCCAGGCCGAACCAGAGGTCGTCCTGTAGCTCTTCAAAGTTGGCGTAGGGAAGGAAGCGCAACAACGTCGGGACCGCCTCGGCCCCGCCCCGGCGGATCAGTACACGCACCGCCGCCAACGTGAGTTCCGGCCTACGGTCGCCTATCCGCGTCAGGCACTCCTTGGCCCGCTTGGCGACTTCGGCGTCCGCGTCGTTGCGCGCCGCGCGCAGTCCACCGAGCGCCGCCGGCCCGATGGCGACCAGCGCCTTGGACGCCTGTTCACGCTCCGCGAAGTCGGGGCTGCCCAGCTGATGAATCAGCGCGTCGATACGCCGCAAGTCGGCGTCGGCGCCGCATTGTTCGCGCAGGTAAGCTGCCAAATTGGCAGCGTCGCGATGGATGTGCGCTTCGCGGAGGAGTTGCCAACTGGGGTCGTCCCAATCGCCTGGCTCGGCAGCGTGAGTCGCCGCAACGAGCGAACAGGATAGGAGAAACCCAAACAGTAGTTTCAAGAAATGATGACGCATGGATGGTCCCTTTTCCCCGATGCGCTTACTCCCCCTTTGAGATTAAGAATGAGATTAAGCGAAAAATGTTAAGATGCAATAGGCAAATTGGAGATTATTTCGCTTGGAGCAAGATATATTCGCGCCGGCGCATAAAATTGAGGCGCCAGTAGAATTTGACGGGCGCGGCACCGCGGCCAACGTCGAACCACAGGCCGTTTACTTTCCCTTCGCCGCGTGTTACATCTCTGGTATTACAATCATCCGCCGATCCGGTCGCGGGAGGGCTGCGCATGAAAGTGGCGGTCTACACCATCTCCAAAAACGAAGCAAAGCAGGTCGCGTCTTACATGGAATCGTGCCGCGACGCCGACCTCGTCGTCATCGCCGACACCGGCAGCACCGACGGCACGCCTCACTTGCTGCGCCAGGCCGGGGCCGTCGTCCATGACATCGCCGTTACGCCGTGGCGTTTCGATTTGGCGCGGACGACCTCCCTCTGTTTGCTGCCGGCCGATGTGGACGTCTGCATCAAATTGGACCTGGACGAGCGCCTCCAACCGGGCTGGCGCGCCGAATTGGAAAAGGCGTGGATACCCGGCACGACGCGGCTGCGTTATTGGTACACCTGGAACTGGAAAGCCCCCGGCGTGCCCGACATCCTCTTCCGCAGCGACCTGATCCACGCCCGCGCCGGCTACCAGTGGCGTTACCCTACCCATGAGATACTTCAACCCTCTATTTTCGAGTCTATTGTCAATTGCGAGCTGGCGATCCACCAGTTTCCCGAGGACAAGCCGCGGCCGAACGACTTGCCCCTGCTGGAGCTGGCCGCCCGCGAACACCGCGTCCCGCGCACGCTTTTCTACCTCGGGCGCGAGTATTCCTTCCGGGAAGAGTGGGCCTCTTGCCAGAAGGTGCTGGAGGACTACCTGGCCCTACCCGGCGCGCGCTGGACGCCGGAGCGGTCTCACGCCATGCGCCTGATTGGTTTCTGCCACAAGCACCAGGGCGACCGGGCGGGAGCGACGGCCTGGTTTCTGCGCTGCTGCGCCGAGGACCCGTGGCAGCGCGAGAACTGGCTAGAGTTGGCCCAAATGTATTATGAGGAGAAGGACTGGTTCGGCGGCTACCACGCCTGTGAACGGGCGCTGGCCATCCGGGAGCGGCCG
>DHJA01000229.1:10776-14495 GCA_002404095.1 Planctomycetaceae bacterium UBA4732 | reverse complement strand
GACGCGGTCGTGACGCCAAGGCGGCCAGGGGCGGCATGCCCACCGGCCTACTTGCTCTGTAGCTCAGATTTGGACCCGAAGTGCTTTAACATTGCCAAGAAGCTAGAAGCAGTTTCTGCCGAATGAACAAAGATTCTAAGCATACCGCAACGCACGCCGGGCATTTGCCGGGACATAACCTCTGCGAAGCGGTATGCTACCCCAGCGCACCACGCGAGGAACAACCATGCTGCCGCTCGGCGAACTCAAGCCCGGGCAATCGCTCGTCGGCCTCGAGCCCAATCTCGTTGCGACCCTCGTCGCCGTTGTGCCGATTGCGGCCAATGCGGTCCAGGTCATTTACAAGACGCCCGACGGCGCGCTGAAAGACCGGCTCCTGAATTCGGCCGATGAGGCCGGCATCGGGCTGGCCACCACCGAACGCCCTTGGTCCTTTGACGGCGACGGGGCCGCGTTTCAGCTTACCTGCGAGGCCAAGCGGATCGACCTCGCCTTCCTGTTCGATCCGATGATGGCGGTACACGCCTCCAACGTCGAGCCTCTGCCGCACCAGATCACCGCCGTCTACGAATCGATGCTCCCGCGGCAGCCCCTCCGCTTCGTCCTCGCCGACGACCCCGGCGCGGGCAAGACCATCATGGCCGGGCTATACATCCGCGAACTTATCATGCGGGCCGACGCCCGCCGCATCCTGATCGTCGCCCCGGGCAGTCTCGTCGAGCAGTGGCGGGATGAGCTTTTCGAGAAGTTCGGGCTGGAGTTCCGCATCTATAGCCCGCAACTTGAGCAAGCCTCTCCGAGCGGCAACCCCTTCGAGGACTGCCACCAGCTGATCGTGCGACTTGACCAAATGGCCCGGAACGAGGATCTGCGCGCGAAACTTTGCGCCGCCGGGTGGGATTTGGTCGTGTTCGATGAGGCCCACAAGCTGGCGGCTCACTTCTTCGGGTCGAAAATCGAAACGACCGGCCGGTTCCGCTTCGCGGAAATGCTCGGCCGGGACACCTGCTCCTGATGACCGCCACTCCGCACAACGGCAAGGAGGAAGACTTCCAGCTCTTCCTGTCGCTTCTCGACTCGGATCGCTTTTACGGCAAGTTCCGGGACGGCGTCCACAAGGTAGACGCCTCCGACCTCATGCGGCGAATGGTGAAGGAAGAACTCATCAAGTTCGACGGTACGCCGCTCTTCCCGGAGCGGAAGGCCTATACCGTCAACTACACGCTCTCGGACGCCGAAGCCGCCCTGTACGAGGCGGTCACGAAGTACGTCCAGACGGAGATGGGCAAGGCCGACCAGCTTGACGGCCAGCGCCGCGGGTCGGTCGGCTTCGCCCTCACCACGCTCCAGCGGCGGCTCGCGTCCAGCCCGGAGGCCATCTACCAGTCGCTCCGCCGCCGCCGGGAACGGCTCTCCGCGCGGCTGCGGGAGGAAAAGTTCGGCGACCGTGGCAAGCACGTACTCGCGGAAACCGTCGAGGACGTCCCGGAAGATGACGACGACCTGAACGCCGACGAGCAAGAGACGCTTGAAGAGCGCCTTGTGGACCGGGCCACCACCGCGAAGACCATTGCCGAATTGGAAGCCGAGATCGGCATCCTGCAGACCCTCGAACAGCAGGCCAAGCTCGTGGTCGCGTCGGGCCAGGACCGTAAGTGGGAGGAACTCTCGAAGCTGCTTCAGAACAACCCGGAGATGCGCGACGCCGCCGGTCGTCAGCGGAAGATTATCCTGTTCACAGAACACCGCGATACGCTCAACTACTTGCAAGCCAAGATCGCCGGCGTCTTGGGAGCGCCCGAGGCCATCGTTGCCATCCACGGCGGCGTCCACCGGGACGAACGGAGGAAGACACAAGCACTTTTCCGCTCCGACCCCGAGGTGAAAGTGCTCATTGCCACTGACGCGGCCGGCGAGGGCGTGAACCTCCAGTGCGCCCACCTGATGGTGAACTACGACCTCCCCTGGAACCCGAACCGGCTGGAGCAGCGGTTCGGCCGCATCCACCGGATCGGCCAGACCGAGGTCTGCCACCTCTGGAACCTCGTCGCCAAAGAGACCCGCGAGGGCGTCGTCTTCCACCGTCTGCTGGAGAAGCTCCGGGTGGCATGCGACGCCCTCAAGGGCCGAGTGTTCAATGTCCTGGGCGAAGTGTTCGAGAGCCGCAGCCTCAAGGAGATGCTCCTGGAGGCCATCCGCTACGGCGACCAGCCCGAGGTCCGCGCCCGCCTTACTACGCGCATCGACCACGCCTTCGACCACGACCACCTGAAGAGCCTGCTCAACCGCAGCGCACTTGCTCAGGAGACAATGAGCGCGGACCGGCTGTTCCGGGTGAAAGAAGAAATGGAACGCGCCGAGGCCCGCCGCCTCCAGCCGTACTTTGTTCGCTCGTTCTTCCTCAAAGCCTTCGACCTGCTCGGCGGGTCGGTCCACAAGCGCGAGGCCGAGCGCTACGAGATCACCCACGTCCCGGCCGCCATCCGTGAGCGCGACCGCAGGATGACTGGCCGCAACCGCCGCGAGCGGGAGCCTGTCCTGAAGCGGTACGACCGTATCGCTTTCACCAAGGACGCCGTCCAGCCGCTCGACAAGCCCGGTCTGGTCCGCGCGGTACTCATGCACCCCGGGCACCCGCTGATGCTGGCCCTGACCGACGTGCTGCTGGAAACGAACGCCAACCTGCTCCGCCAAGGAGCCGTACTCGTTGATCCGGCCGACGACGGCGACCAACCCTGGCTTATGTTCCTTCTCACCCACGAAGTGAAGTCCGGCGACGGGACCACTCTGTCCAGGCGGATGCAGTTCGTCCGGGTCAACCCGGACGGCTCGGCGGCATTCGCCGGCTGGGCGCCGCATCTCGACTTACAGCCGCTCGCCGCCGCCGACCGGCCGCTGCTCAAGGACGTGCTAGGCGCCGCGTGGATTCGCGCCGACCTGGAGCAAAAGGCCGTCGCCCTCGCCGCCGCGACGCTCGTCCCGGACCACTTCAAGGAGGTGGCCGACCGCCGCATCGAACACGTCGATAAGACACTCGCCGCCGTTCACGACCGGCTCACCAAGGAGATCCAATTCTGGTCGGATCGCTGGGTGAAGCTCGGGGAGGATGGTAAAGCCGGCAAGGACGTGCGCTTGAACCTCGACAACGCCCAGCGCACGCTCAACGACCTCCAGGCCCGGCTCGACGGCCGCAAGAAGGAATTGCACGCCATGCGGCACGTACAGAACGGCACGCCGGTGGTGCTCGGCGGAGCGCTGGTGGCGCCGGCCGGGCTGCTCCGCCGGCTCCGCGGCGAAGGCTCCGCGCTGTCCCCCGCCGACGCTGCCGCCCGGAAGCGGATCGAGACGCTGGCGATGCAGGCGGTGATCCGCGCGGAAGAGGCGGAGGGGCGGCGTGTCGTTGACGTCTCGGCCGAGCAGTGCGGCTGGGACCTTTCTTCCTACCCGCCAGCCGTGAACGGGGTTCAACCCGACGCCCGCCACATTGAGGTGAAGGGCAGGGTGAAAGGCGCGACAACGATAACCGTCACCCGCAACGAAATCCTCTACGCCGTCAACCAGGGCGAGAAATTCGTTCTTGCTATCGTCTTCGTGAACCCAGATGATGGCACCGAAGGTCCGTATTACTTGGCAAGCCCGTTCCAGCGCGAACCGGACTGGGGGGCGGCCGCAGTTGTGTATAACATTGCGGAGTTGTTTCGACGCATCTGAGGGCCGGC
>DHJA01000229.1:0-10683 GCA_002404095.1 Planctomycetaceae bacterium UBA4732 | reverse complement strand
GGCCGGCTACAACCGGAATACGCGGCCGGCCTCACAGAGGCCGGCCTACACCGAGGCGTACGCATGATTCCTGAACGAAAACATCTCCGCCGTCTCGATTCGGTCTGGATCCCGAACCCCGTCTATTTCATCACCGCTTGCACTCTAGGCCGCACGGATCGACTGGCGAACGAAGACTTTCATGCCATTGCCCTGGAGGTTTGGCGGAATTGCGAGACGCTTTACGGCTGGGCGGTCGGACGATATGTCCTTATGCCCGATCATGTCCACTTCTTCACCTGTGATGCTCGCGGCGAGCGGACCCTTTCCTACGCCGTCGGAAGATGGAAAGAGTGGACCGCCAAGTATTGCGCCCAACGGTTAGGGTTCGCGATGCCCTTATGGCAACCCGAATTCTTCGACCATGTACTCCGTTCGTCGGAGAATTATGGCCAAAAGTGGGATTACGTCCGAGACAACCCCGTTCGAGCCGGACTGGTCGCTGCCGCTGAGGACTGGAAGTTCCAAGGGGAGATAAGGGATATCCGATGTGATTGAGATCGCCGGCGCCGATGTCTGGCAGTTGGACGCCCTCAGCCGGCCTCACAGAGGCCGGCTACATGCATTGGGTTGTAGCCGGCCTCTGTGAGGCCGGCTGGATGCAAACCGCTTTTCACCGGCAAAACGAAAGCACATGACTCAATCCGTGATCTCTCCGAAAAAGCTGATCGAAGTCGCCCTGCCGCTCGACGCCATTAACGTCGCGGCGGCGCGGGAGAAGTCGATCCGCCACGGGCACCCCTCCACCCTGCATCTCTGGTGGGCGCGCCGGCCGCTTGCCGCGGCGCGAGCCGTCATCTTCTCCCAGCTTGTGAACGATCCCGAAGACCTGTGGCGATGCCAGAACCCAGGCCGGGAGCCGAATCAGCAGGAGAAAGGTCACTGGACCAAGGCCCGCGCCCGGCTTTTCATCATCATCGAAGAACTCGTAAAGTGGGAAAACACCACGAACGAGGCAGTACTGGAGAAGGCCCGCGTCGAAATTCGCAAGGCGTGGCGGGAGACCTGCGAGCTGAACAAGGGCCATCCGCTGGCGAAGGAACTCTTCGACCCTGAGAAGATGCCCGGCCTGCACGACCCGTTCGCCGGCGGCGGCACGATTCCGCTGGAAGCCCAGCGACTCGGCCTCGAAGCCCACGCCAGCGATCTGAACCCGGTCGCCGTGCTCATCAACAAGGCGATGATCGAGATTCCGCCGAAGTTCGCCGGCCGGCCGCCCGTCCATCCCGACGCCAAGAACCCGCTCGCCGTCTGGAAAGGGGCCGCCGGCCTTGCCGAGGACGTGCGCCGTTACGGCAAGTGGATGCGCGACGAGGCGTTCAAACGCATCGGACATCTTTATCCGCCGGTCGAGGTGACGAAGGCGATGGCGAAGGCCCGGCCCGACCTGGAGCAATACGTCGGCGACAAGCTCACGGTCATCGCCTGGCTGTGGGCGCGCACGGTGAAAAGCCCGAACCCGGCGTACTCGCGCGTCGATGTACCGCTCGTCAGCACGTTCATCCTGAGCAGCCGGGAGGGAAAAGAAGCCTACGTGCAGCCGGTGATCCACAAGGACGGATATACCTTCACAGTACGTGTCGGCAAGCCGCCAGCCGCGGCGAGGGGTGGCACGAAGACGGCACGGGGGTCAAACTTTCGCTGCTTGATGTCTAGTGCGCCGATCGGTGCCGATTACGTGATGAAATCCGGTATGGAACATGGTCTCGGGATAAGACTCATGGCAGTGGTTGTTGAGGGGAACCGTGAGCGGCCTTACCTATCTCCCATTGAAAACGTGCCAAATCTCACAGCAATGCCCGACATTGCGTTCTTGCAACAGCCAATGACGAACGACCGTCGTTGGTTTTCACCCCCACTGTATGGCTTTCCAAACTGGGCTGATATCTTTACACGGAGGCAGTTAGTGGCTCTGACCACGTTCAGTGATTTGGTCGGGGAAGCGAGAGAGAAGGTCAAGCAAGATGCGATGAAAGCAGGGATGCTAGACGATAACTGTGGGTTAGAAGACGGCGGCACTGGTGCCACTGCTTACGCAGAAGCTGCAAGCTTGTATCTAGCTTTTTGCGTGGACAAAATGACGGATACAAACACTACGGTCTGTAGTTGGCAACTGGACCCACCGCGACTTCGTGCCACATTCGGCAGACAAGCAATCCCAATGGTATGGGATCCTGCGGAAGCTAACATTTTTGCCGACGCCGCCGGGGATTTTGGCAGGTGTGTACTCTCCCTCGTTGAGGTTCTTGAATGTCTCGGTTTGCCTGGCATCGGTCGGGCAAACCAACAAGATGCGACTGCACTGGTTACCGGGACACTTCGAGTCTTTTCGACAGACCCACCTTATTACGACAACATTGGTTACGCTGACCTCTCTGACTTTTTCTACGTTTGGCTTCGCCGCGCACTCAAACCTATCTACCCTGCGCTGTTTGCGACAGTTGCTGTACCAAAGGCTGAGGAGTTGGTCGCCACTCCTCACCGGCATGGCGGCAAGGAAAAGGCAGAATCATTCTTTCTAGCTGGCATGGCCCAAGCAATGACTCGGCTCGCGGAACAGACGCACCCGGCGTTCCCGGTCACGATCTACTACGCATTCAAGCAATCAGAAAGTGAGAGTGAGAAGGGTACTGCGAGTACTGGTTGGGAGACCTTCCTCAATGCAGTGATTCGCGCCGGGCTTGGAATCAACGGTACGTGGCCCATTAGATCTGAGCTTGCAACGCGTAATGTTGGAAGGGACACCAACGCCCTGGCCTCCTCAATCATCCTCGTCTGCCGGCCACGAGCGGTTGACGCAGGGACGATCTCGCGGCGCCAGTTCGTCCGCCAGCTCAACGAGACGCTCCCGCTAGCCCTCGACGCCATGACCCGCGCCAGCGAAGGACTGCATTCGCCGGTCGCCCCGGTGGACCTGTCGCAAGCGATCATCGGCCCCGGCATGGCCATCTTCAGCCGCTATGACGCCGTACTCGAAGCGGACGGTACGCCGATGACCGTGAAGACCGCCCTGCAACTCATCAATCGCTTTCTAGCCGAGGACGACTTCGATGCCGATACGCAATTCTGCCTCCACTGGTTCGAGCAGCATGGCTGGGAGGTCGGCAAGTTCGGCGAGGCCACCGTGTTGGCCCGCTCCAAGGGTACGAGCGTCGAGGGAGTGAAGGCGACCGGCGTAATCGAGGCCGGCGGCGGCAACGTGCGTCTATTCAAGTGGAAGGAGTACCCCGCCGACTGGCATCCGCGCACGGACGTTCGCCTGCCGGTGTGGGAGGCGCTGCACCAGCTTATCCGGGCGTACAACACGCACGGCGACAGCGGCGCGGCTAGGGTGCTGGCCGGCACGGCCGGCAAGGCCGAAGCCGCCCGGCAGTTGGCCTACCGTCTCTACACTCTCTGCGAGCGGGCGAACCGCGCGGAGGACGCCCGCGCCTATAACGAGGTAGTCACCGGCTGGACCGGCATCGAAAGCGCCGCGGCCAAGGTTCCGGCGCCGAAACAGCGTACGCTGTTCGACCATGAAGGAGCGGAGTGATGCTGAGTCGGCTGGTTCTCAAAAATCTGACCGTATTTGCGGACGCGGACTTCCAGTTCGCAACCGGGCTGAACGTCATCGTCGGCGAGAACGGGGCGGGGAAGTCGCACGTCCTGAAGGCCGCCTACACGGTCGCCGCCGTGAGCGCCCGCGGAGAGAAGGATTCCGGATCGGCGACGCCGACGAAGAGTTACTTGGAAACCACGATTGCCAAGAAGCTGCGAGGCGTGTTCCGGCCGGAGGAACTCGGACGGCTGGTCCGCCGGCGGCAGGGCGTCGCCCGGTGCGAGATTGCCGCCGAGTTCGACCCGCGGGGGGCAAGCATAGAATTTTCATTCCACAGCGAGAGCGCGACCGAGGTAAGGGTCGAGGTAATCCCCTCAAAGTGGGGTAGGCAGCGGCCCGTGTTCCTGCCGACGCGGGAGCTGCTTTCGATCTACCCCGGGTTTGTGTCGCTGTACGAAGAGTCGGACCTGCCGTTTGAGGAAACCTGGCGTGACGCGTGCATCCAACTGGGCGCCCCGTTAGCGAAGGGCAAACGCCTTGGAGAGATCGACAAGCTGTTGCGGCCGCTGGAAAAGGAACTGGGCGGCAAGGTAATCCTTGAAGACAACCGCTTCTATGTGAAAACAGACATGGGCAAGCTAGAAGCCCATCTTGTGGCGGAAGGGCTACGCAAGCTTGCGATGATCGCCCGGTTGATCGCGACGGGGGCGCTGGTCGGCTCTGGATCGCTGTTCTGGGACGAGCCGGACGCCAACCTTAACCCGAAGGTCGTCAAGCGCGTCGCCCGGACCATCCTGCAGTTGTGCCGCTCGGGAATTCAGGTTTTTGTGGCCACACACAGCCTGTTCCTATTGCGCGAACTCGACATCCTGTTGAAGAACGACCATTTCAAAAAGGCAGACGCGCGGTTCTTCGGCCTTCATCCCGGCGCGGACGGTGTGACGGTTCAGCAAGGAGATACGGTGGACGATATCGGCACGATAGACGCTCTGGACGAGGAGTTAAGCCAGTCGGATCGGTATTTGAAAGCGGAGGCCGCGCAGTGACCACGATTACCGAGGGCGCACTGGCGTTTGATTTTCCGGAGGGCTGGCACGCGGCGAAGTACGACAAATGGATATTCTACCTTAACCACTTTCAGAACGTATTCGGTGGTGCGAAGGGAGTTGACATCCTCGCGATCAATCCGAACCGGCATCTGTGGCTGATTGAGGTCAAAGACTATCGCGCTCGCCCGCGGCAAAAGGCCCGCCAACTCGTCGAGGAAGTTGCCATAAAGGTGCGGGACAGTCTGGCCGGGTTGGCAGCGGCGCGTTTGCGGGCGACCGACTCGGACGAAGTCAAGATGGCGAACCGGGCATTGAGTTGTAGGGACATGAAGGTTGTCCTCCATCTTGAACAGCCAATCAAACCGACGCGACTTCATCCGATCGAGGACGTGAGCAAACTAATCCAAAAACTCAAGCAACTTCTGCGGGCCATAGACTTCCATCCTCGCGTCACCAACCGAAGCGAGGGCAATCAATTTGGCTGGGAAGTTCGCGAGGTGTAATTCCTATGACCATGAAACCTTGGCGCGAGGTCGCCATCCCCCATGAGGACGTTCTAAAAGGGACGTTCCAGCAGTCCGAGTTCGCTGCGGACATCACCGCCGTACATACGGGCAAGGCCCCGCCCGTGTACCAGGACGCGGCGGCGTTTTTCGAGCGGACGTACATCACCGAGGGAATGCGTCTTCTGCTCACCCAGGTGGTCCAGCGACTAAGCGGTCGCGGCGGCGAGCCGGTCATCCAGTTGCAGACGGCCTTCGGCGGCGGCAAGACGCACACGATGCTGGCTGTACTCCATCTGGCGACACGGCAAGTGCCCCTTTCGGACCTGCTTGGCATTCCGACGCTGATCGAGAGGACCGGGCTGATGGATGTGCCCCAGACAAAGGTTGCCGTGATCGACGGGTCGGCCCGCGGCCCCGGCCAGCCGTGGAAACACGGCCGTACAACCATCAAGACGCTATGGGGCGAACTGGCGTGGCAGCTTGGCGGCGGCGATGGATTAGCGATGATAAAGGAGGCCGACGCCAGCGGCACGTCTCCGGGCAAAGAGCTGTTGCGGGATCTGCTGACGGCGCACTCCCCCTGCGTGGTGTTGATGGACGAGTTCGCCCGGTACGTGGGTCAATTGGAGGCGGGGAAGTCGTACTCGGGCGGGACGTTCGACAGCAATCTATCGTTCGTGCAGTCGCTGACGGAGGCCGTCAAGTTGGCGCCGAACGCGGTACTCCTGGCCAGTCTGCCAGATTCCGCCCCGCCGTCGAGCGGGGACCGGGGACGGCAGGCGATCCAGGCTCTCGAACATTTGTTCGGCCGGGTGCAGGCGATTTGGAAGCCGGTGGCCACGGAGGAGGCGTTTGAGATCGTACGGCGGCGACTGTTCGAGCCGGTGCGCGACGTTGCCGCCCGCGACGCGGTCTGCCGGGCGTTCGCGGACGCCTACGTCGCCGAAGGGGCGAAGCTGCCCAGCGAGACGCAGGAGGGCCGGTACTACGACCGCTTGTGTCAAGCGTATCCGATTCACCCGGAAGTATTCGACCGGCTGTACGAGGACTGGACGACTATCGACGGATTTCAGCGGACGCGCGGCGTGCTCAAGCTGATGGCGAAGGTAATCGCCCGGCTGTGGAAGGACAATAACCAGGACCTGATGATCCTGCCCGGCAGCCTGCCCCTCGCCGACGGCGACGTGCGCAACGAGATGACATACCTACTGCCGCCCGGCTGGGATCCCGTGATCGAAGGCGACATCGACGGCGACCGGGCCGAGACGACGGAGCTGGAAACGCGGGAGCCGCGGTTCGGTCAAGTGAACGCGGCGCGACGCGTGGCGCGGACGCTTTTCCTGGGCACGGCCCCGTCGAGCGTGGGCACAAAGCCGGGCATCCGCGGACTGGACCGCGGCCGTGTGCTGCTCGGGTGCGTCCAACCGGGCCAGTCATCGGCAGTCTACGCCGACGCCCTGGGTCGGCTTGCGGATCGGCTGCACTATCTGAACAGCACGGGCGACAAGGCCGACGCCGCCACCCGCTATTGGTTCGACACGAGGGCCAACCTCCGCCGCGAAATGGAGGACCGTAAGCGGCGGTTCGTCGATGCGACGGACGTGCGCAAGAAGATCGAGGAGGCGGTCAAGAGGCTCTTCGCCGGCGCCTCGCTGTTCGCCGGCGTCCACGTGTTTACACCGCACGCCGACGTGCCGGACGACAGCGCCCTTCGGCTGGTGGTGTTGGCGCCCGAGTACTGGTACATGAAGGACGCCGCGCCCCACGCCGCCGACGTGGTCTTGGACTACCTACGGACGCACGGCGGCCAGCCGCGGCATCGGGCGAACCGGCTGATCTTCGTGGCGGCCGATCAGGCGGTGCTGGGCCGACTCCGGGACGTGGCGCGGGTCGCAATGGCGTGGGCGAGCATCGTCGAGGACGTGGAGCAAGGCCGGCTGAACATCGACCAAAACCAGCGGAAGCAGGCGGAGAATGAGTCGCGGGCCGCGGCCGCCGTCCTGCCGCGGGCGGCGCGCGAGTGCTTCAAGTGGCTCCTCTGCCCAGTGCAGGACGACCCGAAAGCGGAACGGCCCGGCGTTGAAGCCTTCGCTCTGAACACGAGCAGCGGAACGCCAGGCGGCGAGCTTGATCGAGTCTGTCGGGAGAACGAGTTGGTCATTGAGGCGTGGTCCCCGATCCACCTCCGCCAGAAGCTGAAGGAACTTTACTGGAAGAACGGCCGTTCAGCCGTCACCGCCGCGGCGTTCTGGGAAGACTCACTCCGCTACCTCTACCTGCCGCGGTTGAAGACCCGTGAGGTACTTGCCTCCGCCGTCCGTTCCGGGGCGGGGAGTCAGGACTTCTTCGGCACGGCCTACGGCGAAAGCGGGGGCAAGTTTGAGGGATTCCAATTCGGCGACGGCAACGTGTCGGTGAACGAGACGCTATTGCTGATCGAGCCGGAGGCGGCGAAGGAGTACGCCGTCGTCCAGAAAAAGGCCCTCGTAGCCGCTGCGGAGGTCAGGCACATCGGCGACTCTGGCGGGGGCGACGGGACGAAAACGAAGGTGACCGAAGGCGAGAAGCCGGAAAATACCGTCATCACGATTCCGGCAAAGACGAAGTCGTTTCTAGGGACGGCCATTGTGCCGGCGGCGATTGCGAAGATGAAGCTCGTCCAGATCTCAGACGAGATCGTGAGCCTGTTGGCGTCGGACCCGAACGCCACGATCCGCGTGACCGTCGAGATCGCAGCCGAGTTCCCGAATGGTGTGAGCGACACGGTTAAGCGCGGCGTCAGCGAGAACGCGACCAGCCTGGGGTTCAAGACGAAGGACTGGGAGTAGTCCACTGACGATGGAATTAGCCGCCTTTCCACAGCTGAATGAAGGAGCGGCGCTCCGCAGCGCAAGCATCGCGGCCCTTAAGTGTCGGATCAGCGTCGGCCGTGCCGAGCAGGGGGCCAGGTCAGGACCGCTCCGGGTATCCCATGCAAGCTTTTGAGGTAATGGGGGAACGGGCAGCTGGCCCCTTGCGCCGGGATGCCAAACATGATTTTGTGCAATCCCGCGGCCGGGGCAGTGGCCTCGCCGGAAGGTCATCCACGGCTCAAATATCTCGCAGCGGCTCTCCCCCTTCCCCTCGGGGTTAACGCAGACCCATCAGCAAATCTGACAGCCGGACGCGCAGGATCTTCGTGATCCGCCGCAGGTTGATGAGAGAGACGTTGCGTTCGCCGCGCTCCACGAAGCCGATGTACGCCTTGTTCAGCTCGCAGCGCAGCGTCTACTGGCTCAACAGCCACGATCCCGACTTCGACGCCAAGGCCCAAGATATTTGCCGCCTGTACGTCCAGTCGCCTTCCCTGTATCAGCAGGGCGAGTTGGTCATCTGCCGCGACGAAAAGACCGGTAGGCTCCTACCACATCCCGTCCTCACGTTCGATCTCGCTCTTCCGCTCTCTTCCGCAATGCCGCGGCCAGACGATGTACGGTTTCGTCGGCGTCGTCCCGACCTTTCTCAACTTGGCCCGCTTCGACTTCGGCCAGCTCCTGGTCGATCTTGCTGGCCCACTGGCGGCATTTTTCCATCAGCCACTTGTCGTCTTCTTCCGACAAGGGCCGGCGCTCCGCCAACAGCAGGGCGGTGCAGCCGCGGCGGAATTCGGTCAGCCGCTTCGCTACCGCCGCCGCATCCTTGGGCTTCGCGTCAAACCACTCGTCCGCCGCTTTCGCCAGCTGATTCAGGTAAGCCGGCGCCGAGTCGGCGGACGCCAGTACGCCGGGCTTGTTCCATCCCCAGGCGACCTCGGCCGGCATAGGCTGGATCGGCGCCGGCTGAAAATAACGTGAAACCAGGACCGCGATTAGGGCTGCCGCCGCGGCGACGAGACCCATCGCCCAGCCGAGTCGCCGACGGGAGGACAACCTGCGCATCGGCAGGACGGTCGGAGCCTGTTCCTTCGGCGTCGTTGGCCGAGCGGCAGGAAGGAGTACGGCAGATAGGCGTTGACGGCTGTCCCGCACGATTTCCGCCGGATCCGACGCCAGTCCCAAGACTCGGTCCCAGTAACGGCCGCCGCCCTGATATACCAACTCTTGTAGGTCGAGCAGTCGTTCCGGCCACAACAGCAGCCGCCGGACAACTTCCGGCGGCGCCTGCTTCAATCCGTCGGACATGACCAACTCTTGCCACTCGCCCAGCAACTCCCGCAACTCCGGCGCCTCGCCGCGCGATGGTTTCCGGAACGCCGACAGTTCGTCCGTCAACGCCGTCAGGTCTGGCGCAGCCAGCTTTTGCTCCAGCCAGACGGCAAGCTGGGTCGGCTCGTCCGGCATGTCCAGCGCGTCAAGATTCATCGCATGGCCCTTTCGGCGCACGTCCGTAAATGTTGCTTGGCCTGATGAAACAACTTATGCGCCTGCTCCGGTCTCAGATGAAGCTCCTGACAGATTTCCTCATACGCTTGTCCGCCCATGCGTCCGCGCACCACTGCGGCCATATGAGGATCGAGATTCTCCAATTCGCGTAAGCAACGGCTGACGGCGTTCTTTTGTTGCTCGCGCAGTTCCTGTTCCTTGGAAATCTGTCCTGGAGCGGGATGATTCCACTCCGACGGCAAAGGTTGGCTGTCGTCGAAGGGCACGGCCTGCCGCGCCTTGTGCTGCTTTCGTTCCCAGTCGATGCGGCAGTTGCGGGCGACCTCATACAGCCAGGCGCGGAAGTTGTCGCCGCGAAAGCGGCCGGGCAGGTTGCGCCAGACGCGCAGCCACACCTCCTGATGCACGTCCTCCGGATCGCCGCCCGGTGCGGTGCGGTTGCGGAGAAAGGCCAGGAGGCGCGGGGCGTGGCGTTCGTGTAGCTCCCAGAAGGCGCCGTCGGCTTGCCGCAGGGCGGTTTGGAAGGTGACGGCCAGTTGCTCGTCGGTGGCGGCGTTCATAAGGCAAGTATCGAGCGCCGGGGGCCGGCGGTCAAGGGGCGCCGGATTCAAAGGGCGGGGAAACCCCGCCCCTACAAGAAACCTAGGGTAGGGGCGGGGTTTCCCCGCCCTCCTTCCACGGCAAAGGGAGACGGTACTGATCAATAGCAGACCTTGACCAGCTTAGGCACTGCGACCCGGACCTTGTGATAGACCGTCACCTCGGCTTTGTAAGGGCAGCCGTAATCGTCGTAGCGGACCACGGTTTTCGTGTAGGGCGCGAGGTGCGTTTCGTAGCACACGACCGTTTTGTATTCGCAGCAGGGGCCGTCGCAGGCCCGCACCGCACTTGTGCCACCCAACGTTCCCAGGGCCAACAGCGCAGCTACAACGAATGCACGCACGATTTTCGACATGACGTTCTCCTTTGGGTTTGCGGGGAGGCCGACCTCGGCAACCCCTTACACCAAGGACAACGGCGGCCGAAGCCGAATCTTCCAAAAAAAAGAAATACGAATGTGATTGTTGTTGTGGACGTTCTGCCGGGTAGGGGCGGGGTTTTCCCGCCCGGACGGTTCATGGACCAGCCATTATGTCGTTGCACCGTCTGGACGGGGAGACCCCACCCCCTGTCTCTTATACACATCT
>DHJA01000281.1:7077-9336 GCA_002404095.1 Planctomycetaceae bacterium UBA4732 | reverse complement strand
ACCGATTTCTAGACGCCCTCTTAGGACAGTACCGGAGTTCCCTTTTCAAAGAACCTCTTTGCGACGGTGAAAGTACCGCCACATGCCGTACAGGCGACCCTCTTGCCCGTGGGGTTCGGCGGCAACGTGCAAGGCTTCTTGCAGGACGGGCAAGGCGCCTTTTTTCCCCAGTGACACCCGTTTTTGCACTCCGTTCCGCGATTGCCTTCATGGAGCGCGTCCGGCAACGAATACAATCAGGGAGGCCGGCGCCGGAATGCGGAACCCACGGAGGAGTCGCCCGATGACCACGCTACAGACCACTACGATCGCCGCCGCTCTCGTTTTCGGCATGTGCCTGGCCTTGCTAGGCAGCCTGAAACTCGCCCTCGCCAAACGCCTCAACCTCGGCGAGGGGCGCATCGGCTTTCTGCTGTCGGCCCTCAACGGCGCGATCATTCCGCTGATGCTGTTGGCCGGCCTCCTCATCGACGCGCTGGGCGCCAAGGCCATCCTGATCCTGGGTTCACTAACCACCGCCCTCGCGGTCGTCAGCCTTGGACTGCGCCCGACCTACGGCCGCGCCTTCGGCTCGCTCCTGCTGGCCGGCCTCGGCAGCGCATGCCTTGGCGCCGCCGCCGTGGTTCTCATGCCTCGCGCCTTCTTCGGCATGGATCGGATGGCGTCGGCGTCGCTTAACCTCGGCTGCGTGTTCATCGCCCTCGGCGCTCTGGTGACTCCGGTATTGTCGGACGTGCTGGTCCGCGTGTTGGAGTTCCGCCGCGCCGCGGGCGTCTTGGCCGTGTTGTGCCTGGCGCCTGCGCTGACGGCGGCCATGACGCCCGCGGAACAACTCCACGTCGGGTCGCAAGCGCCCGACCTGTTCGGCTTACTGACCGACGGCAACCTATGGCTGATCGGCTTGGTGTTCTTTTTCTACGCGCCGCTGGAAGGCTCCGTCAACGTCTGGGCGACGACGTACTTAACCGACCTCGGCCAAGGCGAGCGCGGGGCGGCGTGGGTGTTGTCGGCGTTTTGGGGGGCGTTCCTGGCGTCGCGTCTGCTGACGGCGATGGTGCTGCACTGGGCGGCGGCGCCTTGGCTGGAACCGTGGCTGATTATCGTCGTGGGCATGTTGGCGGCGGCCGTCGTCGGCAACATGATCGGGACGGGGCATCGGTCGGCGGCCCGGCTCTCGCTGGTGGTGCTGGGTTTCCTGCTCGGGCCGATCTTCCCCACGCTGGTGGGTCTGGCGTTCCGCATAGCCCCGGCCGCGCCGGGAACGGCTTATGGCGCGGTGTTCGCGCTCGGCTCCTTGGGCGGCGTGGTGATGGCGCCGCTCGTTGGGGCGCGGGCCAGGCAGGCCGGCGTTCAATCGGCCCTGTATATCCCGATGATGTTGGCGTTGGCGTTGACGGCCGCCGCATTGGTTTTCGCGCTGACGGGAGAACGAGTTTAGCCGCGACCCGAAGGGGAGCCCGTGCGGAGAGCGCTCCCCTTCGGGTCGCGGCTCAACTTATTTCGGTACGGTCCTATATTCGTTGAGTACCGCCGTATCGAAGGGGTAGATGCGCGGCGGCCCCGTCTTGTAACCGGGCGAGGGGGGTGTGGGAACCACCCTGGCGTTCGCGCCCTCTTCGATGTCAAGGGGCAAAAGGTACTTCCGATCCTCGTCCGCGGGGACGGGTACTCCACCGGAGCGGTCGGAATAAAAAATCTGGCACGCTTTGAGGTTCCGCACCACGATCGTTTTACCGCGCCATTCCTCGTTCTTGTCGGCCGGGTATAGCACCTCGTCCACGAGGAACGAATCGTCGCCTTTTCGGGTCGCAATTACATCCAGGCCCGACACAAGAAACTGCGGCCGCGACAACACGATCGAATTTCGCGTCGCGGCGACGAGGTATCCCAGGTAGCCGATCCAGCCGGCGAACAGCACGGCCGTTATAACTAAGCGCCAGGCGGCGGGTTTCATAATGATTCCTCCAAGCTCTCGCCGGCGTCGATGTGGTAGCCGCTCACCAGGCCGTTCCCCAAGTCGAAATGATCGCGGAAGGCGCCGCGGTCGTCGGCCGTGGTGGGGTCCAGAAGGCCGGCGCCGATCAGGTTAAAGACGATGTCGCCGAAGTCGTCGGTGCGGCGGACGCCCCACTGGGCGAAGACCGTCGGCGCCATCAGGCCGAAGTCGCGCAAGGCCAACTCACGAAGCCCCTCGAAGAACTCCGCTACCGAAACGTGCTCTTCCCCCCCACCCCCACCCTCCCCCGCAAGGGGGGAGGG
>DHJA01000281.1:0-6919 GCA_002404095.1 Planctomycetaceae bacterium UBA4732 | reverse complement strand
CGCAAGGGGGGAGGGAGCAAGAGGGCTGTCCGCTCGGACGCGGCCGAGACGCTTGTTCGCGTAGGACAGCGCCTCGAAGACGAACTCATAGGCTTCGGGAGGATAGCGCGGGTCGCGGCGGACCAACTCTTCTATGCGCGGATTTTGCATCTGTTTTATCCGAAACATCACGCCCCGAGGCGGGTGAGGATCTCCGCGGCGGCCACGGGAATGCGACGGCCGTCCTCAAATTCGACCAGTACGCGGCGCGCCAACACTTCTTGCGCCAGGACGCGGCCCTGCCCTTTCGCCGTCAGAACGCGGACGCCGACGGGCGGCAAAGCCTCCTGAAACTCCTCGTATACGTCCTGCTCAAAGCGTAAACAGCATTTCAGCCGGCCGCAACGGCCGGAAATCTTTGACGGGTCGAGCGTGGACTTTTGCAGCTTGGCCATGCGCATCGACACCGGCGGCATGACGCTCATATGCGTGTTGCAGCAGACCGGCTTGCCGCAGTCGCCGTAGTCGGCGAGCAGCTTGGCCTCGTCGCGGACGCCGATCTGGCGCATCTCGATGCGCGTCTGGTACTGGCGGGCCAGATCCTTGACCAGATCGCGGAAATCGACGCGCTTCTCCGCCAGGAAGTAGAACACGATGCGTTCGCCGCCGAAAAGGTGTTCAACGTCTACTAATTCCATCTGCAATCGGCGCTGATCGACGAAGCCGCCGCACGCTTCCAACTCGCCGCCCTCGGCCGCGCGGATGCGTTCGCGCTCGGCCCGATCCTGCTCCGTGAGTACGCGGACGAGGCGGCCGCGAGTCGGTTCGGTGAGCGATTGGACGGTTTGCGGCGTGGCTTCGCACAACACCTGACCCAGTTCCAGGCCGCGCTCGGTGCGGACGACGACCTCGGCGCCGCGCGTATAATCGCCGCCCTCGGCGTCGAATTCGCCGAGAAAACGCATGGCGCCGTGCCGTACGATCCAGTTGCCCGCCATATGGAGTCTCCGCCGGGGGTCCGCTTTGCCGCTGTTGCGATGAAGGCATTCTAAACCATGCCGGCGCAAACTCAATGCAAGTCTAAGCCATAGCGACCGGGGCGCCCTTCCCCTCGTCCTTCGCCGCCCGGTACAATCCTTGTGTCGCCCCCGAGGACAATCGTCATGAAGCTGAAGGTCGTTCTTCACCCTGAAAAAGAAGGCGGCTACTCGGTCGCGGTTCCGGCTATCTCCGGCTGTTACAGTGCGGGAGAGACGGTCGAAGATGCGATGAGAAACGCTCGCGAAGCCGCCGAGGAACTGCTGACAGTCCTAAATGGCCGTCAGCCCTTTGAACCGGAAGATCGTTGTTCCGACGACATCGTAAAGGAAATGGAATTGTGAAGCACATCTACAGGAAGGAAATGTGCAAGGGGGCGAACCGGCTGACGTTTTATTGTCATCGGCCGGCTCACGTGTGCCGCGGTGCGGAGTTGGCCTGCACCCCGCCCGTCACCAGTCGAGTCCAGGTCGGCGTTCCCACAAACGGCAACTGATACTCCCACAGCGAAGTGTCCGTCAGTACGGCGAAGACATCGCCCACCTCGCCGGCGGCGGCGTTGCCGCTGAGCGACTGAAAGGAGCCGACCGATATCAGCGTCCAGCCGTTCAATGAGTGCTGCCACGCCTGGTGGTCCGACGTGATCGCGAATACCTCGTCGTTCCCGCCGGCCGCGACCGACAGGATGGAGCCGGCCCGCGACAGGTTGAGCCAGCCGTCGCCGGCGAAGGCGGAGTTGTGTTCCCACAAGGAGTTGTCGGTCAGCACGCCATAAATGACCGCCGCGCCGTCGGCGTTCAGCCCGGCGCTTACCGACTGGAAGCTGCCGCGCGAGAGCAGGGTCCATCCGCTGACCGGGCTGTGTTGCCACAGGTTATTGTCGGAGGTGATGGCGAACACCACGTCATTGCCCGAGGCGTCCGTCACGCCGCTGACCGAAAGAATGCTGCCCGCCCGAGACAGATTGCGCCAGTGATCGCCGCCGAATAGCGAGTTGTTCTCCCATAACGAGTTGTCCGTCAGTACGCCGAACACGACGGCGTTGCCGGAGAGGTTGGTCGCGGCGCTGACCGATTGGAAGCTGCCGACCGAGAGCATAGTCCAGCCGTCGCCGGGCAAGCCGGGGCTGTGTTCCCAAAGGTGATGGTCGGAAGTAATGGCGAAGGCGACAGCCTGGCCGGCAGCGTCGGTGACGCTGGCGACGGAGAGGATGGTGCCGGCCGGCGAGAGCAAGGTTGGCGCGCCGCCTGCTTTTTCCCAGAGCGAGCCGTCGGTCTGGACGAAGAAGACCGGGTCGGGCAGGAGAGGAGTCTCCGGGTCGGTGCGGTGGAGGATAACTGCGTTGCCGCCCGCATTGGCGAGGCTGCCCACGGTGAAAACGTCGCCGGGGCCACTGCCCCAGACGCCGACGAGGGAATACGGAACCGCCGAGTTGAGGATTTGCCAAGTGGCGCCGTCGTTGGCGGAGTGTTCGAGCGTTCCGGCGTGACCGACGGCGAAGACGTCGTTGGGGCCGCTTCCCCAGACGCCGAAGAGATCCTCCCCGGTTCCCGATGTTTGCGCTTGCCAGCTGGCGCCGTCGTTGGCCGAGTGCAGGATCCTGCCGAAGTCGCCAACGGTGAAGAGGTCGTTGGGGCCGCTTCCCCAGACGCCGTTGAGGTTCACGTTGGTCACCGAGTTCTGCGGCTGCCAGGAGGCGCCGTCGTTGGCCGAGTGCTGGATCGTACCGAAGAAGCCGACGGCGAAAACGTCGTTGGAGCCGCTCCCCCATACGCCGAAGAGGTTCTGCGTGGTCCCCGAGACCAAGGGAATCCAGGAGGCGCCGTCGTCGCTGGAATGCAGAATCGCCCCCTTCGCGCCCACAACGAAGACGTCGCCGGGGCCGGTCCCCCAGACGCCGTAGAGGATCGCCGTGGTCTGCGAGGTCTGAAGCTGCCAGGAGGCGCCGTCGTTGGCCGAGTGTTCGATCACGCCGTTGCCGCCGACGGCGAAGACGTCACTGGGGCCGCTACCCCACACGCCGTGGAGAGCCTGCGTGGTTATAGGGGTTTGGGATTGCCAGCTGGCGCCGTCGTTGGCCGAGTGCTGGATGTCGCCGCTGGCGCTTACGGCAAAGACGTCGTTGGGGCTGCTACCCCACACGCTCAAGAGTTGATTGGGGGTCTGCGAGTTTTCCGGAACCCATGCGGTGTAGTGCTGGATCACGCCGGCGTTGCCCACGGCGAAGACGTCGTTGGGGCCGCTACCCCACACGCCATTGAGGATATTCGCGGTCCCCGAGTTCTGGGCCTGCCAGCTGGCGCCGTCGTTGGTCGAATGCTGGATCACGCCGCTGTTGCCCACGGCGAAGACGTCGTTGGGGGCCGCTCCCCCACACGCCGTCGAGGTCCTGCGTGGTTCCCGAATTCTGCGCCTGCCAGCTGGTACCGTCGTTGGTCGAATGCTGGATCACGCCGCTGCCGCCCACGGCGAAGACGTCGTTGGGGCCGCTCCCCCACACGCCGCGGAGGGACTGGGTGGTCCCCGAATTCTGGGCCTGCCAGCTGGCGCCGTCGTTGGTCGAATGCTGGATCACGCCCGCGTCGCCCACGGCGAAGACGTCGTTGGGGCCGCTACCCCACACGCTGAAGAGGACCTGCGCGGTCCCCGAATTCTGCGCCTGCCAGCTGGCGCCGTCGTTGGTCGAATGCTGGATCACGCCGCTGGCACCCACGGCGAAGACGTCGTTGGGGCCGCTCCCCCACACGCCGGTGAGGAACTGGGTGGTCCCCGAAGTCTGAGCTTGCCAGCTGGCGCCGTCGTTGGTCGAATGCAGGATCACGCCGCTGCTGCCCACGGCGAAGACGTCATTGGGGCCGCTCCCCCACACGCCTTCGAGGAACTGCGTGGTCCCCGAATTCTGCGTCTGCCAGCTGGCGCCGTCGTTGGGCGAGTGTTCGATCAAGCCGCCGACGCCCACGGCGAAGACGTCGTTGGGGCCGCTACCCCACACGCCGAGGAGATCCAATCCGGTCCCCGAAACTTGCGGCGCCCACGCCGCTAAGAGGCAGCGATCCTCTAGCGCTTCAAGCCGAAGGGGAATCGGCCGCGTCCGCCGAACCAACCGGTCGCCGCCCGCCAACGCCCGCAACCATCGTCGCCATTCCATGATGCACCTCGTTGTGGATGGCCGGCGCTTCCGGGCGCCGGGCGCAGTGAGTCGCCCGCCGGAACGGCCGCTTTGTTTTGAGATGACCGAATCGTATCCGGTAGCGCTCGGCTTTGTCAAGGATTTTCCGCCTTCGCGCGCTGCTTAGGGTATGCCTCTGGTACTTGGGTGGAAAATTCTTCTCGTCTCCGCAGTCCACAAAGTAAATCGGGTGCCATGCTTTCGCGGCCCCAGTCGAGGCGAGAAATCCCAGGAACCGCCGCCGCGAAAGCATGTCTGCCACGCGAGGTAGACATGCTTTCGCGGCGACTTCGCGGCTGTCTCTGTTCCGAAAAGGGCCGCGAAAGCATGGCACCCAGCGTAAAAGTCACCCAAGTAAAAGACGCACACCCCGCAGTGACGCGCTTCCCTACAGGGCGCGGCTAGACGGTTTTTCGCGGTTGCTCGCTTGACTCCGGTTGTTCCCGACTTATGGTTGCTTAGTCCGTCAGGGCGCTCCCTTGCCGTTTCCGCTCCCCGCGAAGGCAAGGTAATCACCAGCCGCTCCCCTCTATAGCGTCTGGTCGCTCTGATGGTACGGGCCGCCCCAGGCTCGTAAACCCCTGCGGCGACAGCGTGCGCTGAATACGCGAACCATGCCTTGACCCCCCCGCTGAGAAAACACTCCATGCCGCAGGCCCAGCTGGACGCTCCCGCCGTCGATTCGGGATCGCACATCGACCAATTCGAGTCCGCTTGGCTGCGTAACGGACAGGCAAACCTGGCGGAATTCCTGCCGCCTGTCGGCCATCCGTCCCGGCCGAGCGTTCTGCGCGATCTGGTACGAGTGGACCTGGAACACGGCTGCATTCGGGGCCGACCGCGGCGCCTGGAGGATTATCTCCGCGACTATCCGGAGATCGCCGAAGATCGTGACTTCGTGTCCGCCCTCGCCTTCGAGGAGTTTCAGCGGCGGCGTAAAACCGGCGACGCGCCCTCCGCGACCGACTACGAGCGGCGTTTTGGCATCGCCGTCGCCGATTGGGCGCTCGGCGGCGACACCGTCCAGGGGGCTAGTCCGCCCGACGCCGCCGACGGCGATCATGCGTACCAGCGTCTGCTTCATGAAGCCGGCGTCCCGGACTCGCATTCCCGCCCGAATCGTCCAGAAGGCGCTCACGGATATAAACCCTCCGCTTTAGGTTCAAGCGTTCCGCATACGCCAGTTTTCCGCGTCCCTGATGAGGAGGCGGTTCTTCCCGAGACGGGCAGCGTCTGGCAGGGCTTCCATCTCCTGCACGAGTTGGGGCGCGGCGCCTTCGGCCGCGTCTTCCTGGCGCGGCAGAACGACCTCGCCAACCGTTTGGTGGCCTTGAAGGTGAGCGCCGACATGTTCGGGGAGTCCCAAACGCTCGCGCAGCTGCAACATACCAATATCGCCCCGGTTTACTCGGTGCATCAGGCTGGTCGTTTTCAGGCGCTGTGCATGCCTTATTTCGGCGCGACCACCCTGGCCGATCTGCTTCAGAACCTGGAGAGCAGCGCGTCGCTGCCGGCGTCCGGAAAAGCCCTTATCGGTACGCTGCACAATCGCCATAACGTCACGGTGCTGACCGTCGTTGCCGGGGCGTCCGCCCCCACAACCGTGGGGCCTTCCTCGGCACTGGCGGAGCATTCCGTCCCGAAGGCGCCGACCAACGGCAAAAGCAAGACCGCGCTGGAGACGCTCGAAAAGCTCACCTACGTCGGGGCGGTCTTGTGGGTCGGGGCGCGTCTGGCGGAGGGGTTGGCGCACGCCCACGATCAAGGCGTCGTCCACCGCGACCTCAAACCCGCCAACATCCTGCTGACCGACCACGGCCAGCCGATGCTTCTCGACTTTAACCTAGCGCAAAACTCCCAATTGGCCGCGCCGAGCAGCCGCGTCGGCGGCACGCTGCCGTACATGGCGCCGGAACACCTGGAGGCGTTCCAGGGGATGGGCCGGGTCGTGGACGCGCGCAGCGATCTCTATTCGCTCGGCGTGATTCTCTTCGAGCTGCTCACCGGCAAGCCCCCCTTCCCGCGGCGCACGGGGCCGACCCATGAGATGCTGCCACAAATGGTCGCGGATCGCTTGGGACCGCCGCCGCGCTTGCGTTGCTGGAACAAAGCGGCGTCGCCGGCCGCGGAGGCGATAGTGCGCCGTTGTCTGGAGCCAGACCCTACGCGCCGCTACCAATCCGCCCGCGATCTGGTTGAAGACCTGGATCGTCACCGCGACAACCTGCCTCTGCGCCACACCCCGGAGCCGTCCTTGGCGGAACGCGCTCGGAAATGGACGCGGCGCCATCCGCGCGTCCTCACTTCCGCGCTGGGCGCCGTCATCGCGGCCGTGCTGGTCCTGGGTCCGGCGGCAGGCTACGTGGCCCGCGAAAACCATCTGTCCCGCGCGGCCAATGATACACGCGACCGTTTCCTGCCTGAAAAGAAGGCCGTGGAGGCGATGCTGAACATTCAGAATCCCAGCACGCGCCAGCTGACGGAAGGCGCCGACCTCGCCCGTCACGCTCTCCAGCTTTATCACGCGCTGGACTCATCCTGGAGGGATCAGGCGACCGTTCGCTACCTGCCCGAACGCGAACAGAGCCGGACGCGCGACGACATTCAAGATCTTCAATTGCTATTGGCCCAGGCCACGGCGGCGCGAGCCGATGACGAGCCGGATCGACGCGACGAGCTTCTTCACTCCGCGTTGGCGTTAAACACTCTGGCCGAGCGCACTTCCGGGAATGA
>DHJA01000192.1:13279-13727 GCA_002404095.1 Planctomycetaceae bacterium UBA4732 | reverse complement strand
GGCCGCAGGGACTGCGCGAGACGGCTGAACTCTGTACGCGCAAGGCCCACTATGCCGCTGAGGCGCTGACCAAGATTCCAAGCGTTCATCTACGTTTCGCACGGCCGTTTTTCAAGGAGTTCACGTTGCAAGTCTCGGCGGCCGTGCCCGGACTGCTCGACGCCTTGCTGGCCAAAGGCTTCCACGCCGGTTTGCATCTGGGCCGTTGGCTGCCCGGCCTCGACGATTGCTTGAGCGTGGCCGTCACCGAGAAACGCACGCGGGCGGAGATCGACGGCCTCACGGCGGCGCTCGCCATGCAACTGGCGCCGGTCTCGCGCCGCACACGGTCGGATCCCGGCTTCCAGCGCACTGTTATTCTGGAGACTCGGTAACTATTTATTATTACGACAAGGGTTCGTTGAGCCGCGACCTGAAGGGGATAGCGTCTCCTCCGCGCTCCCCTTCG
>DHJA01000192.1:464-13184 GCA_002404095.1 Planctomycetaceae bacterium UBA4732 | reverse complement strand
CCCTTCGGGTCGCGGCTAAACTAGAACAACGACTCAACTTATGGAAAAGAACCAATCGACCGAACTCCTCTTCGAGATGAGCCGCCCCGGACGGCGCTGCGCACGCCTGCCGGAGTGCGACGTACCGGCCGCGGCGGCGAAAGACCTACTGCCGGCCGCCGCCCTGGCCGACGCGCCGCCGCCGTTGCCGGAAGCCGCGGAGATCGACGTCGTCCGCCATTTCGTCAACCTCTCGACGAAGAATATGGCCATCGACACCAATTTCTATCCGCTTGGGTCGTGTACGATGAAGTACAACCCCAAGCGGCATGAGCGTCTCGCCGCCCTCCCTGGCATGGCCGAACTGCACCCGCTGCAAAGCGACGCTTCTTGTCAGGGCATGTTGGAATTGCTCTGGGAGATGCAGAACTTTCTCGCGGAAATCGCCGGCCTCGACGGCGTGTCCTTGCAGCCGGCGGCCGGGGCGCAAGGCGAACTGACCGCGCTGCTGGTCGCCGCCGCCTACTTCCGCGACCGCGGCGAAAAGCGTAGCCGCGTTCTCATCCCCGACAGCGCTCACGGCACCAACCCGGCCAGTGCGGCCATCGCCGGCTTTGACACCGTGACCATAAAGAGCGACGGCCGCGGCCTCGTCGATCTCGCCGAACTGGGGGCCAAGCTCGACGCCCGCGCCGCCGTTTTCATGATTACCAACCCGAATACGCTGGGTATTTTCGACCATCAGATCGCGGAAATAACAGACCTCGTACATCGCCAAGGAGCGCTTGTCTACCTCGACGGCGCCAATATGAACGCCATCCTCGGCGTCACCCGGCCTGGCGATTTCGGCGTGGACATGATGCACTACAACGTCCACAAGACCTTCACTGGGCCGCACGGCGCCGGCGGGCCTGGCGCTGGCCCCATCGCCGTGCGCGAACCGTTGATTCCGTTTCTGCCGGCGCCCGTTGTGGTGAAAACGGCCGACGGTTTTCGCCTCGACTACGACCGTGCTAAGTCGATTGGCCGGGTGCGGAGTTTCTTCGGCAACGTCGGCATCTTGTTGCGCGGCTGGCTTTACATTCGCACACTGGGGCCGGACGGTCTGCGCGAAGTCAGCGAGAACGCCGTTCTCAACGCTAACTATCTGTTAAGTCGCTTAAAGGCGGTGTACGACGTGCCGCACGGCGACCGCTGTATGCACGAGTTTGTCGCCAGCGCCCGCCGGCTGCGCAAGGAGCGAGGCGTGAGCGCGATGGACGTCTGCAAGCGCTTGCTCGACTTCGGCTACCATGCGCCGACGGTCTATTTCCCGTTGGTGGTGCCCGAAGCGTTGATGATCGAGCCGACCGAGACCGAGAGCAAGGAAACGCTGGACGCCTTCGCCGACGCGATGATCCGCATCCACGGCGAGGATGCTACGTACCTCCAGCAGGCGCCGCACACGCTGGGATTGAGCCGACCGGATGAGGTCCGCGCGGCGCGACAGCCGATCTTGCGCTGGAAGGCCGAATGAGCGTCGTGCGTCTGTTGCCGTTTGCCGAAGCCGACGGCCCGCACAACATGGCCGCCGACGAAACCCTGCTGGAAGCGGCCGGCGCCGGCCAGGCGTCCTTGCGATTTTACGGCTGGTCGGCGGCCGCGCTTAGCCTTGGATACTTCCAGCCCCACACTGTCCACATTTACGATCCGCTTCTTGCGAATCTCCCTTACGTCCGCCGGCCTACCGGCGGCGCGGCGCTGGTTCATCATCACGAATTGACCTACTCCCTCGCTCTACCGGCCGGAACGTCATGGCAAACTCGCGGCGAGTCGTGGCTGCTTCGGATGCACGCCATCGTCGCAGAAGCGCTGGCCAGACTTGGCGCCGTGCCGGAAAGCGTCGGCCAGGATGTGAAACATGGCGACGTACTCTGCTATCTGCACCATACGCCTGGCGATCTTCGCATCGGCCCGAACAAGATCGTCGGCAGCGCTCAACGGCGTCAACGCGGCGCTCTGCTCCAACACGGCGCCGTCCTGCTGGCCGCCAGTCCCTACACGCTCGCGCTGCCTGGCGTCGCCGAATTGTGCAGCCGTCGGCTCTCGGGGCTGGAGGTCGCCGGCGCCGTGAAAGAAAGTTTCATTCGCCGCACCGGATGGCTCTTGCAAGCCAGCGACTGGACCGAGGAAGAACGCCGTCGCATCGACGCCCTCGTCGCGGAGAAGTATTCCCAGCCGGCGTGGAACGACAAGCGCTGATATACACAATGAAAGAGCGCATAATGGGCTTTTGGCGTTGGCTTCAAGAAAAACGCTTCTTGCTTATGGCTGACGCGGCGAAATCGTCCGGCGTAACTCTTGCGCCAATGCCAGGGAAAGACCTACCGTCTTGAGGCGTCCGGCCCGAGGCGTCGCGTGTTCCAACGGCGCCATGATGCTTCCGCTTCGGCCGGCGGATGTTCCTCCGCTCCGTAGGGATAGCGGCTCATGGCCCGGAACGGCTGCGGCCCCACGGCGCCGCCGGTTTCCGTGAACAAGGAGGAATCCTTGCAGTAGCCGCGAGTTTTTAGCACGAATGAGCGCGTCCAGCCGTCGGGCAACGGCGGCAGTCGGCCGGCGTCGAAACGCACGGTGATCTCGTCGCCGGGGCCGCACACCACGAAGCAGTCGTCGGCGCGGCGTAACAATTCCGTTACCGGCCCCAGCTTTGTCAGCGCGCCGGTCCAGCGCGTCACCGCCACGGATTCCGTGCGGTCGGCGTCGAACTCGACGAGCGGCCCGCCGGCCGGCGCCGTTTGCCGTAGGATGCCGCGCGCCGCCAGCGTCGCGTCCGTCACTTCCAGCAGCGTCACGCGGACCTCGCCCTTCGTCCCTTCTTTCGCCGTCTCCAACAGCGGGGCGGCATAGATCTGGTCCCAATAGATTTGCAGGTTGGTCCGCAATCGTATCCGGCACGACGATCCGCCGAGCAATCCGGTCACGTCCTTCGTCATGACGCGCGGCAGTCCGGCCGGGAAGCCGAAGTCGCCGCCCACCGGCTTCCATTGCCCGTCGGCGCCGAGCCGTTCCATTACCGGCGGCCGCATGGGTACGCCGGCCTGTTGCGCCGCATAGATCGATTCGGGATAGGGATAGTCGGTCCATCCGGCTAGGCACAGGAACAGCCGGTCGTGCGGCCCAACCTTCGCCAACCGGTCGCCGAAGTCCAGTTCGACCCAATGGTCTTCCGCGAAGCCAATCCATGAGCGGGCGTCGAAACCGTCCACCGTTTTGCCGTCGCGTTCGCGCAGCGTCTCGGTTATGTCCCGGCCGCGATGGTCGCGCGCCTGGACGGGAAATACTTTGGTGCGAAACGCAAGCAGGTCCTGGCTGGGCGGCGGTTCCTCGGCGAAGCGCTCGTCGGGATAGACCGATACGTCTTTGGGATGATCGAGGACCACCAATTGCAGATGATCGAGGTATAGTATCTCGTCCATCGGCTCCGCGATCTTGAGGACGTATTGGCCGTCGCGCGGGATCAATTGGTCGGCCTCGATTTTGACCGATTCTTCGGGCCGCGGCGTGCGCGTCCGTCCGTCGGCGCCGAGTTCGCCCATCGAGCCGGCGCCAAGGAAGTCGGTGACATAGGTGAAGCGCTGGCCGTTCCAGGTGAAAAGGACGGGGCAGGAAGTGCCTTTGCGGTCGGTTTCCTTAATTCGCTGGGGGTCGCACGTTAGCACGTTCAATTCCGCCTGCACCATGCCATCGGGCCAGCGCAGGCGCAGCACATCGGCCTGGTCGGCGGGGCCGATGCCGAGCGTCAACGGCAGCCGCGATTGGCCCAGGCCGGCGGACAAGGTGGTATTCTCCGCTCCGGTCCAAAGCGTACCGGCTTGGGCAATCGCCCAAACGCCGATGCCGTCGGCGTTGGTGCGCAGAGTGTGTGAGCTTTTGGAATCACCGCCGGATCTCTCGCGCAAGCCGGTCAATTCTAGGTCCAAGCCGTTGTTGCCGTTGCCCTTGCTTTGGCGCATTTGCAGGCCGTTCGTCTCCGACCAGACGAGCAGATCGCAATGACAAGGCTCTGTCAGTGGCACGGCGGCCACGGCGACAACATCGGCGGGCCAGCCCTCGTCGGGGCCGAAGGCATGGGGCGTGAGGACCAACCGCCCGGTCCCGTCGTTGTGCAGCAACACCGGCTTGCCGTCTTGGGACAAACCCACGACGTCGGTCCAACCGTCCAGGTCCACATCAATCGCTTGCGCTTGCCGCAGCGGCGGGGAGTTCGTCGCCCCCTCGTGGAACCAATGGGCCGCGTCGTCGCCCGTCGCGCGGCCGCCGCTCAGCAACAAAATCGGCGACTTGCCGGCGGGAACAAGGAATAGATCGGAGCGTTCGTCGTGGTCGGCGTCCAGCACGAGCGCGCCGTTCCACGCTTGCGCGCCGGCGACCGACCCGTTTGCCCAATGGAAGCGCAACAGGCGATCATTGAGGACCACCGCCGGAGCGGCGCCGTCCGCCAGCGCCAGCAGGTCGAGGTCGCGGTCGCCGTCCACGTCGCTCAGCGCCACGCCGGTCGTCGGCCCCTTGACGAGTAGCGCTTCAGGGCCGCCGGCGCGTCGAAAGGCGGTAGTCAGGCCGTCAAGATGACCGGCCGGGTTCGGCGGCGCTTCGCCGACGTTGAGGAATACCGCCAAGCCGGGGGCGCTTTCCGCCTTGCCGCCGCGCATCGTGTTCAACGCGAGTTCCGGCGTATCCGCGTATTGGCATAGGATAAGGTCCAAATCGCCGTCCTGGTCGAGGTCGGCCCAGCCGGCGCCGAGACATACCGTCGTCACTTTGTCGAGTCCGGCTTTGGCGGTCACGTCCTCGAAACGCCCGTCGCCGGTGTTGCGGAACAGCTTCTGCGCGCCGGCTCCGGTTATCAAAAGATCAGGAAAACCGTCGTTGTCGTAGTCGGCCACAGCGCAGCCCAGACTTGTACGTTCGCCGGCCAATCCGGCTTCGGTGGTAATGTCGGTGAAACGACCGTCGCCGTCGTTGCGCAACAGCAGATCGCGCACTTTGCCTTTTTCCACGACCGCGCCAACTAGGAATATGTCCAATTTGCCATCGTGATTGTAGTCGAGCAGCACCATCGTCGCGCCGAAGCGGCGCCGTGCTTCGCGGCGCAAGTCGCCGACCGCGCCGTCGCCAAGTTCGTCGGCTTTTGCCCAATGGGCGCCGGGGGCGAGCGTGACGTGAAAGGAGTCGCTTGGCCGGAACAGCGGCAGCGGGCCGACTGCCGGCTTTAGAGACGGATCGGCGCTCCGGCCTATAACGTCCGCGTAACGGCCCATAGTCGAGTAGATCAGTTCGCTGGGATCCTCCCAGACGGCCCGCGCGAGCGTTTCTTTGTCAGCCAGCAGCGTCGTCTTTTCGGCGTCGCTGGTGTTGGGATCCTGGGCCAATCGGTAGCGAGCCTCGTTCAAGTTGGGGTTGAGCCGTAGCGCCGTTCGTAAGTAGCCCGCCGCCCGCGCGGAGGGGTCGTTGAAGTTCAGCTGTCCGACGCAGGCGCCGAGGTGCATCCAGGCGTGAGCGTCGTTGGGGTCGATGCGAGTGACGGCCTCGAATTCTGGGACGGCCTTCGTCAGATGCCCCTGGTACTCGGCAATGACGCCGAGGCAATAATGGGCATAAGGATTGTCGGGTTCCTGTTTGAGGACTTCGTCGAATGCTTGAATGGCGCGGGCCAGAAAAGGAGGGTCTTTCTGGTTGAGCAGGGCGATGCCGAGGTTAATGCGGCCGGGCATCCAGCAGTCGGGCGCCAGGCGGACGGCTTCCTCGAAATCGCTTTGGGCCAGATCGTACTTGAATTGCTCCATGTGGCCGATGCCGCGGTTGTTGGCGTGCATCACGGCCGTCATATCTGGCCGCGGACATGGCGATGGGCGCCAGAGCCAGTAACCGCCGGCGACCAGCCCCGCCACGAGGACGATCAGAACCGTCCCTACAATAAGACGCCATTTGCGGGAGGAAATAGAGGAAGCCATGACCACGTGCCTTTGGGATAACGAGCGCCCTAGGTGTTGTACGCGGTTTCTTCCTTGAAAGATCGTCGCGCTTCGGCGAATGGGAAGCCGGCTCTTGCGAACACCATAGGAGAGAAGTACCCTGGAAGGTAATAGGACGCGGTAGAGAGTGCGTCCGCATCCATTCCCCCGGATAGGAGTCGAACGCATGCGCACGGTTCCCGCTTGCTGGCAAACCCTCGCCGCCGGCGCCGTCCTGGTCTGGGCGATGGCGCCCTCCCTCCTTCCGGCGGCGCCGGCCGCGCTCGAGAAGGCCGTCAATCCCGTCGACAAACTGCACACGGCACTTGACAAGACCGTCACTCTCAAAATCGAACGCCAGCCGCTGAACGTGGCCGTCGATATGCTGCGCGAAAAGAGCAAAATCAATTTCGTCCTAGACAGTCTCACCATTCAGCAAACGCTCGGCTTCACGCCCGACCAGCCGCCGTCGCCGGTCGATGTGGACCTCAAGGATGTTAAGGTACGCACGGCGCTGCGCGCCATTCTCTCGCCGTATGGCCTTAGCTTCGCATCCATCGGCGACACGGTAGTCATCACCACGGAAGACATGGCGATGCTTCGGCAAATGCGCCAGCGCGTCAACCTGGATTTGAGTAAAGTGGAGTTCACGACGGCCCTGAAACTGTTGTCGCGCGAGACGGCGACCAACCTTATCCTGGATACCCGCGTGGAGAAGGAAGCCAAGGCGCCGGTGAGCATTCAGTTGGAGGACGTGCCGCTGGAGACGGCCGTGCGCCTGTTGGCGGAGATGGCCGGTCTCAAGTCGGTTCGCGTCGGCAATGTCCTGTTCGTGACCAAAAAGGAGACCGCCAACGAGATGCGCGCCGACCCGGACCTTCAGCAGCAGAACCAGCCAGGCCAGCCGGGCGCTGGGACGATTGCGTTTCCCGGTGGTCTCGTTCCAGGGGGTCTTGTCGCGCCGAATCCGCCTCCTTTAATCATCGGCGCGCCCGCGCCGGTGGCGCCGTCTACGGCCGTCGAGCCTGACAAGCCCACCGACGCGAAACCGCAAGTGGAATCGACGCCGGTTAAAGATAAATAGCCGGTGGAAACGAAAGGTGGGGCGCCCGCTCCGCCGCCTAAATCCAGAGGCACACGCTTGCCGCGCCGGTACAATCGGCGGGGTCGGTGGTCTGTCTTCTTCCCGTCTGCTGCGTCCGAAGCGTGTCTGTTATGATGACGTAGGGTATACTTTCTGCAACGGGGATAACGGCCGCATGTCATACGACGCCGCCCCCGACCGCCCGGTTCTCCTTATCGCACGTCGGCGGCCCGAGCGAAGCGCACCATGAACACAGAACAGAACCAGATCAAGGGTTTGGGGAAGGCGTTGTTTCAGGAAGCGGGCGACGCCCTATTCCTGTTCGACCCCGACAATGACCGGCTTGTGGCCGTCAACCCCATTGCCGAGCGCCTGACCGGCCTGGACCGTGAGGAGTTGCTCGCCAAGCCCATGACTTACTGGTTCCGTTTCGCCGGAAAGGGGAAGGAACGCCTGCGTCACGCGGCCACTCACAGTGAAATCTTTCACTCCCAAGAAGGTTTCCTTCTCCGTACACGCCAGGACGACGTATGGATTCCCATCAACATCACCATCGCCCGGTTGCACGTCGAGCCGAAGCCGCTCGCGCTCATCACCGCCCGCGACATCCGCGAACAGCGCGAGGCCCACGCCCAGCTGCAAGGCAAAGAAGCGGAACTTCGGCGCGTGCTGGCCTCGGTTTCCGACTGCCTCTGGAGCGCGGAGATCGATGACGCGGGCCGCTGGGTCTACCATTTCATCTCCCCGGTCGTCACGCGCATCACGGGCAGGCCTCCCGAAACCTTTTTGCGCGGCGGGCCGGCTGCTTGGCGCGAGGTAATCCATCCGGAAGATCAACCGCGCTGGGATAAAGCGCTGGCCAATCTTCGCGCCGGCAAGGCCAGCCATGAAGAATACCGCGTGGTCTTACCGGACGGCCTGTTTCGCTGGGTGCGCGACAGCGTAACGCCGACCGCGGGGCCGGATCGCCGCGCCGTTCGGCTCGACGGCGTGGTCACGGACCTGACGGAGCGCAAAATCGCCGAGGAAGAGTTGGCCCAGGAGCGCCGACTTCTGCAAACCTTGATGACCTACCTGCCGGATAACATTTATTTCAAAGACCGGGACAGTCGATTCCTCTGCATCAACGCCGCCATGACGCAACGCTTCGGTCTGGCAAGCCCTTCGGAGGCGACCGGAAAAACCGACTTCGACTTCTTCGGCCGCGAACACGCCGGTCAGGCGTTGCGCGACGAGCAAGAGGTGATCGCCACGGGCCGGCCGATAATCGGCGTGGAAGAGAAAGAAACCTGGTCCGACGGCCATGAGTCGTGGGCTTCCACCACGAAGATGCCGTTGCGCGATCCGCAGGGCCGTATCGTCGGCACCTTCGGCGTTTCCCGCGACGTGACGGAGCGCAAGCAGGCCCAGGCGGAGCTTCAGAAAGCGAAAGAAGCGGCCGAGGCTGCGAACCGGGCCAAGAGCGAATTCCTCGCCAACATGTCGCATGAAATTCGCACACCGATGAACGGCATCCTCGGCATGACCGAGTTGGCCTTGGACACCAACCTAACGCACGAGCAGCGCGAATACCTGGATCTGGTCAAGGCGTCGGCCGAGTCGCTTTTGGGCATTATCAACGACATTCTCGATTTCTCCAAGATTGAAGCTCGCAAAATGCACCTGGACGCAGTGGATTTCGCCCTCCGCTCGCACCTGGACGACGTCATGCGGGCGCTGGCAGTACGGGCTCAACAGAAAGGTCTGGAATTGGCTTGTCGCATCGCCCCGGACGCGCCGGAATTCATCCGCGGCGACCCCGGTCGGCTGCGACAAATCCTCATCAACCTGATCGGCAACGCCATCAAGTTCACCGCCCGCGGCGAGGTGGTGGTCGAGGTCGAGCCGGAGACGCGAACCGAAAAGGACATCTGCCTGCATTTTTGCGTCCGCGACACCGGCATCGGCATCCCGAAAGAGCAGCAGCAAAACATCTTCGAGGCGTTCACTCAGGTGGACCATTCGACGACGCGCAAATACGGCGGCACGGGACTGGGCTTGACGATCTCGGCGCAGTTGGCGGCCATCATGGGCGGCCGCCTTTGGGTCGAGAGCGACGCGAACATCGGCAGCGCTTTTCATTTCACCGCGCAGTTCGGCTTGTGCGGGGCCGGCGCGCCGCCGCCGCCGCCGCCGGCCCACCCGGCCCATCTGCACGGTCTCCCGGTGCTGGTCGTGGACGACAACGCCACGAATCGGCGCATCTTGGAAGAAGTTCTGAGCAATTGGCGTATGCGGCCGCGGGCGGTGGACAGCGGGGCGGCGGCGTTGGCGGCGCTCGAGGCGTCCGCGTCGGCGGGAGAGCCTTACGAGTTAGTGTTGCTGGATTGCCATATGCCGGAAATGGACGGCTTCACCCTAGCGGGCCACATCCAAGCGGATCCGGCGCTGTCTGGGGCGACGGTGTTGATGCTAACCTCTGCGGGGCAACCGGAGGACGTGGAGCGGTGCCGGCAACTCGGGGTACGCGCCTACCTGACCAAGCCGGTGCGGCAATCGGAGTTGCTGGAGACGATCCTGGCGACGTTGGGCGGTTCGCCGCTTCACACTCGCCTGGCGGCCGCCGATGAACACGCCGGGCCGGGCGGGGCGCGGCCGTTACACATCCTGGTTGCGGAAGACAATTCGGTCAACCAGAAATTGGCGTTGGCGCTGTTGAAAAAGCAGGGGCATCGGGTTGAGATCGCCAACACCGGCCGCGAGGCGGTCGAGGCGGTCGCCCAGGAGGCGTTCGACATAGTGTTGATGGACGTGCAGATGCCGGAAATGGACGGAATGGAGGCGACGGCCGAGATCCGCTGCCGCGAGCGCCAAAAAGGCGGGCGCGTGCCGATCATCGCCATGACCGCGCACGCCATGAAAGGCGACCGCGAGCGCTGCTTGGAGGCCGGCATGGACGGTTACGTCTCCAAGCCGATTCAGACCCAGGAATTATTCAGCGCGATCGCGGCCTTAGTTCCAACGGCGCCGGCCCCGTCGGCGCCCCGGAGCGACGCGCCGGCCGCGTCCGAAAACGGCGCGATTCTTGACCAGGACGAAGCGCTGGCGCGTGTTGGTGGAGATAGGGAATTGTTGAAGTCGCTGACCGAAGTGTTTTTCGATTCGTACCCGATTCAACTAACGCAGATGCGCGAGGCGATCAACGCCGGCGATGCAACGGGCGTCTATCGCTTGGCGCATACACTGGTCGGAGCGGCGGGCATTTTCGGAGCGCCGTTGGCGTTGGCGGCGGCGGCGAAGCTGGAGGCGATGGGCCGCGAAGGCACACTCACCGGCGCCGCGGAGGCGTGGAAGCGCCTGGATTCGGCCTTGAGTCGTCTGAAGCCGGCGTTGACCGCGCTAACAGCGGAAGCGGAGACGGCGGCGAATCCTTGACGGAGGCCGCAGCGATTACGGAATCCCTCGGAGTTTTTTCACCCAGGCTTGCGTGGCCGCCGTAACGGTAGCGAACCGGGAGGCGTCGAGACGGCAGCGGTTTAATTCCGCGATCACGCTAAACGCTTCCTTTACACGGAAGCAGGCATTAGACTCGCTCTCAACTCCTCGATTGCTCAGGTCATAATCCGCCTTGTTTCTTTCATCACGGAGTCTGACCAATTGATCCCCCGCGGCATCAATAGCCGCATCGCCAGTATTGCCGAGAATGTTCAGCAACTCGGTATGTTTGCCGGGGCTGCCAAGAAGGGATATGTTCATTGCTCCCAGGAAGTCCACGGCGGTCAGGAACGCGGCGTAATAGGCGCGGCTGATGGCGCTGCGGAACCCTTCCGGGTTTTTCTCGCTGATGGTCAGACGATCCGCGAGCTGCCAGAAAGCGTGTGGGCGCATAGGTCAAACAGTGATGTAAGAAAAGGAGATCAGGTATCGTTCCGGGAGAGGGGCGGTCTGGGTCCACTGAAGAAGGAATTGCCAATCTGCGGCCATCGCCTCATCAAAACCGGATCGCACCTCCAGAAAGATACGGACCTTTTCTGTTCCCTCCAAGGGATCGGTCCAAAGAGATAAGGTCAGTTTCTCGATCGGTGGGAAACTGCTCTGCGCCAATTCAATGGCCGTGTGGACGTAATCGAGGATGCCGTGGCGGACACAGAACTCCCGCACTTTGTCCGGCTCCTCGGAGTAAGCGGCGATCCAATCTTCGACGTTCGCGCGAACGGTCTGCATAAGAGCCTCGCTGGTCAAACAGAAACACCTGGTGCGAGCGCAACGGCCCGGCCTTTGGATTATCCACTTCTCTACCGTCAAGGTCAACGAGTATCCGCAAAGCCTTGGGCAATCCGGTGAGCGGGGGAATGTGCGGGAATTTCGCCTTGCAAGGGTTTTGCCGCCTTCCTATACTTACTCTTTCCACGCGGGCGGACGTGCTAGCGTAGCTCAATTGGCAGAGCTCCTGATTTGTAATCAGGGGGTTGCGGGTTCGACTCCCACCGCTAGCTTGCCAGAATGGGGCGAAAGCGGCGAACCGTGAGACGATTGGGTCTGTCATCCATAGGAAGCTATCTGGAAAAGTTTGCGGAGTCCGCGCCAAGGGAAAGGCTCGCAAGCGGCATACGGGCAGGTGGCCGAGCGGCCAATGGCATCAGACTGTAAATCTGACGGGGCAACCCTACACAGGTTCAAATCCTGTCCTGCCCAATTTGGATGGTGTGCGGGTGTAGCTCAACGGTAGAGCGCTTGCCTTCCAAGCAAGCCGTTGGCGGTTCGATTCCGCTCACCCGCTTTATGGGCGACAGGAGGTTCCCGTGAAAACGTGTCCGAAATGCGAGAGGACTTTACCAGAGTCTGAATACGGCGTTAGGACCAATGGCAAGCCACAGCATTGGTGTCGGCCTTGTCACTGCGCTTACCAGCGCGAGTATTACGAGCGGCATAAGGACTACTATTTTACACTGCAAGAAGAGCGGGTTAAACGACATCGACAGTTGCTTCGTTCGGCCAAGAGCCTTCCCTGTGTCGACTGTGGCCTCATTTACCCGCCCTACGTCATGGATTTCGATCACCGTCCCGGAGTGAAGAAATGCTTTAATGTGTCGGCCATCGCTGTGTCAGCTCGGTTGTCATGGAAAAAAGTTTTGGCGGAAATTGGCAAATGTGATGTCGTCTGTGCGAACTGCCACCGCGAACGCACTCACCAGCGAAGACAGTTGGCACGACAAGCGAAGAATATCGCGGAAGGAACGTAGTGCTGCTGTAGCGCAGTGGTAGCGCGGCGCCTTGGTAAGGCGCAGGTCCTGGGTTCGACCCCCAGCAGCAGCTCTCGACGAAGTCTCTTATTGGTTCTCACCCTGTTGTCCGGGCGCGAACGTCCGGCTGCTTGCAATGAAACTGCGGAGGAACGATGGCTAAGGAAGTCTTTGCGCGTACGAAACCGCATGTGAACGTCGGCACCATTGGCCACATCGACCATGGCAAAACCACAACGACCGCCGCCATCGTCGCGCGCCAGGCGTTCAAGAACAAAATCGCCAAGTTTAAAAACTACAAGGAAATCGCCAAGGGCGGCACCGAGCGCGACGACCTCAAGACGGTCACGATCGCGGTGGCTCACGTCGAATACGAGAGCGTGAAGCGCCACTACGCGCACATCGACTGCCCCGGCCACGCCGACTACATCAAGAACATGAT
>DHJA01000192.1:0-226 GCA_002404095.1 Planctomycetaceae bacterium UBA4732 | reverse complement strand
GAAGTACGACTTCCCGGGCGACGAAGTGCCGATCATCCGCGGCAACTCGCTGGCAGTCATGCTGTCGGAAGGCAAGGACGACGCGTCCGGCAAGTGTATCGACGATCTGGTAAACGCCTTGGACACCTACATCCCGACGCCGGAGCGGGCCGAGGACAAGCCGTTCTTGATGTCCATTGAGGACGTTTTCTCGATCAAGGGTCGCGGCACGGTCGGCACCGGCCGT
>DHJA01000067.1:20198-29132 GCA_002404095.1 Planctomycetaceae bacterium UBA4732 | reverse complement strand
GCGCTGGCCATCCGGGAGCGGCCGAGGCACTACCAAAGTTTCGCCTACGCCTGGGGCGAGCGGCTCGACGACATGGCTTCCGTATGCGCCTGGTATATGGGCTTGAAGGACAAGGCGGCCGAACACCTGCGGCAGGCGCTGACCGTCAACCCCGGAGACGCACGACTCCAAGGCAACGCCAAGTTCATCCTGGCGGGTAAGCCGGCCGGCCCACCCCTTCAGCCGTCCGCGCAAAAACTCGTCGCCGTACCTTGAAGAGTTCGTGCGGCGCAACATGGCCTTTCCCCGGCAAAAGCTGGACAAGCAGAACACCGCCAAGGGTTGAGGCCCCTGGCGATAACATGGCCGGCCTCACCAGAGTTCTCGGCGAGTCAAGGGCCAAGCGGCGTGAACGGCCGCCGATTCGTCCGATCATCCGACTTTCGCCGATCGTATCCAGTCTAACGAAAACGGGAACGGGGCCGACAGGGGAAGCCGCGTTGACGGCCAAGGTGCGCTTGTCCCGGCGCGGCCTGTCGCGTTTAATAAGAATAGGAATGGAACCACAGGGGGCGGCCAACGCCCAAGGCCAATCGGAAGCCGGTTATCATGAGTGAAGGCGCCGTCGCCAGCCGCGGAAACCTGGACGCCATCGAAGACGCGCATCGACGCTGGAGGCAAGACCCCTCTTCCGTCGATGAAAGTTGGCGTTACTTCTTTGAAGGCTTTGAGTTAGGGTCGGTGCGGCCGGCCGCCTCCGGGGTGGACGAGTCCCGCCTGCAATCCGGCGTCATCCGCCTCATCTACGCTTACCGTGACCTCGGCCACTTCCTCGCCCACCTCGATCCTCTTAACGACCCGCGCCCGAGTTACCCGCTGCTGGAGTTGGCCGAATTCGGCCTGTCCGAAGCCGATATGGATCGGGTCTTCGACACTAGCCCGTTTTATGGCCTGCCCCGCGCCAGTTTGCGCGAACTGCTCGCCGCCCTGCGCGACACCTACTGCCGCACCGTCGGCGTCGAGTACATGCACATCCAGGACACGCGCATCCGCCATTGGCTCCAGGAACGCATGGAACCGCGCCGCAACCGGCCCAGCTTCGACCATGCCCAGAAACTTCGCATTCTCAAGAGCCTTCACTACGCCGAGCTTTTCGAGTACTTCCTGCAAACACGGTTCACCGGCCAGAAGCGTTTTTCCCTCGAAGGCTCCGAGACGCTCGTACCCGTACTTGAGGCTATCGTCGAAAAGGCGCCCGACTACCTGATCCGCGAGATCATCATCGGCATGTCGCATCGCGGCCGGCTCAACGTGCTGGCCAACATCCTACGCAAGCCCTATGAGGAAATCTTCGCCCAGTTCGAGGAGAACTACCTGCCCGAGTCGATGGACGGCGACGGCGACGTGAAGTATCACCTCGGCTTCTCCAGCGACCGCGTGAACTCGCGCGGCCTTCAGTTGCACCTGTCGCTGGCCCCGAACCCCAGCCATCTGGAAGCCGTCGATCCGGTCGTCGAGGGCCGTACGCGCGCTAAGCAGACCGCTTTCGGCGACGTGGAACGCAAGAAGGGCGTGCCCGTGCTGATCCACGGCGACGCCGCCTTCGCCGGCCAGGGACTGGTGGCCGAGACGCTCAATCTGTCGCAGTTGGAAGGCTACACCACCGGCGGCACCATTCACATCATCGTCAACAACCAGATCGGCTTCACCACATCGCCGGCCGACGCGCGCTCGACGATGTATTGCTCCGACGTGGGCAAGATGATCCAGGCGCCGGTCTTCCACGTCAACGGCGAGGACGCCGAGGCGTCCGTTTACGTGGCGGAGCTGGCCCTTGAGTTCCGCCAGACGTTCGGCTGCGACATCCTCATTGATATGTACTGCTTCCGGCGCATGGGCCACAACGAAGGCGACGACCCTTCGTACACCCAGCCGGTGATGTATGCCAATATCAAGAAACAGCCCAAGTTGACCTCCGTTTATCAGGACCGCCTCATTATCACCGGCGACCTGACGGCGGACGAGGCGGAGGCCATCGACAAGAAGTTCGAGGACAAGCTGGACGAGTCGTTGCACGAGGTCAAGCAGGGGCCGCACGAATACGCCACCATGCACGGCTTCGACGGCCGCTGGCAGGGCATGACGCCGGAGTATTCGCACGCCCCCGTCGAGACGGGCGTATCGGAGGAGACGCTGCGTTTTATCTCCGCCGGCCTGGTCCGTGTGCCGGACGATTTCACGTTCCACCCCAAGCTGGCGCCGCAGCTCAAGACGCGCAATCAGGACTTAGTGGATCGCAAGCCGGTTGATTGGGCCTTTGCCGAGTTGTTGGCGTTTGGCTCGCTGCTCCTGGAAGGGACGCCGGTGCGCTTGAGCGGCCAGGACAGTCGTCGGGGCACGTTCAGCCAGCGCCACGCCGTCTATTTCGACTACGCAAGGGGCGGTCCTTACGTCGCGCTGAACCACTTGCGGCCGGATCAAGCGCCTCTACAGGTCTACGATAGCTTGCTTTCCGAGGCGGCGGTATTGGGCTTCGAGTTCGGTTACGCGCTGGATGCGCCCGATACCTTGGTGATGTGGGAGGCGCAGTTCGGCGACTTCAGCAACGGCGCCCAGGTCATCATCGACCAGTTCGTGGCTTCGAGCGAATCGAAATGGCAGCGCGACAGCGGCGTGGTGCTGTTGTTGCCGCACGGCTACGAAGGGGCGGGGCCGGAACACTCCAGCGCGCGGCTGGAGCGCTTCCTGCAACTGTGCGCCGACGACAACATGCAGGTGTGCATGTGTTCGACGCCGGCGCAACACTTCCACATGCTGCGACGGCAGATGAAGCGCAACTTCCGCAAGCCATTGATCGTGATGACGCCCAAGAGCATGTTGCGGGCCAAAATTTCACCGCTGGAAGATCTGATCTCCGGGCGCTTCCATGAGATATTGGACGATGCCACGACGACGCCCGATCGCATCCGCCGCGTGGTGTTGTGCAGCGGCAAGGTCTATCACGAGTTGGTCAAGCTGCGCACCAAAACGGAGACGGACGACGTGGCTATTGTGCGCGTCGAGCAGTTTTATCCGTTCCCGGAGGAACAGTTGCGGCGCGCCCTTGGTCGCTACCGCAAAGCGGAGGAGTACCTCTGGGTGCAGGAGGAGTCGCAGAACATGGGCGGCTGGTCGTTCATGGAGCCGCGCTTGCGAGCGATGGGCTACACGGCGGAGTACGTCGGCCGCGACGCCAGCGCCAGCCCGGCGACCGGCTCGCACGAGGTCCACAACCGCGAACAGGCGGAATTGGTGGAGGCGGCAATACGCGGTGAGGCGCCGCACTTGGTCCGCGCGTCCAACCCAGTGCGGCCGCGCCTGGCGGAGTCGGCTTCGTCCAACGGCGCGCGGCACGAGGAAAAGGCCGTGGCGTCGAGCAAGAAATGAGCAATCGTTTAGCCGCGACCCGAAAGGGGAGCGCGAGGGTCGCACAAGAATTACCCCATCATCCCATCATCGACAAAACACATGGCCGTTGACATCAAAGTCCCGTCGGTCGGCGAAGCGATCACCGAAGGCGTTATTTCCAAGTGGTTCAAGGCCGACGGCGCGGCCGTGCGCGCCAACGAACCCGTCTACGAATTGGAGACGGACAAGGCCACGACGGAAGTGGTCGCCCCGGCCGCCGGCGTCCTGAGCATCACCGCTAAGGAAGGGCAAAAAGTCGCCGTCGGCTCGGTAGTCGGCCGCATCGAGGAAGGGGCCGTCCCCGTCGCCAAGCCGAAGGAAACAGCGCCGCCGGCTGCCGTCGTGAAACCCGCGCCCGCGATCAAAGCGGTCGCCGCGGCCGAGCCGCTGCTGTCGCCGTCCGCGCGGCAGATGGCCGCCGACGCCGGCGTCGATGCCGGCAAGTTGACCGGCACCGGCCGCGACGGACGGATTATTAAGGAAGATGTGCAAGCGTTCGTAAGTCAGCGCGGTGAGAAAAGCGCCTCGCGGAGCGAGTCGCCCACCATCGAACCCAAGCCGGCGGCTAATGACCGTGAAACCCGTCAGCGGATGACGACGCTCCGTCAACGCATCGGCGAACGCCTCCTGGCCGCCCAACAAAACGCCGCCATCCTGACGACATTTAATGAAGTAGACATGTCGGCGATCATGGCGCTGCGGGCGAAGTATAAGGAAGCGTTTCAGAAGAAGCACGGCGTCGGACTGGGTTTTATGAGCTTCTTCGTCAAGGCGTGCGTCGAGGCGCTGAGGGCGTACCCGGCCGTCAACGCCCGCATCGACGGCGCGGACATTGTCTATCATAATTATCACAATATCGGCGTTGCGGTGAGTACGGAGAAGGGCTTGATGGTGCCGGCGCTGCGCGACGCCGGCCGGCTGAACTTCGCCGAGATCGAGAAGGGCATCGCCGAGCTGGCGGTCAAGGCGCGCGACGGAAAAATCTCCGTGGCGGATCTGCAAGGCGGCACATTCACGATCACCAACGGCGGCGTTTTCGGATCGCTATTGTCCACACCGATTTTGAATCCGCCGCAGAGCGGCATCCTGGGGATGCACACCATCCAGAAACGGCCGGTGGCGGTGGACGATCAGGTGGTGATCCGGCCGATGATGTACCTGGCTTTCTCCTACGACCATCGCTTGATTGACGGCCGCGAAGCGGTGAGCTTTTTGGTGCGCGTCAAAGAGTGCGTTGAAAACCCCGAACGGCTGATGTTGGAAGTCTAAACGGTTCGCCAATCGCTCAATAGGAATAAACAATGGCGGAGCGTTACGACCTCGTGATAATCGGTTCCGGCCCCGGCGGGTACGTCGCGGCCATTCGCGCGGCCCAGCTGGGTATGAAGGTCGCCTGCGTCGAAAAGCGGGCCACGCTCGGCGGCACATGCCTCAACGTCGGCTGCATTCCCAGCAAGGCCATGCTCGATTCCAGCGAAGTCTACGCCCAGGCTAAGGCCCACTTCGGCCGTCACGGCGTCAAGATCGGCGAGGTCGGCCTCGACTTGCCGGCCATGCTGGCGCGCAAGGACAAGGTCGTCAAAAGCAATACCGACGGCATCGCGTATCTCTTCAAAAAGAACAAGATAACGTCCGTCCAGGGCGCGGGCCGCATCGCTGGCCAAGGCAAAGTGATCGTAAAAGGGTCCGACAAGGAGACTACTCTTGAAGCGAAGTCGATCCTATTAGCGACCGGCAGCGAACCCGTGGAGCTGCCCGTCCTGAAGTTCGATGGCAAGTCGATTGTCAGTTCGACGGAAGCCTTGTGTTTCGACAAAGTACCGCAACATCTCATCGTCGTCGGCGGCGGCTACATCGGCCTGGAACTGGGGTCGGTCTGGCGGCGCCTGGGGGCCAAGGTCACGGTCGTCGAATTCCTGCCGAACATCCTGCCGCTGACCGACGGCGAAATCGCCGGCCAATTGCATCGCTCTCTCACGAAGCAGGGCTTGGAATTTCACCTGGAATACAAGGTAACAGGGGCCGCGAAGTCGGGCGGGCAAGTCGTGGTCAAGGCGACCGGCAAGAACGGCGACGTGCAGTTCAGCGGCGACAAGGTGTTGGCGGCGGTCGGACGAAAGCCGTACACAAAAGACCTCGGATTGAAAGAAGCAGGAGTCGCCATCGAGGAACGCAGCGGCCGCATCCCTGTCAACGAGGACTTTCAGACGAACGTCGCCGGTATTTACGCCATCGGCGATCTTATAAATGGCCCCATGTTGGCGCACAAAGCGGAAGAGGACGGCGTGGCCTGCGTCGAGCGCTTGGCCGGTAAGAAGACGCACGTTAATTACGACCTTGTGCCGAGCGTGATCTACACCTGGCCGGAGGTGGCCAGCGTCGGCCAGACCGAGGAACAAGTGAAACAGTCGGGCCGCGAATACAAAGTCGGTAAGTTCCCTTTCAGCGCCAACCCGCGCGCCCGCTGCATGGACGAGACGGAAGGGTTAGTGAAAATCCTCGCGGACGCCAAGACGGATCGAGTACTCGGCGTCCACATTTTCGGACCGCGCGCTTCGGACATGATTGCCGAGGCGGTCGCGGTAATGGAGTTCGCCGGCAGCGCCGAAGACATCGCCCGCATATGTCACGCCCACCCGACGCTGTCGGAGGCGGTGAGGGAAGCGGCCCTGGCGGTGGCCGGGCGGGCGATTCATATTTGAGCGAGTAGGCGCCTCCTGGCGAGGGTAGAATGCCGAAGAGAGATCGGGCGGTGACGTTTCGCCAAAGGAGCCTTCCATGAGCCTGTCGCAAGTTGAAGTACAAGGCGTTTTGCAGACCGACGGCACCCTACTTCTGGCGGAAAGGCCCAACCTGCCGGCGGGCCGGGTCAAGGTGGTGATTCAAACTCTGGACGCCGCGCCTGATAAAATCGACCCTTGGACGGCCCTGGAAAAGATCTGGGCTGAACGCAAAGAACGAGGCGTACAGCCTCGATCCGCGGAGGAAATCGACGCGGAGATAAATGCGATGCGCGACGAGTGGGAAGACCATCAGCAGGCGTTGGAGCGGATACAGGAAGAGGGCCGCCGCTCCAGGGAAGAGCCGCATTGTGGCAAGCGGCGTTCGCTTCATGCCAACGAATCGGCCTGGGCGTGGGGACCGTAAGGCTGTAGCCACTGAATAATCTCGATGCGATTGCCGTCGGGGTCGGAAATGAAAAAGCGATCGGCCTCGTCTATTGGCGTGGTTTCCGCCGTCGGTACGCCGCGCTCTTGGAAGTACGCCCTAGCCTTCGCCGCGTCCTTGACGCGCAGCGCGAAGTGTCGCGGACTTATCAGGTCTGGCTTGTCCTTTAGCAGTAAATGGACGTGCATGTTGCCAAGGTCGAACCATAGCACCACGAAATCGAACGTGCGCGGCTTGGGGATTTCCTTTAGGCCGAGAACATCCCGGTAGAAGCGTCGGCTGCGCTGCACGTCGGTGATGATGACCGAGACGTGATCGAGTTGGGTTACCTGGAGGTCAGACATCGCGGGCCTCGCTGACTTGGCCGCCAGTAGCGTCGTGTTTTACCCTGGACATACTGCGGCTTCCTGCTGTTTTTCCTGCTCTTGCTGGAGACGTCGCATGGCCTCAGCTAGGATCGCTTTCATGTCCATGGGAACGCATTCGCCTCTATCAGCCTGCTCAATCCCGACGGCGATCTGCTTTCGCAGTTCAGCCAGCTTCACGGCCCTGAGATCGGCCTGATCCTTCAGTAGCCATAAGGCGTCGTGGACCACCTCTTCAGGCAAGGGATATCGGCCCTTGTCGATCAGGTCTTGTACGAACGCTTCCAAACCGGACGGTAACTGAATTTGCATCACTTCCGGCCCTCCCACGTCCCAAACTCTTTTTGAAGCGTAGCGGGAAAATGCCTCCGTGTCTATCACGCTTGTCGTCCCTTTTCCCCAAGGGGAATGCCGAAGGCTTCTTGGCGAAAAGGAAACAGCCCTCCGGGTTTTCCCGGAGAGCTGCCCGGAGAGACTTGGGTTATTGGCTCGGCGACGCGACGGACTAGCGTCCCGGAACGATGGGCGGCTGCGATGAGGCGAAATAGAGTGCGTTGCCGAGAATGGATAGGGCGATGCAGCCCGTCCAAGCATACATAACATTGGTGATCCCCCATTCGCGGTGTTTCATCCACCCGTAAATGAAGGCGATCAGACCGCCTATCCCGAAGCAGAATATCAGCACAATGCAAACGACGCCGAGTGTAGTCTGCCCTCTCTGAAACATCTGGATCAGCACCAGAATAAAACAGACAAGCGAGCCAAGTCCCCCTATTGCAGCAAGGACATATCCCAAGACGCCCATCGCCGATTCCTCCAAGTTAGATCGAACTCTTGTGACGCATCGCCTGTTCGGATGACCGACAACACAGATTGCCGTGAGGCAGTGTAGAGCTTTGGAATGATCCTAATTCCTGCCAGTTGCCCCGTCAACAACCGATTGCTCGGAATTTTCATCCGCCCAACCGTCGGCCCGGTCAATCGTCACTCCTTGCACAATCCATCGCGGATCAGCCCGACGCACTTGGCCTATTCTCGCGGCCACGATTTTTGGCATAGTGGTCGTAGGCCGCAGGACGGCCGCCGACCGCCCGGCCTGGAGGCTGCCATGCGCATAAAAGATGAAATCGCTTATCGCATTTTGCGGCGCTTTTCCCCGCCGGCCTCCTGGCTTACCCGTCTTACGCCGTCCTCGGCGCCGGCTTCTAGTAAGCTGGCGGCGTACTTTGGCGATCACATCTGGCCGGAACTGGCCGGGCGAACGGTCATCGATTTCGGCTGCGGGAGAGGAGCGGACGCTCTGGAGATCGCGCGGCGCGGCGCCCGGCGCGTCATCGGCGTGGACGTCCGGACGGAAGCCCTGGCCGTCGCCGCACGCGCCGCCGAGCAAGCGGGCCTTGCCGACCGCTGCACATTTGTCACGGCCGTGAACGAGCCGGCCGATTGCGTCCTGTGCATCGACGCCTTCGAGCATTTTGCGGACCCGGCCTCGATCTTACGGCTGTGGGCAACGATGTTGCGGCCGGGCGGAAAGGCCTTCGTCTCCTTCGGCCCGACGTGGCTTCATCCCCTTGGCGGACATGGTTTTTCGGTTTTTCCGTGGGCGCACCTGTTGTTTACGGAAGACGCCCTATTGCGCTGGCGATCCGACTACTGCGACGACGGCGCCCGACGGTTTCACGAAGTCGCGGGCGGCCTTAACGGCATTACCATCCGGCGATTCGAGGCTCTGGTCCGACAAAGCCCATTCCGGCTGGCCTCCTTCGAGGCCGTCCCGATACGCGCGGCGCGCTGGCTGCACAACCGACTCACGCGCGAATTTCTCACGTCAATGGTCCGCTGTGAATTGGTGATGGAACGGACGGGTTCCCACCAACCCGAAGCGCAAGCGAGGGAGGCGGTCGAAAGCCTCGCTTGCGCTCGGGGCCAGTGCTTCGTCACGCGTGGATTGATGGGTGGGACGGGCTTCTAGCCC
>DHJA01000067.1:11511-20091 GCA_002404095.1 Planctomycetaceae bacterium UBA4732 | reverse complement strand
GTACGAGTGACGTTGCACTAGTACCACTTTTCGATTCGCTTTACTAGCACTTCCAACCGCCGGGCCGCCGCTACACGATCCGCAAACTCCTTGCCGTCGTGGTAGAGCCAGCGCAGCCAAACGGACGCCCCCACCGTCGTCCCGGCCACGTCCAACGCCCTTGCCAACTCCTCTTCCTCGGCCGTGAAAGGGCGGACCTCCCGATAGGCCGTCAGGCCGGTCGTCCACCCCGCGGGGTCGTCTTCCACAAGGCTTCCGAGCAGCCGCGCCACGTCCACCGCTGGATGGTCGATCTTCATCGCGCCGTAATCGACCACGCCGGTCACGTGGTTGCCGTCGAACAAGACGTGATCGTGCCAAACGTCGCATAGACACGGTTGCAGCGGCCAAATCCGCGTATTCCAGCGCTTCAATAGATCGGGAATGGCGTCGATCCGGTGCGACAGTATTTGCCAAGCCCGTTCCGCCGCCTGGCGCGCCGGGTCGTCCGGGGCGGCTTGCGCGAGCGGTTGCCAGCCGGAGCGCACCAACTCACGCCATTCGCGGACGGCTTCGAGCCGGCGCCTCACCGCGGGACACGGCTTCGCGTTAAACCGGTCGGACGACGGCCAACAGGCGTGCAGTCGGGCGAGAGCGGCGCAGGCGGCGCGCAGCTTGACGGACGACGGACGACGGTGATAATCGGCTTCTCCCGAAAGCCACTCCTGCAACTCCCATAAGCGTCCGCCATAATCTATCCGCAAAGTCTGATGAAGCGATGGGAGCATTCGCGGCACAAATGCAAGGCCCGCATTTCGCGCACAAGTTATGCAAAGATGGATGAAAAGGAGGCGTTCGGGAGGAAAACCGGCCGGCCAAGCGCGTAGACAGAGCGGCCCGGCTGGGCCGTCGATTTGCCATAAACGGGCGCCGCTGAAGCCGCCGTGGTTGCCGAGCGGTTGCGGGGAGCCTGACCATAGAAGCCGCGAATAGTGCTGAAGCACTTCCAGCGCGACAGGGTTCAGGAAGTCAGCGGACATAGAAACGAACCTTGCGAGACTTCGTTCCAGAAGAGGGTCAAACACGGCTGAAACAGCCGTGGCACACCGAGGTTTTCCGTGTGCCACGGCTGTTTCAGCCGTGTTTAGCCGGACTTCTGCAACAAACCTTGTCAGCGTCCGGGGACGGTCGCTTCAGCGGTCGCCTGCCCCGGCACGGCGGCAGGCGCGGCCGGCCCACGCACCGCCATCTGCACGGCCTGTTGCAGCGGCCGCGGGTAGACGCCGACGCCCAGCGTCACTAGCGCGCATATCCAAATGGCGATAAGCACCGGCCCGAACCGCGGCCGCGCCAGCGGTTGCAACGGCTCCTGTAGGTACATGACCGCCGCGATGCGCAAGTAGTACCAGGCGCCGACGCCCGCGTTGATCGCCGTAATCAACGCCAAAATGACGAACCACAACAGCGACTGCGACCCGCCCGTCGCGGCGTCGGACGGCACATCCAGGGCGCCGAAGATGAGTTGAAGTTTGCCCCAGAAGCCGGCCGTCAGCGGCATCCCGATCAGGCTGAACAGAAAGAGAACCATCAGCAGCGCCGTTCCGGGGTGGGTTATGCTCAGGCCGGCAAGGTCGTCCACCGTCTCAACCGGCCTTTGCGGTGTACTCAGATACGATAACACCGCGAAGGCGCCGATGGTCATGGCCGCGTAGGCCACGAGGTAGAACACGACGGCCTCGACGCCGGCCAACGGCGCCGACGCGCCCAGCAACGGCGCCGCCGCCAGGCCGACCAGCATGTAGCCGGCGTGGGCCACGCTTGAATAGGCCAGCAGTCGCTTGAGGTCGTTCTGCAACAGGGCCAGGACCGTGCCCAGCGTCATCGTCACCGCCGCCAGAATCCACAGCAACTTCAGCCCCTGCCCTTCGAGGATCTGGCCGACAAACACCTGCGGCGTCCCCAACAGGCCGAGGGTGAAACCGAAGACGCGCAACAGGGCCGCGAATCCCGCTACCTTAGGCATGAAGGACAAGATCGCGGCGGCCGCGGGCGTCGTGCCTTGGTAGACGTCCGGCGCGTAGAAGTGGAACGGCACGGCCGTGATATTGAAGCCGAGGCCGGCCATGACCAGCACCATGGCCGTCAGCGCCAGCCCGGCCGTGGCCGACGACGGTCGCGCCAGTGCTTCGCTCATCGCGGGCAAGTTGGTCGTGCCGGCCGTGCCGTACAGGTAGCTGAAACCGAACAACAGCAGGGCCGCCGCGAAGATGCTCAGCAGGAAATACTTCATCGCCGCTTCTTGGGCCCGCTGGTCGTGGCGCGGCAGATAAAGGAGGACGTAGGTAGGAATACTAATGAGTTCCAGCGCTAAAAAGAGCGTAATTAGCTCATTAGCGGCTCCGGTAAGGCAGAGGCCGGCCGTCATGAGCAGCAGGCAGCCGTGATACTCGGCCGCTTGGCCGTCGGGAACTTCGTTCCAGCTTGTCAGCACCAATACGAATCCGCCGGCCAGGGCCAGCACCTTGAAGAACAGCGATAGCCGGCTATTGGACACGGGGCTGGCGTAAACGTCGGCGCGGAGCTGGGCCGACTGTTCGGCGTGTCTCTGTTCCAACTCCGCTTTCTCATCGGCGTTTTTGGGCGGCGAGTGATCCATGTCGCTCAGCTTGCGCTCAATCGCCCTATTGCTCTCCGCCAACGCTTCGACCGTTGGGAACCAAACGGCCGAATAAGCCAGGGCCACGGCCGCGAGGCCAAGACCGATTAAGGCGGCGCCGCCCCACACGCTACGGCCGCCGCGCCACGTCCCGCCGAGGAACAACACGCAGGCGACGACGCCAAGTACGGCCTCGGGCAGCACAAGTGGAAGGTAGCCGGTCAGAGCCTGAGTAATATGCTCATTCACGGTAGGTTTTCTCCGGATGCCGCGACGGCCGGCTCCGCCGATCCCGATGCGACGAGTGGCGCGTTCCAGCCGTCGTCGGCGCGTTTCTTGGCCGTATCCGCGATGTGCGAGACGATCCGCAAGTCCGGCCCCACCGAGTCGAGGAACGGCTGCGCCCAAACGCCCAGGAACAAACACAGCGCCGCGATCGGGGCCAACGTCAGCCATTCGCGGGCATTCAGGTCGGTGATCGGTCCATGCCCCTCGTGGGCCGGCTCCTTCAATGCGCCGAAGAAGACTCGCCGCAGCAGGATGAGCATGTACCAGGCGCCGAGCAGGATGCCGCCCGTCGCCAACCCGGACAGCAGCCAGCCGGGAACCTCCGGCCGCTGGAAAGCGTACATACCCATCATGGTGAGCGTCTCGCTGATGAAGCCGTTAAGGCCCGGCAGGCCGATACTCGCCATAGTGATGAACACCCAAAACACGGCCATCCATTTTAGCCGGGCCGCGATGCCGCCGTAGTCGGCCATCTTGCGCGTGTGGTAGCGCTCGTAGAGCATCCCGACGAGAAGGAACATGCCGCCGGTGGAAAGGCCGTGGTTGACCATTTGCAGGAGGCAGCCGCTAATACCGATCTCATTAAGGGCGAATAGGCCGAGGATGCAATAGCCGAGATGGGCCACGCTGCTGTAGGCGATGATTTTCTTCAGGTCGTCTTGGGCAAGGGCGCAGAAGGAGCCGTAGAGAACGCCGACCACGCCCAACCAGCCGAGCAAGGGCGTACCGAAGGCCAAGCTGGCGTCCGGCGCCAGCGGAATGCTCAAGCGCAGGAACCCGTAGACGCCGAGCTTGAGCAGGACGCCTGCGAGGAGGACGCTGCCCGCCGTCGGCGCCTCAACGTGGGCGAGCGGCAGCCACGTATGGACCGGAAAGAGCGGCACCTTAACCGCGAAGCCGATCATCATCGCCGCGAACACCCAGAACTCGACCCAACGCCAGAAGGCGAGTCGGTCCTGCGCGCGTTTGAGTTGGTCTTGGTCCCTTTTCAGATCGAATTCGTCCGCTATCCCCGCCGCATGAGCCTTAGCTTTCACGTCCTGCGGCAGATCGGCCGTATGGCCGTGAACCAGCTCGACCAGGCGCGGAATGGAAAACGTCAGCTCGTTGATGGCGTTGTGCGGCGGAACGAAGCCCGGACGCGCCGGCTCGACGTAGGGGTCGTTGGCCACGGCCAGCACGGCGCCAAGTACGCCTAGCAGCGTGATAAGGCTGCCGGCCAGCGTGTAGATGAAGAACTTGCGGGCGGCGTAGCGGCGCTCCGGCCCGCCCCAAACGCCGATCAGGAAGAACAGCGGGATAAGCGTTAGCTCGAAAAAGACGTAAAAAAGGAGGATATCGAAGGCCAGGAACACGCCAATCATGGCCACTTCAAGGGCCAGCAGCCAGGCGAAGAATTCGTTATCGCGTTCTTTAACCGAAGTCCACGACACTAGGACTGAAGCGGCCACGAGCAGCGCGGTCAGCACGATCAGCCAGATGTTCAGCCCATCCACGCCGATGTAAAACTGGACCGACGCGCCGTGGCGAAGCGTGAGCAGATCCCACGTCGTCGCGTGTACGTCCTCTTTCTGTGTTTCGGGATCAACGACCGGCGATCCGGGCACGAATTCCGGCTGAAACGTCGTTGCGTGGGTGTGCGCGGGCACGTTCACGTAGGCGCCGGCCACGACCACCGACACTGCTAAGGTCGCCGCGGCGGCAGCGAGACTGACCCAACGCACGGCCTCCGGACGACGCACACCGAGAAGTGCGGCGGCGACAGCCCCGGCGAGCGGCAGCAGGAGTAGGAGCAACAACAGCGTCGGCATGGCCATCCTACAGGTAGCGGACGAGGGCGAGGAGAAACACCGTTAGGCCCAGCAGCATCAGCAGGGCGTAGTATTGCACTAGCCCGTTCTGAATGGGCCAGAAAAGCACTCCGATAAGGCGTGGAACATTCCCGATCACGTCTACGATGCCGTCCAGGACTTGCAGGTCCATGATGCGCAGGAACCGCGCGAACCCCTGGACCGGCTTGACCAAGAAATAACCATAAAGCTCGTCCACGAAGAACTTATTGCTCGACAGCACATAGGCGGGCCGAATCGCTTGCGCGACTTCCGCGGCCGCGCCGGGCTGACGGACGTACATCCACCAGGCGAGGCCGATGCCGGCCGCGGCGACGATGGCGCTGACTCCCATCAAGAGGTAGGCCGGGGCCGCCTCCGGGACTTTGACCAAGCCCGGCGTCCTCAACAGGAAATTGCCGAACAAGCTGAACGGCGGTAGGGCCAGGGCCGCGCCGACGCCGGCCGCGAACACGGCCAGAATGATGAGGGGCGCGGTCATCACTGCGGGCGACTCGTGGGCGTGGCCGCCGGCTTCCTCGGGGACGCGCACCTCGCCCCAGAAAGTGAGAAAGTAAGCCCGGAATGTGTAAAAAGCGGTCAGGAACGCCGTCAGCATCGCGGCGATGAACAGGATGAAATAGACCCCGCCGTAGGCGGAAGAATGGCTGGCGTCGAAGGCTGCGCCGACGATCTCGTCCTTGCTCCAGAAGCCGGAGAACGGCGGCAGGCCGGAAAGCGCCAGGGCGCCGATCAGGAAGGTCCAGTGCGTCGTCGGCATCACTTTACGCAGGCCGCTGAAGCGGCGCATGTCGATGACATTGCCCATAGCGTGCATGACGCTGCCGGCCGCGAGAAACAGCAGCGCCTTGAAAAAGGCGTGCGTGAAGAGGTGAAACATCGACGCGGAGACGGCGGCCGTCGCCTCGGCGCCTGCCTGGGGCTTCCCGTCTGGGGAGAAGCCGCCGAAGCCGACGGCGCAACCGAGGCCGAGGAACATATAGCCAAGCTGGCTCAGTGTGGAATAGGCCAGCACGCGCTTGAGGTCGTTTCGCGTCAGCGCAATAAGGGCGGCGAAAAGGGCGGTAAAGGCGCCGATGCAAGCGACGACCAGCTGGGCAATCGGCGCCTGGACGAACAGCGGCGTACAGCGGGCGATGAGGTAAACGCCGGCCGTGACCATGGTGGCCGCGTGGATGAGGGCGCTAACCGGCGTCGGGCCTTCCATCGCATCAGGTAGCCAGACTTGCAGCGGGAATTGCGCCGACTTGCCGGCCGCACCGCACAGCAACAGCAGACATGCCGTCGTGAGATAGAATTCCTTATATCCGCCCGCATTTTGGGGGAAATTAGCGAAGACGCTCTCGAAGTCTACATGATAGCCGGAGCCGATCCACAACAGCATGATGCCGAGAAACATGCCCATGTCGCCGATGCGCGTGACGAGAAAAGCCTTGTTGGCGGCGTTCGCGGCGGCCGGCTTGGCGAACCAGAAGCCGACGAGCAGGTAGCTGCATAGGCCGACGCCTTCCCAGCCGGCGAATAAGACCCATAGGTTGTCCGCCAGCACGAGTAGAGTCATGGAAGCGATGAACAGCGCGACCTCCGCGAAGAAGCGCGGGTAGGCGTAGCTCGGCGTCGTCGGGGCGTTGTGACCGTGATCGCCGTGGCCGCCGCCGAGTTCGCCGTGCATGTAGCCGACGGAGTAGATGGCGATGAGCGTACCGATAAAGGTAATCATCACCAGCATCAGGGCCGTCAGCGCGTCGGCCCGCAGGTTGAAATCCAGGACGGCGCCGGCGACGTGGAACACGGTGTAGCAATGGACGAACAGCGGAGGCTGCTCGGCGCCGCTGGAAAACACCGTGCCGAACACCCACAGCGACAGCGCGCAGGCGCCGGCGGCGGCGAGGACGCACGGCCAATGGCTTTGGCCGCGCAACACCTTTGGCCCGAGGAAGGCGATGAGGGCTGCCGCCGCCAACGGTAGCGCGGGAATCAGCCAAAGCAGATGGCTTACATCAGACATGGCTTTTCTCTTCGCGGTGTTCGGGTTCCAGGCCGGAAAGCGTCAAGACGGGCGACGGCGCCTCCTTTTCCCGCGGCGGCAGCGGTTCCTCATCCACGATCGGTTCCTGATGCGGCTCGCGCAGCGATTGCCAGAGGCTCACGTCGAGCGACTGCTTGGCGCGGAACAACATTAGAATTAGGGCCAGGGCGATGGCCGCTTCGCACGCCGCCACCGTGATGACGAAGAGCGTGAACGCCTGCCCTTCGAGGTTGCCGCGATAGCGAGCGAAGGCGACGAGGTTGACGGCCACGCCTTGCAGCATCATCTCGGCGCAGAGGAACATGATGATGAGGTTGCGACGCGCGAGGAAGCCGATCGCTCCAAGGGCGAAGAGGACGGCGCCGACGGCCAGATAATGGTGAATCGGTAGTTCGGGCATCACGGCCTCTCAAGGGTGGCGCGGCGTTGGGCGATGGCGATGGCGCCGATGGTGGCGACCAGCAGCAAGAAGCCGCCCAACTCGACAGGGAGCAGGTAGTCGGTGAACAGCGAGCGGCCGAGGTAGGCCGGGTTGTCGGCCGGCATGTAGGGCCGGCCGCCGGCGTTGGGGTCGGCGCGCACTTGATCGGCTGGCAGGTCCGGTTGCGGCCCACTGTAGGCGGATAGGTTGCTGTCGCCGGCGGAATCCGAATGCGGCCAGCCGTGGCGCTGCTTCAACTGGAGCAGAGCGGTTTCGAGACGGTCCAATCCGGCTTTCGCCTCGTCCGCGCTGAGAACCTTCGTGTCGGGCCATTGGTCCGTAACCCGCGCCAGGCCGCGATCCAATCGCTCTAGCGTATGGCGGCGCCTTTGGAGGTCCGACCGCGTCGGCTCCGGCGGCGCCGGCTTGGCGTTTAACCTCGTATCTGTATCGCTCTTGGCGTCGATCAGGGGTTGCTCGACCGCCTTGCGATATTCGTCTTTATCCTTGAGCGTCGCCTCGTTCACGCCGGCCCGAGTCGTCGCGACATTGTGCAGCATTTCAGCGAGCAGCCGGCCCTCCTCGTTGTTCTCACGGCTCATTTGCAGCTGAAGGACGTAGAGCAGCGCACCGAGAAGGACGAAGCCGACGACGGTTGCCAGCAGCGGTTCGCGCGAACGGGCGTCGGCGTTGGACGGTCCCTCTTGCTGGGCCAGCATGAGGACGAACAGGAAGGTGACGATGATTGCGCCGGCGTAAATGATGATGGTTGCGGCCATGAGGAACGGCGCCGCCAACAGGAGAAATAGGCCGCAGGTGCTGAGGACGACGAGGGCAAAGGACAGGGCGGCGCGGGCGGGATTGCGCTGCGTGACGAGCATGGCGCCAAAGCCGACGGCGCAGGCGGAGAAGACGTAAAAGAGAAACGACTCCGGCGTCAGCGCGTTGAAGCCGACGACGACGAAGCCGGCCAGCCCCAGGGCGACGACGCCGAGCAAGGCGCCCCATAGCGCGGGGAAAGCGCGCGGACGCGGCAGCAACAAATAGATCGCGGCCGCACCCGCGAGCAATGGTAGTACGAATAGCCAGGACGGCGCCATGAAAACTCTCAATCGCGTTACGTTGTCCCAATCGTTTAGCCGCGACCCGAAGGGGAGCGCGGGGGTCACGCGCTCCCCTTCGGGTCGCGGCTAAACAGGTTTCGTCAGCTTTGCGCCGTGGACGACGCGGTTAAACCCGAATCCGGCGGTAGTTCCGACGCAGGCCCCAGGCGCCCGCGCGTCGTCCGCACCGGGTCCGTGCCCATCTTCACCGTCTGGTCAAACACGCTGAGCAGCTTCTCCTTGTCGAACATCAT
>DHJA01000067.1:10889-11425 GCA_002404095.1 Planctomycetaceae bacterium UBA4732 | reverse complement strand
CAGCTTCTCCTTGTCGAACATCATCTCCTCGCGGCTCATGCCGGTAAGGTCGGCCAGCGTCGTCAACTCAATGGCGTCCACCGGACACGCTTGCTCACACATGCCACAATAGATACACCGCAACTCGTCGATAACAAACGTCTCAGGATACTTCTCGCGGTCGGGCCACGGCGACGGCGCCGCCACGATGTCGATGCAGTGGGCCGGACACGCCGTCGAACACATATAGCAGGCCACGCACTTGACGCGGCCGTCCTCGTCGCGGTTGAGGCGGTGGACGCCGCGATAAATGGCCGGCAGCTTGGGCCGCACCTCCGGGTAGCGCTGCGTGATCGCGCCGCCGCCGAATACGGCCTTGGCCGCATGACTCGCGGTGGTCACCAAGCCCGCCGCCAACGCCGGCAGGAACAATTGCTCCAGTAAGCCGAATTTCGGGTTCTTCACCCACGTCACGTCTTTTTCGGCAATGGGCATCGCCCTTATCCTCTCTTGTCTCTTTCCTGCTCCCTCTCCCCTTTGTGGGGGAGGGTTGGGGT
>DHJA01000067.1:8834-10817 GCA_002404095.1 Planctomycetaceae bacterium UBA4732 | reverse complement strand
GGGGGGGGGGGGTGATGGTTTCAGAGACTCCAACCCCCACCCCAACCCTTCCCCACAAAGGGGGAGGGAGCAGGAGTCACGGCGAAACGGCATGTTCGGACCCGAGCGTCAGTTGCTCCGCGTTGTGCCCGCGGTAGAGCGTGCGAATGCGCGTCGGCGGTCGCTTTAGGGTGGCGCTGTAGGCGGCCAAGCCAACCAACGCGGCAATGGTGATCGGCGGGATCAGCCAATGGCTATATTCGCCCAACGGCTCAAAGTGGCGGACGCACAGCACCACTACCACGTTGAACAGGGCAAGCGGCATTAGCACTTTCCAAGCCAGCCCCATCAACTGGTCAAACTTGAAACGCGGAATCGTCCAGCGCACGAACATATAGAAGCAGATGAAAAGAAACATTTTCACGGAGAAAACGATCAATTTCAGGATGATCGACCCCGCGCCGTCATGGCCCGGCACGGCGACAAACGGCAGTTCCCAGCCGCCGAAAAACAGCGCGGCCATCAGAAAACTCGTCGTGACCATGTGGACGTACTCGGCCAGCAGGAACAGAAGCAGCTTCATGCCGGTGTATTCAGTGTGGTAGCCGCCCACCAATTCCTGCTCCGTCTCGGGAAGGTCAAAAGGGAGTCTATTACACTCCGCGAACACGCTAATAGCGAACAACAGGGCCGCGACCGGCTGAAATAGGAAGTTCCAGCCGTGGGCGAGTTGGTATTCGATGATGCGCTCGAGGTTGAGCGAGCCGGTGGTGTAAAAGACGCCTAGCACGGCCAGGCCGAGCGGGATTTCATAGCTGATGAGTTGGGCGCTGGAGCGGAGGGCGCCGAGGAAGCTGTACTTGCTGTTGGACGACCAGCCGCCGAGGATGATGGCGTAGACGGCCAGGCTGCCGACCGCGAAAACGTAGACCATGCCGACGTCCACGTGCGGTGCGATGACCCACTGCACGTTGTTGAACAAGCCCCAGTCGTTAAGGTGGGCTTGGCCTGGACGGTTGTATTCCGCCAGATCGTGGGCGTAGGTCGGGTCGTTGTCGCGCTCCTCTTGCTGCTGTACGGTTTCCGGCCAGTCGTGATGCGACGGCGGCGTCGCGGTGCGGCCGAACGGTACCACAGCGAACGCCATCAGAGCGGCCATCAGCGACACGGCCGGGGCGACGAGGTAGAACAATTTATCCACCTTACCGGGGATGATTTGTTCTTTGAATATAAACTTCACGCCGTCGGCGATGGGCTGCAAAAGGCCGCCCGGCCCGACGCGCGTCGGCCCCAGGCGGTCTTGGGTCCAGGCGGCGATCTTCCGTTCCAATAGCACCAGATAGGCGCAGAAGAGCGGCAGGACCGCCATCACGAGGGCGATGAGAATCAGCGTGATCCAAATGTTGAAGTCGGCGTACATCGGGCAATCAGTCTCCGTCTTCACCCGTGTGCCACGGCTGTGTCAGCCGTGTTTGACCCTTGCACCTTCCGCACGGCTGAAACAGCCGTGGCACACCGAACCGCTACTTCGGCGGTTCCAGTGGAATGCCATACTCTCCAAGGTCGCCACCGGCCAGTGGAGCGAAGTATTTGATTTCCGCGGCCAATTCCTTGCGTAGCGTTGGGGCATGAGCCAATCCGCGGCGTTGTAGCAGTTCGAGGAACACCTGGCCGTCGGTGCGACATTCGCCGGCCGGGGTCACGCCCCATTGCACCGCCTGAGCCAGACCGGAATGGTTTACGAATGTGCCGTCCTTTTCCGCGAATGTCGCTCCGGGAAGGAGGTAATGGGCGAACGCGCTCACCGGCGACGGCAGAATGTCATGGCACACCACAAGCGGAACTTTCTTGATCACATCGGCCTGGGCCTCCGAAACCCAACCCATCGTAGGCGACTCGCTCCGCGAGTCGCCTACCGCTCGCGGAGCGAGCGGCCTACATTGGATCACATCGGCCTGGGCCTCCGAAACCCAACCCATCGTAGGCGACTCGCTCCGCGAGTCG
>DHJA01000067.1:480-8713 GCA_002404095.1 Planctomycetaceae bacterium UBA4732 | reverse complement strand
CGCTCGCGGAGCGAGCGGCCTACATTGGCCCGGACGCGGCGGGTAGCCGGCCGTGAGATACAGCGCTTGTACGCGGCCTTCCGCCGCCGACTGTACGACCTCATCAAAGCCGATTACCTTGCCCTGGAAGCGGTTCAGCACCGCTTCGACGCCGCGCCGATTCGGACATTTCTCAGCGCGAATGGTGAACTTTACCGGCTGCCCTGGTTGGCCGCGCCGGTCCTTCGGGTAAGTGTCGTCTGCGCCGACGACCGGCACGGGGCCGAGCGCCAGCCGCACTTGCGGCGACAGCCCTTTAAGAAACTTCGCCAGCAGATAAGCTTCTTCGCAGGTCAAAAAAGGCGACAATACGCCCACGACACCCGCCGCGTCCTTCGCGGCGGCCGTGAACGCGTGGCGAATCTCGGTCGTGATTTCGGGCCACGACACGGCGACCAACTCGCCGCCACGCCGCGCCATCGGCCGCAAGAAGCGCTCTTGGGAATTGACGTAGTGATAACCGAGCCGGCCGTCGTCGCACATGAAATGGCCTTGCGCCTGCGGATTATAGCGCGGGCGCAGGCGATAAACGACATTCTTATTGCCGTCCAGGTGGATGCTACAGCCGGTCGAACAATCGGCGCAAACGCTGTCCTTGGTCTTGAGGTTCCAGACGCGATGCGTATAGAGAAAATCCTTGCTGCACAGTGCGCCAACCGGGCAAATATCGACCACATTACTAGCGAGCTTGTTGTCGAGCGGATCGCCCGGAAAAATGTCGATCTCGGAATGATCGCCTCGGTTGATGACCTGTAGCTCGGCCTCACCGCTGATCTCGCGCGTGAAGCGCACGCAGCGCGAACACAGGATGCAGCGGTCGGTGAACAGCGTGACGTTGGGGCCGATGTCCGGCTTGTTGGGCGGCGTGTTCTTCTCGTCGATCATCCGGCTCTGCGACTTGCCGTATCCGAAACTGTAATCTTGCAGAAGGCACTCGCCGGCCTTGTCGCAGACGGGACAGTCGAGCGGATGGTTGAGCAACAGCCCTTCGAGGGTCTGCATCTGGGCCTCGCGCGCCTTCGTACTGTTGGTGACGATAATCGTGCCGTCCTTGGCAGGCGTCTGACAGCCGGGCACGACCTTGGGCTGCATAGTCACCGTACCGTCCGGCTTTTTGTCGCCGACTTCGACGAGACACATGCGGCAACTGGCGACGACGGTAAGCGCTTCATGCCAGCAGTAATGCGGGATGAACACGCCGCCCTTTTTGGCGGCCTGGATGAGGTTGAGCTTCTCGTTGCCGATGTCAACCTTGTTGTCGTTGACGTACACGACGGCCATGCTGGCTTTCTCCGTCCGGTTACTACCCGGCCTTGGGTGCGGCTTTGAATTCGTCGGCGTTCATGTGGCGCGGAACAAAGTCGAGCGGCAGCACGATTCCGCCCTTCGTTGGTGCATCTTTCTCGTAGGCGATGACGGCGGAGGCGTCCCGCGCGGGGTCGCCGTTGAGCAAGACGTATTGCCCCGCTTGAATCGCCCTATAGAGCTTGGCGTCGTCGTGCTGAACGTCCTTGAGCACCAAGTCACGGGCCGCCAAACCATCGGCCTGGTGAAGCTGGTAATACGTGCCGATTTCCTTCAGGTCGATCATGGCGTCGGCGCGGTCTATGACCGGGGCGAGTCCCTTGGGAATCTTGCTCCGCGGGTCGCTGGACACCGGCGGCGGCGCCTCCGTGGACGGCGCGGGGCGGCAGCCGGGCGCGGCCAGCGCGACGGCGAAGGCAAACAGGAGTAAGCAGATCGTTTTCATGTTTAATGTCCCGTCAGCACCGGCAGCGCCTTGGCCTTCTGCCCGCTGCGAATGTACGACTCCAACTCTTTGCGGAACTTACGAACCGCCTGCTTCACCGGCCAGCCCGCGCCGTCGGCCAAGCCGCAAATTGTCGTACCCGGCATGATGCCGATCTTGTCGCCGACTTCTTCGAGAATCTGCAAATCCTCCAACCGTCCCTGGCCGCGCCGCAGCCGGTCGGCGATCTTGAGCATCCAGCCGGTCCCCTCTCGGCACGGCGTACATTGGCCGCACGACTCATGCTCGAAAAAGCGACAAATGTTATACAAAACCTCGGCAATGCTTGTCTCTTCGTCAAAAATCGTCACCGCGGCTGTGCCGAGGCCGAGACAGCCGACCTTGCCGGGGCCGGCGAAGTCGAGCGCCGTGTCGAATTCGGCTTCGGTCATCAACCCCATGCTGAATCCGCCGGGGATGCAGCCCTTGGCCTTGCGGCCCTTCCAGACGCCGCCGCCGTGTTTGTCCACCAGATCGCGTACCGTGACGCCCAGCGGCAACTCGACGAGGCCGGGTTTATTGACGTGGCCGCTGATGCAATAGAGCTTCGGCCCATAGCTGCCGGCGTCGCGCGGATTCTTCGGGTCCGCTGGTACGCCAATTGACTTGAACCACTCAACGCCCTTCCCGATGATGTGCGTCACACACGCCGCCGTTTCGATGTTGTTCACGACGGTCGGCTTGCGAAAGGCTCCCTCGACGGCCGGGAACGGCGGCTTGATGCGCGGCCAGGCGCGTTTACCCTCCAAACTCTCGATCAGCCCCGTTTCCTCTCCGCAAATGTAGGCGCCGGCGCCGCGGTGCAAATACGCTTCAAGATGAAAGTCCTTGCCGAGGATGTTACGGCCGAGCAACCCGGCGCCGTAAGCCTCGTCAATGGCCTTTTGCAGGGCGCGCGTCGCCGGGCCGTACTCATAGCGGACGTAGATATAGGCGATGCTGGCTCGCGTGGCGTAACAAGAAAGAATAATGCCTTCAAGAACCTGATGAGGGTCTTGCTCCATCAGGATGCGGTTGTTGAAGGTGCAAGGTTCACTCTCGTCGGCGTTGATGCACATATAGATGGGGCCGGGATGGTCCTTCGGTAGAAAGGTCCACTTCAGCCCGGTGGGAAAGCCGGCGCCGCCGCGGCCGCGCAAGCCGGAATCCTTGACGGTCTGCGTCACCTGGGCCGGCGTCATCTCGGCGACGGCCTTTTGCAAGGCCTGGTAGCCGCCGTCGGCGCGGTAGGCGTCCAGCGATGGGCTGGCGCTTTTGAGAATGCGGCGCATGAGTACAGGTTCAAAATCAGGCATCAGCTATCACCATTCGTTCCGTCAAGGAATGTATACCATGCGGTCCACCCAGTCGTCCGCCGTCGTCGTCGTCCAATAGTTTACGATCTTCTGGACATACACGGAGAGCGCGAAGTTGTTCCGCATCAACATCACGCCGGCGGTATGATTACCGGCGGCATAGTGGTCAATCAGGTGTCCGGGCATTGTTCTTCGGTCCTTCGTGATAAATACCCGGGCCGACGCGTCGGCGGCAATCAAGAGGTCTGGGTCCGGCGTTCCGAGCGGCGGAACGCCAGCATCTCCCACCTGCAAGACATCAATCCCCGCGGCCCCCTGTCGCAACGCCGCCGCGAGGAACGGAGGCGTACATTGGTCCACCAGAAAGTGCAATTTATTCATGAGAAGAGACTGTGCCCATCGCCTCATCCCTTAAGAAAAACGGTCCCTTTACTAGATATTCTTGATAGTACGCCTCCGCGACTTCCTCTCCGCGCCGGTTGTATTCATCAACCTCCGCCTTGTTGTGCAGATAATAGGTGATCGTCGCGTACACTTGCTCCAGAGTAAGCGATGGATAAGCCTCTCGCTGAATCTGGTCAGGCGGCATGCCCTGGTCAAAGAACTCGATCACATTCTCAATCGCTATCCGGTGTTCCTTGATGCGGATGCGCTCCACGGGTCCGAACTTCGTATCGAACTTCTCGAAGTCGAAATAGTCTTCCAGTTGCATTGTTCGGCCCTCCAACTCGACAGGAGTTACCTCAATAAGGAATATAGTCCGTTCGATCCACCCATTCGTCAGTCGTCATGACCTGCCAGATCAACAGGATGTCGTTGACATACCGCCTCAGCCCGAAGCGGCCTTTCGTCAAGACAACTCCGCAGGTATGGCGACCGGCGGCGAAGTGATCGCGAAGATGTCGTTTCATGCTCTTTCGATCCCGGCTGATTAAGCACCGGCCGGCGGCTTCCGCGGCCAGCAACACTTGTGGATCCTTCGTGCCTCGCGGCGGGGCGCCTAGCTCGCCAACGCGCAGGACGTCTGGGGCCGGTTTGCTGCTCCGCAGAGCCTTGAGCAAAGCCCGCGAGGTGTCTTCGTCCAGCAGGAACTTCAATTGACTCATCAGCCTGCGGCCCCTTGCTCCCTGGCATCCCGTTGGGCAATTAAGGCTCGAAGACGCAGGGTTACGGCGTCGGGCGGCTGCTTCAAATGCTCCTGATAGTACGCATCGGCGATTTCCTCTCCGCGTCGGTTATATTCATCGACATCGGCCTTGTTGTGGAGATAATAAGTGATCGCCGCGTACACTTGTTCTAGGGTTAAGGTAGGGTAGTTCTCGGCGATTTCCTGCGGATTAACCCCCTCGTTGAATTCTTCCACGACGATTTCGATGTCCACCCGCGTATCTTTAAGGCGAATGCGGTCTACAGGCCCGAACTCGGTATCGAACTTCTCGAAGTCGAAATAGTCTTCCAGTTGCATGGCTCGGCCCTCCCGAATGACGGCCACTACATTGGCGTTACTACTCTTTCCCCCAACTCTATTATGCCCCGGCGACCGCGCTTACGGAACAGAAGTCGTATTCGCCCGCGGCGGCGGCGTCGCCAACGTCGGATGCAGCGCCGGCGGCCGCGTCCGCAATTCCTCGATCAGCGCGTCCACCTTATCCGGTGTGACATCCGGCCGGCCCTCATCGTTGACAAGCACCGCAGGCGCCCCTTCGCAGACGCCGATGCACTCCGCGAACTCTAGCGTGATCGTCCCGTCGGCCGTCGTTCCGCCCGGGCGCACCCCCAGTTTCTGACACATCGTTGTCAGCAATTCCTCGCCGCCGCGCAAGGCGCACGCCAGACTGCGGCAGACCCATAACCGCGTCTTGCCGAGTTTGTGATTCTCGCCACGGAAGAAGCCGTAGAAGCTCATCGCGTCGTTCAGCTCGGCGGGGCTGAGGTCGAGCAGCCCAGCGATTTCCCGCACCGCCTCAAGCGGGACGCAACGCATCTCATCCTGCACCAAATGCAACGCCGGCAGCGTCGCGGCCTGCTTACTCGGATAGCGCGGCAGGTAGTCGAGGATTTTCTGCCGTAGTTCGGCGCTCAGGAAACTCATCGGTCCAACTCCGCCGCGATGATGTTGAGACTGCCCAGCACTGCCACCACGTCGCTCAACTGATGGCCGACAATTAAGTACGGAAATATGGCAAAATGGATGTACGACGGCGGCCGCGTCCGCGCCCGGTAGGCGACGCCGCTGCCGTCGGACACGATGTAAAAGCCCAATTCGCCGTTAGGCGCCTCCGTGGCCGCGTACACCTCATCGACCGGCGGCTTCCACTGCCGGTTGGTCATAATCAGCTCGAAATGCTGAATCAACCCCTCAATGCTGCGGTAGACCGCCGTTTGGCTGGGCAGCACTTCCTTGCTTTCCACGTCCACGTTGACCGAGCCAGCTGGCAGGTTTTCGACGCACTGCTCAATGATTTTAATACTCTCCCGCATTTCCTCCATGCGCACCAGATAGCGCGCCAGGCAGTCGCAGCCGTCGGAGCAGACCACCTTGAAATCAAGGTCCGCGTAGGCGAGATACGGCTCGTCTTTGCGCAGGTCGCGGACGATGCCGCTGGCGCGGGCGAGCGGCCCCGTGACGCTCAGGTTGATGGCGTCCTCTTTGGAGAGATAGCCGATGTCTTTCGTCCGGTCGATGAAAATGCGATTGCGGTTGAGCAGCCGCACCACGTCGGCGAGCGCCTTGGGGAACTCACGGACGAAGGCGCGAATCTTGGCGATGGTGTCGTCGTCGAGGTCGCGCAGCAGGCCGCCGACGCGCGTGTAGCTGGGGTGGAAACGCTGGCCGGACGCCGCTTCGCAGATATCGAAGATCTTTTCTTTCTGATTGAACGCGTACAGGAACGCGGTGAAGCCGCCGAGGTCGAGCGCCGCCGCCCCGCAGCAGAGCAAATGATCGTGGATGCGCATCAATTCGGCGAAGAGTGTGCGGATGTACTTGCAACGCGGCGTCAGCTCGATTCCCATCAACTTCTCGACGGCCGCGTGCCAGGCCACCTCGTTGGCGACCGGGGAAATATAATTCATCCGGTCAACGATGGTCACATACTGATTGAAGTCGAGGTGTTCGCCGAGCTTCTCGAAACCGCTGTGCAAGTAGCCGATGTCGGGCACCGCCTTGACCACCGTTTCGCCGTCAAGCGTCAGAATGAGGCGCAGCGTGGTATGAGTGGCCGGGTGCTGAGGGCCGAAATTGAGCGTCCAGAGGTATTCTTTATCCGGACCTTCCGGCGGGGCGATGGCATCGGCCAGTTCCAGCGGCATGGGTCGTCTCCGAATCGGTTCGCCGCGGCCGCGCATCGGGTAGTCCTTGCGCAGCGGATAGGCGGTGAATTCGTCCGGCATCAAAATACGCCGCAGGTCGGGATGGCCGTCGAAGACCACGCCGTACATATCGTAGACTTCGCGCTCCATCCAGTCGGCCCCGCGCCACAGCGGGTAGACCGACGGCAAAGTCGGGTCGGGGTCGTTCACGAACGTCTTCACGAACAAGCGGGCGCCCGTGGCCATATTTAACAGGATATACCAGACGCCGTAACGATCTTTCGCGTCCGGGTAGTGCAAATAGTCGGCGGCCGAACAATCCACCAGCATGTCGAAACCGCAGTCTCTTTTGAGACATTCCATAACGCTGAAGAGTCGTTCCGGCGCGACATGAACGCGGATGTTGTCGCGGAACACCGAGGTCGAGACGGCTTCGGCGCCGAATTGGTCGCGGAGTTTCTTGAGGATTTCGTCGTGCGTCACTGCGCCCGCCCTCCGCCTTGCAACCGCGTGGCGGTCGAGAAGTTAGCCGGCGCCACGAGGGCGTCGGCCGGGGCCATTTCCAGGCCCAGGTGCTTGGGCGCCTCACCCGGCCCGCGCTTGTTGAACTCCGCACCGCTAATGGTCCCAGTGCGCGACACTTTCGCCTGAATGTCCATCAAGGATTGGAGCAACTGCTCCGGCCGCGGCGGACATCCGGGTACATAAACGTCCACCGGAATGAAACGGTCGATGCCCTGCACCACGGCGTAGGTGTCGAAGACGCCGCCGCTGGAGGCGCAGGCGCCCATCGATATACACCATTTCGGCTCCGGCATTTGCAGCCAGATGCGTTGCAGCACCGGCAACATCTTCATCGCCACCCGGCCGGCCACGATCATCAGATCGCACTGGCGCGGACTGAAGCGCATGGCCTCGGAGCCGAAGCGGGCGATGTCGTGACGCGAGGCGCCGGTCGCCATCAGCTCGATGGCGCAGCAGGCCGTGCCGAAAGGCATCGGCCACAAGCTGTTTTTGCGTGCGAGGTTGGCCGCCCAATCGGCCAGATGCGCCAGCTTGCCTAAGATCACGCCCTCACCGGTCTCTAGCGCCATCGGAACACCCCTTTCCGCCAGGCGTAGACATAGGCCACGACGACGGTGGCCAGGAACGCCAGCACTTCCCAAAAGACGATGTTCCGGAAGGCTGGCGGAATAAGCGGCTGATCGCCCGAAGCAGCCGCCCACGGATACAAAAAGAGCAATTCCACGTCGAACACCAAGAACAAGATGGCGATCAGGTAGAACTTTACGTCGAAGCGCTGGCGGGCGTCGCCGATCGGGTCCATGCCCGATTCATACGGCATTTGCTTAACCGGCGTCTTGCGCTTGGGCGCAACTAGCGCGGGACCGATGATGGCGGTGGCGGCGGCGCCGATCACCACTACAAGGTAGATGAAAATCGGATAGTACGTGGACAGGTTAAAGTCCATTACACCATTCTCGGCGGCCGACTTCGTGATTTTTTTCACGATGTCGATCAAAAAGAAAATCTGACGGTCTCGTCAGGGGATAGACCAGCGCGACGATGCTCCAATGGCATCCTAGGAACGTGGGAAGAAGGGTCAAGGGAAAATAAGCCGGCGCGGCGAACAGCCTAATCCGCTATAGCCACAGTCGCAAAGCCAGAAAAACGAGTAGTGTCAGCACCAGCAGTCCGCCTGCGATGATGCCAAGGGGGATCCCATACCGGTGCAGGTTGCCTACAAGCCCGGAGCCCAAGCCACTGGTTTCGCCTAAACCCGTCGCTTGCGCTCCGG
>DHJA01000067.1:0-384 GCA_002404095.1 Planctomycetaceae bacterium UBA4732 | reverse complement strand
GCGCTCCGGGCTTGTAGTTCATTCCGTTAGTGTCTCTTGGCGGTGAGTCGTCCGTTTTCGGCGGCGGCACCGGGGCGGCGTCGGCCGGTTGCTTCGCCGCCAACCATTTCAGGTACTCCTGCATCTTCGGCTGCGGCTGCTCGGGGGCTTCTTCCGCGGCTAAGAACACCCGCAGATCCTGAATGGCCCGTTCGGGAGTCGGATAGCGCTGGGCCGGGTCTTTGGCCAGCATACTATCGAGAATTCCCTGCAAGGCGGCCGGCGCCGACGGATTCAACTCACGAAGCGGACGCCGGGTTTCCGTGGCGTGCCGGACCACTTTCTGTATCGCATTGCCCCCGGGAAAGGGCGGCCGGGCGGTTAGTACTACAGCGCCCCCTGTCG
>DHJA01000277.1:8078-8632 GCA_002404095.1 Planctomycetaceae bacterium UBA4732 | reverse complement strand
CGTGGATCAGGTCGCTGCGGAAGACGATGTCGGGCACGCCGGGGGCTTTCCAGTTCCAGGTGTACCAGTAACGCAACCGGGTCGTGCCGAGTATCCACGCCCTTTCGAGTTCGGCGCGCCAGCCCGGCTGAAGGCGCTCGTCCAGATCCAATTCGATGCAGACGTCCACGTCGGCCGGCAGCAAGCACAGGGAGGTCGTCCGCGCCAAATCGAAGCGCCACGGCTTGACGGCGATGTCGTGAACGACGGCCCCGGCCTGGCGCAGCAAGTCGGGTGTGCCGTCGGTGCTGCCGGTGTCGGCGACCAGGACGAGGTCGGCGTCGCGGCACGATTCCATGTACGGCTGGACTTGCTTCGCCTCATTCTTGGAGATGGTATAGACGGCTATTTTCATACGTCGTCCTCCTGCGGCGGAATTGGCGGATGACTGGAATACCCGTGATGGTACACGCGGCGAAGGGAAAGTAAACGGGCTGGGTTCGATGGCGGGATCGTACCGGGTGTAGCTTTTGATTGCGGCAATCGGCGTTGCCGGCCAAGGCCGTAAGGCCGAC
>DHJA01000277.1:0-7979 GCA_002404095.1 Planctomycetaceae bacterium UBA4732 | reverse complement strand
GGGGTCTGTCGGCCTTACCCTCATCGGCGTCGTCCGGCGCTGTGCGGCAACACCGAATCGGACCATTGCCAGAGCGCTTGGCCGTCCTGCCGCACACGCCAAGCCGCCACGCTGACGCCCCGCATGGCCCGCTCCCGCGTCCGGACGCCACGACGCGTCAGCGCCGCCGGCGCTTCCGGCCTGCACGCCGCCGAGAAGGGCTGGGTTGCCGCAGGGCAAGTACGGCCGCCACAGCCGATGGATGGGTTGAACCGGGATGCGGTCGAGGCGGAAACAGGCGGGGTCGTCGAAAGGCATGAGCAGTCCTCAGCGCGGCGTAGAGACAAGGCGCCCAAGGGTATCATGCCGAATGGGGAGAGGAGTAGCGGAGTAGCGACAAGCGAGACGCTCGTCGCTACGACGGTCGGCGATGACGACGAGGTCGGCGTCGCGGCACGATTCCATGTACGGCTGGACCTGCTTCGCTTCATTCTTGGAGATGGCGTAGACCGCCACTTTCATACGTTGCCCTCCGGAATCGGATCAGCCAGAGCCGAGAAAAATATATTTTTGAGAACTATAGACTCTTCCATTCCGTCTAGTTTACTGCCTACTCACGGAATCACAACTCGGAAGGACGCCATGAATCGCTTCGCGGCCGTTTTGCTGCTCCTCTCTTTGGCAGCCCTCGGTTCGACCGGCTGCCGTAAGGATGCCGGGACGAATGCGAACCCGTCCACCCCTACAACGCCCGGCGATAATGAACCGGAGGCCGCCCCGTCTCCGGACGTGCTGGCGTTGGCGCGGGGCAACAACGAGTTCGCCTTCGACCTCTACGCCCGGCTGGCCAAAAAGGACGGCAACCTCATCTTCTCGCCTTACAGCATCTCCAGCGCCCTGGCCATGACCTACGCCGGCGCCCGCGGCGACACCGCCGCCGAGATGGAGAAGACGCTGCGCTTCGCTCTGAAACCGGCGCGCCTGCACCCCGCCTTCGCCGACCTCTCGGCGCGAATGATGCGGTCTGGCAACCGCGATGGCGGCCAACTCCTCGTCGCCAACTCGCTGTGGGGCCAACGCGGCTATCCCATCCGGGACGACTTTCTGAGCCTGACGCGCGACGACTACCACGCCGAGATGAAGGAAGTCGATTTCATAAATGACGACGACAGAGAAGTCGCCCGGCAGACGATCAACCATTGGGTCGAGCAAAAGACCCAAGACATGATCCAGGAACTTCTCAAGCCGGACAACCTGGATAGGGACAACAAACTCGTCTTGGTCAACGCCATTTACTTCCGGTCGCTCTGGGCGCATCCGTTCCCCGCCGACAAGACCAAAGAGGAGCCGTTCCATGCTTCCGTCGGCAAGAGCGTACAAGTTCCGATGATGCACCTGACGGACGAATTCCAGTACTACGAAGGCGACGGCGTGCAAGTCCTGGAACTCCCCTACCAGGGCAATCGTTTGTCGATGGTCGTGATCCTGCCGAAAGCGGGGGACGGCATGGCCGAAGTCGAGAACGATTTGACGGCGGGACGGGTGGAAGGATGGCTCGCCAAGCTCAAGGGATATGAAGTCGTCGTAACTCTGCCGAAGTTCACCGCCAACTGCGGCTTCCCGCTTGGCGAGGAGCTACCCGCGATGGGAATGCCGCTCGCCTTTAAAGGGGGGCCAGAAGCGCAGCCGCGAGCGGACTTTTCCGGCGTCAGCGACAAAGCGGTTCAGCACGATGGATGCTTGCATATCTCCAAAGTCGTGCATCAAGCCCGGGTGGAGGTTACGGAGGAGGGCACGAAAGCCGCGGCGGCTACCGCCGTGACGGAATCGATGGCGCAATCTTTACACCTTCCGCCGCCTTGGGCAATCTTTAAGGCTGAACATCCGTTCCTTTTCTTGATTCGCGATCGCGCTACGGGAACCGTCCTGTTCGGGGGTCGTTTCACAAGGCCGGTCTCCTGAAGTAACGACGTTTTACTTATTTGGGTAACTTTTTCTCGGTAGTTTCGTCTTGGATAGGATACGGAAAACTGCCGCCCTCACGAGGAACGACGCCATGAACCGTTTGGCAATCTTGTTGGCCTTCTTATCGCTAACCGCTCTTTGCTCCACCGGCTGTCACAAGGACAGCGGGACCGCCGCGAACTCGCCTCCACCCACCACGCCTCGTGATAATGAACCGGAGGTCGCCCCGTCTCCCGACGTGCTGGCGTTGGCGCGGGGCAACAACGAGTTCGCCTTCGACCTCTACACCCGGCTGGCCAAACAGGACGGCAACCTCATCTTCTCGCCCTACAGCATCTCCAGCGCCCTGGCCATGACCTACGCCGGCGCGCGCGGCGACACCGCCGCCGAGATGGAGAAGACGCTGCGCTTCCCCCTGAAACCGGCGCGGCTGCACCCCGCCTTCGCCGACCTCTCGGCGCGAATGATGCGTTCCGGCAACCGCGACGGCGGGCAACTCCTCGTCGCCAACTCGCTGTGGGGCCAACGCGGCTATCCCATCCGGGACGACTTCTTAGCCCTGACGCGCGACGACTACCAAGCCGAGATGCAGGAAGTCGATTTCTCAAATGACAAAGACAGGGAAGTCGCCCGGCAGACGATCAATCATTGCGTCGAGCAAAAGACCCAAGACATGGTCCAGGAATTGCTCAAGCCAGGCGTTCTAAGCAAGGAAAGCCGGCTTGTCTTGGTCAACGCCATCTACTTCCGATCGCTTTGGGCGATACCCTTCTTCGCGGACCAAACGAAATACGCGCCCTTCCGCACCGCCAGCGGAGAGAGTGTTCAAGTCCCCATGATGCACCTAACGGCGGTCTTCCAGTACCACGAAGAGGATGGGGTGCAGATTCTGGAATTGCCTTACCAGGACAATCACTTTTCGATGGTCATTATTCTGCCGCAAGCGGCCGACAGCGTGGCCGAAGTCGAAAAAACTTTGACGGCGCTAGGGGTAGAGGGCTGGCTGGCCAAGCTGAAGGAATACGAAGTCGTCGTGACCGTGCCGAAATTCGGGGCGACCGACGAATTCCAACTCGACAAGGAACTCCGCGCGCTAGGGATGCCGCTCGCCTTTCGGGATGAGCCGGCGGAGCAACCGCGGGCCGACTTTTCCGGGATCAGCGACAAGGCGCTTCAAAGTGACGGATGCCTTCACATTTCCGCGGCCATCCATCAAACGCGTGTGGAAGTAACGGAGGAGGGCGCCAAGGCTGCGGCAGCCACCGCGGTGGTCACGTCCGTAACGCCCGTTAAGGCATTCCATTACCGCCCGCGGCCTCGAGTAGTTTTTAATGTAGCCCATCCGTTTCTTTTCCTCATACGAGACCGTGACACCGGAAGCATCCTGTTCCTCGGTCGCGTCACTAGACCGGGCGGCTAGCGTGACGCTAGTCGCGTTCTGGGAGCAAACGATCCTTTCTAAATCGCGTAGGCACAGTGCTGTCTCGTGAACCCAAAAGGAGTTTAACATGCTGTGGAATTGGTTGACTCAGATTCTCCGCGCTAAAACCTTTGGCCGTAGTCGCGCGGGAAGCGTCGGCTCAAAGCGTCGTCTACCGCCCCTCGAACTCGAGGTGCTGGAAGCCCGCGTATTGTTGGTCGTAGGAGGCGTCTCCGTGGCCCCCGGCGGCCCTTTCGATGGCGTCGTCAAGATTGCCGATGCCAATTTCAGCGGCAGCGGTTCCTTGTTATATGACAACAACCACATTCTCACAGCGGCCCATGTGCTGGCCGCGAACGTCAACCAACAGGTTACTTTCAACTTGGTCCGCCAAAATGACCCCGGGGTGGGAATGGGTGTCGTGCTGCCGGTCAATATCACCCTCAACGTGCCGGCAAACGGTGGGACAAACCAATTCCAGACAATCGATCCAACCTATAACGCGGCCACTAACACCGACGATTTGGCGATTCTAACGCTGCCGGACCAAACGCCGGCGGCTGGCCAGGCGGCCGGTCGGCTAGTAGCACCGTACTACGGGCCCAACAGCGGATATCAAATCTCAAATACCTACCTTCTTCCCAGTGGCGGTCCTAACGATCCTCCCCCTACCGTCACGTTCGTGGGGTATGGGGTTACGGGGACCGGCCTTACGGGCGAAACGAATGATGAAGTCCAGCAGATCACGCTCACGAATCCAACTCCGACCACGATGTTCACCTTGACCTTCAATGGCAAAACGACTGCGGCCCTACCTGAAAGCGCAACGCCCCAAAAGGTTGCGTCGGCCTTGGGAAGCCTGCTAACCATCCTCTCCCTACCGTCACTGGCAATCCCCAACCCTCCACTCAACATCGCTGTGTACAAGCCGGACGCCAACACCCCAATTTGGGATGTCCGTTTCATCAACGCTCTGGGGAGTCAAGCTCTAGCGACTCCTGTCACGATAAACCTCCTGCTTTTCGGCACTGTCACGGCCGGGGCAGCGGCAGCGGGCGCCCCTGCTACTCAGGTACTCACAGGGCTGCTCTATGGCGGCGGGCACGGTATTGCGGGAAAGACCTCTGGCCAGAACCAATTCGACCAGGAGGATCCGAACAGGCCCAACGTCCTACTAGCCGACTTCGACAGCGGATTTGCGGCCAATAGCTCCTTCGGTAGTTTAGGTGTGCCGGGCGAGGCACTAATCGGCTTTGGTGATTCTGGAGGACCAGCGCTGATTCAGGATAACGGCCTATGGAAAATCGCGGCTGTGGCTAGCAATGTTTCGACCTCACGTCCTCCCACGACAGCGACCGATTACGTAACTCTGGATAATTTATTTGGGAACCCTATCGCATTTCCTGATTCCAGCTTCGGCGATATCGCGGGGGAAACGGACGTCTATCCGTACAAAGACAATTTCATCAGGCCCATGATCCCAACCTCGGCCAATTACACGGGCGGCAGCTATGACCTCGTCCTGGACATGAACTACCAGGTTCTTGGGCGGGACCAAGTCAACGACAATATCACGATTACCGCCAGCCGCGTCGGGGACAATCTTCAACTGTATGTTTACGACCAAAACTCTCCAAGCTATACCGGGGTATACTATTCCGCTCCGGCGGCCAATATCACGTCGCTAACCATCCGCACCGCCAACAACGCCACAGGGACCGCCAACAACGACACCATCGTCTTGGACGGCAATCTTGGGCTGGGCGGTCCTCCAAGCTATCCGCAAGGCGCGACGACCGGGCCCGTCACGATCTATGAAGGTTCAGGAAACGACGATGTTATAATCGGAGACGGCCAAAACACCTCCTTGGACGACCTCACTGGACCTGTAACCGTTTATGGCGGCCACGGCAACGACGGACTCTATATTGATGACTCGGCTGCCGCGGCGGGCCATACATACACGGTAACAAGCAGCAGCATCCGACGTATGGATAAACCCACAATCACCTACTACGATCAGAACACCGTTGGCCTTTTTACCAGTCAATTTAATGATGTGGTCAACGTGCAGAGTACGGACGTTGACGCCACAACCGACATTCACACCAATGGCGGCAATGACACCGTCAACGTCGGCAGCACGAATGACTCCTCCGGCAGCCTGGACGGCCTGCGGGGCCAACTGATTTTAATTGGCGGTGGGGGCGAAGATAATCTCTACTTCTACGACCAAGGCACAAATCCCGGACAGCCGCTCGCCGGACACACTTACACGATCACGTCTAGCACCGTGACCCGAGATACTGGCCCCGCCATCACTTACAGCGGCATGGAAACCCTGTACCTCATGGCCGGTAATTACGGCAACACGATCAATATCCAAAGTACCGCGGTAGGGACCGACACCAACGTCTACGCCGGCGACGACGACAACACAATCAACGTCATGGCGACGGCCTACGGAACGGACACAACCATATATACGGGCAATGGGGACGCCACCACCGTCAACGTCGGCAACACCAATGACCCCCTCGGCAGCAGCTTGGATGACATTCAGGGCGCACTGATAGTCAACGGCGGCGCGGGCGCCGCCGCACTCCACATCGACGACACCGGATCGACTCCTGTCAACACGCCCACATACACCGTAACGAACAGTTCAGTGACTCGGGACGACGACTTCGCCCTCTCGTACACAGCACTGGATAGCCTTTTCCTCGCCACGGGCGCCGGCCCCAATAATGTCAACATCCTGTCCACCTCGGCCGTGACGCGGATTTACTCCCCGAGCGGCGAGGATACCATCACGGTGGCGAGCGGCCCGCCCCTACCTAACCGAATTGACGGCATTCTTGGCGTACTGACTATCGCAGCCGAGGACGATCCTACCAGCAACGATCTGCTTATCGTCGATGACAGCGGCAACACCGGCCCGTTCCTCTATCACGTGGCCAAGGCCTTCATCAGCCGCGACGGCGGCCCGATGATTAACACCATTAACATCAAACAGCGCAAGCTGAAGATGGCCGCCGGCGGCTCGGTAACTCAAGTCCTCTCCAATCTGAGCGGCACGGCGCTGACGGTGGACGGCGGCGCCGGTGCGAACACCTTTGCCATTGGCAACGACGCCAACAGGCTCGACGATGTACAAGGAATCGTGCAGCTAAACGGCGCGAGTTCAGCCGACACGGTCCAGTTCAACGATCAGGGGTATGGCGGTGGAGAAAGCTACTTGCTCGTGGGCAAGATATTGGACGTGGGCCGCTTGGCGGATTTCAACGTCTTTCTCGACGGAATAAGTCACGTTGCCCTAAATACCGGTTCGGGCGACGACGCCATTATTCTGGACAACCCCGATCCTGAATTGCAGCTTGCTTTGGATGGGGGCGCGGGAAGCGATGAGGTGATCGTCGCGGCGGGAGTGGTCATCGGCCCCCACCTCGTCAATATTGAAGCAGTGAATATCACGGGCGGCGAACTCGATCTGGCTGGCCAAACGCTCGACCTGCCCGACGGCCTGCGGGTCGAGTCGGCCGGTGTTCTGTCCGGCCCCGGCGCGATCATCGGAGATGTGACCAACGCCGGGGAGGTCGTCGCGCAAGACGGCGCACTTTTCGTGGACGGCGATTACACGCAGATATACGACGGCCTAACGAATGTGGCCGACTACTCCGCCTTGGCTGTCTCCGGCGTCGTGGACGAGCAGGGTGGCGCCGTGAACCTATTCGGCGGTTCCCTAACGGCGGCGGATGGCGTCAACGTCGGCGCCAACGCGGTCCTTGCCGGCGACGGGACGATCAATGGCAACGTGGTCAACGCCGGAGAAGTGGACGTCGGCGAGGAGAGTTCGCTCGCCGTCGTCGGCAACTATACGCAGACGGCCGGCGGCCTCACCAGTCTCCTCATGTCCAGGTTATCCGTAACAGGCTTCTTGGACGAACAGGGCGGCAACGTCAACCTTCTCGGCGGCTCGTTGGAGGCAGACAATGGTTACACGATCGAAAGCAGCGCCGCGCTGTCCGGTTTCGGGAACGTCACGGCGGATGTCGTCAATGCGGGCGCCGTCACGACCAAATCGGCCGGTGGCCCAAGCCAACTGACGATCAGCGCCGGCTCGTCCGGCTCGTCCGCCAACGTGCTGGGAACCTTTACCCAGACGATAAATGGGGTGCTGAATCTGCGTATTCTCGGCGCGGGCATTAATGACTCGCTCAACGCGGTCGGCGCGCACCCGCTCAGCGAAACCGTGACGGAGACGCTCAACGGAACCGTGAACGTGCTGAATCCCAATAACTACTCGCCCGTGGTCGGCGATACGTTCGCGCTGTTGGACGGCGTGAGCCTCGGCCAATTCGCCACCGCCAACCTACCGTCTCTCACCAACGGCGCCTGGCTCCAGCAGTACAACCCGTCGCACGGCGTCGGATACAGTCTCACGGTGCAGGGGCCGAGCGGGCCGAGCGGCCCCAGCGGGCCGAGCGGCCCGACTGGAACAGTCAGCGGGCCGAGCGGCCCGACCGGAACGGTCAGCGGGCCGAGCGGCCCGACTGGAACAGTCAGCGGGCCAAGCGGCCCGACCGGAACTGTCAGCGGGCCAAGTGGTCCGACG
>DHJA01000051.1 GCA_002404095.1 Planctomycetaceae bacterium UBA4732 | reverse complement strand
GAACGGTGGTTTGGAGACGTTGAGAACGAAACCTGTATAGCCGAACCCGGGCGCCTGTGCAAGGTCGAGACTGGGGTTCGACTTGATCGTAGCCACGTCCTTATCGGCGGCAACCTGGAGGATGTCGATCTCCTGGTTGACCAGCGCCTGCAGGCGCCCGTTGGAGTCCGTCATCACCCGCCAGGTGACCTTATCCAGGTACGGCAGCGGTTTGCCGTCGGCACCCATCCTCCAATAGTTCTCGTTCTTGACCACCGTGAAGTGGTCGTCCTTCTTCCACTCCAGGAACTTGAACGGGCCGGTCCCCACCGGGTGCAGACCGAAATCGTCGTCACCCTGCTTCCGGACGGCGGCCGGCGAAACGGCGGCGCCACAGCGACTGGTTAGCTTGGTCAGGAAGGGCGCGTACGGGTCAGCGAGCGTCAGCCGGAAGGTATAATCGTCGACCGCCTCGGTGCTCAACACGATGTTGTCGCCGCAGTCGGAATAGCCTATCGATGCCTTGTTGCCGCGGATGCGGTCCATGCTGAACTTCATCGCCTGCGCGTTGAAGTCGGTGCCGTCGTGGAACTTTATGCCCTTGTGGAGATGGAAGGTGTAAGTCTTGCCATCGGGGCTGATCTCCCAGTTATCGGCCAGCCAGCCCACCGGTTTCAAGTTCTCGTCGAACTGGACCAACCCTTCGAATACGTTAGCGGAGAGATAACCACCGTAGACGTCGCTCCTAACCATCGGGTCGAAACCGGCGGCATCCGTCGCCGTGGTTACGACCAGCGTGCCGCCGCGGCGGATCTTGGCCGCCGCCGCTGTTGGGCTTGCGGGTTTGGCCGCGGCGCTTGCGCCCGCCGCGGGGCTGCCGCCTGTGGACGTAGCGGCCGCGGCGGCCGCCGATGCGGCCGGGGCCGCGCCGTTGGTGCTCTTGCTACTGTTTCCGTTATTGCCGCTGCTGCATGCGATCAGCGCAAGAGGTAGCAGCGAAACGCCTGCGACGTATAGCCAACGCTTGTGGCCCATCACACCACCTCCCTTTCACGTGACACTTTATCTCGACTATCGTAGCCGCAATTCGCCATCGGCACCGCCTTCACCAAGCCGCCTGTATGCGAAGCGGCTACCGTCCGCGCAGACGCGGGTCGAGCGCGTCCCGGAGTGCGTCGCCGAGGATGTAATACGCGAAAACCGTCACGAACACCGCCGCACCGGGGCCAAAGATCAACCACGGATGCAGCCGGAAATCGCCCAGCGCCTTAAAGAACATCGAGCCCCATTCGGCTTCCGGCGGCTGGGCGCCGAGACCGAGGAAGCTGATCGTCGAAAGCGTCAGGATGGCGCCGCCCGCCGCAAGCGAGGTGACGATGATCACCGGATTGGCGATGTTCGGCAGGATATGGCGCCACATCAGCCGCCAACTACGGACTCCCATTGCGCGTCCGGCAGTAATATATTCGAATTCGCGCGCCTGCAACACCTGGCCGCGAGTTAGCCGGTAATATACGGTCCAGCCCAGCAGGCCGATCACGATCACCGCGTTGAACAGGCTCTGACCGAATGTCGAGATGACGGCGAGGATGAGCAGCAGACCGGGAAACGCGAGCTGTGCGTCCACCCAACGGCCCACCAGCAGATCCAGCCAACCACCGAAGTAGCCGGTAACCAGGCCGAGCGTGATGCCGATCGACGAACTGAGGACCACAACCACGATGGCCACGATCAGCGAAACGCGGCCGCCGTAGAGGACTCGAGTAAAGCTGTCCCGTCCTAGCTCGTCGGTGCCCATCAGATGCGCCAGGCTCGGCGTCTGGGTCAGGTTGTGCGTGTTGACGGCGTACGGATCGTAGGGCGCGATTAGCGGGGCGCTGAGACTGATCGCCCACAGGAACAGCAGAAAACACGCGCAGGCGGTCACCCGTGGGTGACGCCGCATCCTGTGGAAGAGCCCGTGAACGCGACTGCGCCCCTCTTCGCGGGCAATCCCGCCGGCCTGTCGGGCCAGTATGGACCTATCGCTTGCCGGCATAGCTGATCCTCGGGTCGAGCTTGGCATACAAGATGTCCACGAGCAGGTTGGCGAAGCTAAAGCTCAGCGCCGACATCAGAACGATCGCCTGAACCACCGGGTAGTCCTTGCCGCGCAATGCGGTTAGACCAAGCCGGCCCACCCCAGGCCAGTTGAAGATCTGCTCAATGATGAACGCTCCCTCCCACAGGGTCGCCACACTCAGCCCGATCAGCGTCACGCTGGGCAGCATTGCGTTGCGCAGTCCATGGCGGATTACGACCACCGTTTCGCTTAGCCCCTTGGAACGGGCGGTCCGAATGTAATCCTGGGAAAGCGCTTCGAGCACATTGGAGCGAATGATACGTGTGGGTCCGCCCACAGCTCCATGGCTCAAAGCGATGACCGGCAGGAGGATGTATCTGAGGTTGTCGATCGGATTCTTATCGAACGGGATGTAGCGCGGCGATGGCATCAAGCGCCATTTAAAGGTGACGAAGTATACGAGCAGCGTCGCAAAGAAAAACCCGGGCGTGGACACGGAAGCGAGGCCGAAAACCGTTACCGTGGGGCCCAGGAAGGTCCGATCATAGATGGCGGCCAGCGTTCCGAGAACGATAGATATGCCAAGGCCCAGGAAAAATGCCAGCAGTGCGAGTTCCATGGTGGCCGGGAAGCGCTCGAAGATCACGGTCTTTGCAGGCTCATGCGTGCGGGTCGACTTGCCAAAGTCCAGGTGCACGAGTCCGTTGAGCCACTTGACGTACTGCACCGGAATCGGGCGGTCGAGGCCAAGCTGATGTTTGCGCGCCTGGTAGAGCTCTGGAGTCAGATCGACGCCGTACTGCTCGCGCACAGGATCGCCAGGAGTCAACCTCAGTAGCACAAAAAGGATCAGCGTTACGAGGAAGATCGTCGGGACCATGAGTAAGAGGCGGCGGATGATGTACTGCGTCACGCCGAAAGCACCTGCCCGGTCATGGGTAAGGCCATCCAGTCAATCGCCTCTTACCGTACTTACTTTGGTCTGACCAGTGGTGCGATTGGTTGACTAGATAGACCGCCTCGCGCCTCGTCAA
>DHJA01000293.1:42624-46879 GCA_002404095.1 Planctomycetaceae bacterium UBA4732 | reverse complement strand
GCCCGGGGGGGGGGGAGCCGATGACGAGCCGGATCGACGCGACGAGCTTCTTCACTCCGCGTTGGCGTTAAACACTCTGGCCGAGCGCACTTCCGGGAATGACCCCTTCTCGAAAGCCGGTTGGCTTCAGCGCGCCGACCTGGCGCGCCGTCTGGGGCGCGCGGACGAGGCGGATGAGGCCTGCCGCCGGGCTGACGCGACGATGGTGCGCACGGCCCGCGACTGCTACCTCCTCGGCGCCGCGGCCCTCGCCAAGAGGCAATTCCGCGAGAGCCTTCCTCAGCTACGCAAGGCGACGGAACTTGACCCGCAATGCTTCGAGGCGTGGTTTTGCCAGGGAATCTGCCTATATGAGCTGAATCAAGACACGGAGGCGGTCGAGTGCTATCGCGCCGCCCTAGCTCTGTGGCCGAACGACTACAAGTTCCGCGTCAACCGCGCCGCGGTGTACAAGCGACAAAGGCGATTCGACGAAGCGGAAAAGGATCTCACTGAGGCGGTGCGCTTGGCCGCGGATTCAAAGGATTTGCCGGGAATACTCATCGAGCGCGGCCAGCTCCGAGGCAATCGCGGCCAGCACGCCGAGGCCGTGAAAGACCTGACGCTGGCCCTGGAAAAGGATCCTTCGCGGACGTGGGTTTACTACACCCGCGCCGCCGAAAGGGAATTGGCCGGCGACCTGGACGGCGCCCGCGCCGATCGGGCAGAGGGCGAGCGTCATCCGCCGACCGACGAAATGGGCTGGAACGCCCGCGGCTACGCTCAGCTCAAGACCGACCCCGAAGCCGCGTTGAACGATTTCGATGAGGCGTTGAAGTGCAACCCGCGGTATTTACCGGCGATGCAGAACAAGGGCCACGTCCTTTCGGACTGCCTGAAGAAGAACGAGGCGGCCTTGGAAGTGATGAATCACGAGGTCGCGCTTTATCCGGACTTCGTCAAGGGCCGGATAGGCCGCGCCGTCCTGCTGGCCCGACTGGGCAAGACGAAAGAAGCCGTGGAGGACGCCGAGCTGTGCCTGCAGCAGAGTACGGACCCCGCGACCTCTTACCAGGCCGCAAATATCTACGCCCTCGCCAAGCCGCTGACGATCAAGGAACGTACCCGCGCGCTCGACTTGTTGTCGCTGGCGTTGCTGCATGGATTTGGGCTGAACGAAGTAGACAAAGACTCGGACTTCGATGCCATCCGGAAGGACGCGGAGTTTACACGCCGAGTGGAGGCGGCACGGGCGCTGAACCAACCGGGTGCCCCGCCAAAGACCGAATAATGAAACGTCCTTAACCCCGGTAAGGCTGGAACGCCCTTGGGACCCTCCTCGCGCCTCCGCCCTTCGCCGTTTCCTGCCGTCGATCAACCGGCCCGCCGTGCTCGCCGCGTCCCGCCCACCGCCTTAAGGACGACCTCGGCGGCCCGGTCGCAGGCGCCGGGTATAGCCACGCGCTCGCGCAACGCGGCCAACTCGCCTTTCACCGCGCCGTAAGCCGCCGGATCCTCCAGCCAACGCAAGACGCTTCCGGCGATCTTTTCGGCCGGCAGGCGGGCGCCGAGGTATTCGGGAAACAGTGGCTTGTCCAACAGCAGGTTTACCAGGCTGTAGTACTTGCACTTCACAATTAGGCGCGCTAGCATCTCTTCCGCGAGGGGAACCTGATAGACGACGACGGCCGGCGTACCGTGATAGAGCATCTCCAGACTCACCGACCCCGACTTGGCGATGGCGGAGTGCGCGAGGTGGATAATCTCCGTCGTGCGGCCGGCGTGGACCTCGATCGGCAGTGTCTCGCCGCGCAGCCGTTCTTCGACGTTCCGCGCGTGTTCCGAACGAAGGCAGGCGACAAGGAAACGCACGTCCGGCCGGCGGGCATATAAAATCCTTGCCGCCTTGATAATGGGGCTAAGGTTGTGCTTGATCTCCTGGCGCCGCGAGCCGGGCAACAGAGCGATGACGGTCCCCGGTCGGGCGCGCTGGGCGGCGAGGAAGCCTTCGTCCAGCGGACGGCCGTGAAGCTCGTCGAAATAGGGATGGCCGATATAGTGCGATGCAACACCCCTTTGGCGATACCATTCCTCCTCGAATGGCAGTGTGCAAAGGACATGGTCGGCGAGGCGCCGCATCCACTTGACGCGCCACGAGGCCCAAGCCCACAGCTGCGGCGGCACGAACCAGACGACGGGAACGCCGTGCTTCTTGGCGCACTTGGCCAGCCACCAATGGAACGCGGGGAAGTCGATGAGGACGAGCGCGTCGGGCCGGAGTTCGCCGAAAAGGCGGTTGGCCAGCTTAAGAATGCCGGGGACGCGCGGAATACTGGATAGGACGCGGAGAAAACCGACGCCGGCGAGGTCGGTGAGCGGATAATGAATGCGACAGCCGGCGTCCTCCATGCGGTCGCCGCCGAAACCGTGAAGGTCGATGGCGGGGTCGCGGCGGCGCAGCGCGGCGATGAGGCTGGCGCCGTGCAAGTCGCCGCTGGGTTCGCCCGCGCTGACGAACAGACGCATAAGGCATCCTGCCTGTGCTAAAGAAAAAGAAGGCAACGCGCCGCCGCAGCGTAACAGGAAGCCGGAAGGATGAGCAAGGGCGATTTGCGTTTCCGGCCGCGGGCGTACACAATATCCGTATAAATCCACGACGCCCCCCAAACCGAGTGAGCCGTATGGCCGACGCGGCATCTGGGTGAGGAGTTAATATCGGTGAAGGGCGTATTGCACGGCGACGTGACCTTCACCAGCGACGAAGGAGCCTTCAGTGGCTGGAGCGGCGAACACGGACATTCTCATTAGGGTTCGTCGGGTGACTCGGGAATGGCGCGCCTCACTCGGCGATAGCCTCTCCAGGCACGTCCCCGCCGCCGGACAGGATTGCCACACTTGAAACGTCCGCGAAGGTGCTGAACAGCCGAAGGCTCCCGGTCAATACGTAGAAATCAGAGGACGACCCCGGCCGCGGATCCCACGCCACGTTTTCCGGGTGTTCGATGATCGCGCGCTCGCCGCCCTTGAGGGTGATGATAAACGTGCGAAAGGGGGATTGGCGGAGCAGTCGCTGCAACTCCGCCCGGACGAGTTCGACTTTCATGAATGATTCCCCATGTACATGCGCCCCTCGCAGCTATTATACCTGGCCCGCTCTGGCACGACACGACTCCTTCCGAGCCTCGCGCTCAAGGGATGCTCAGAATGCCGCAACTCTGTTCGTAGCTGTCGTCTAACTCGAGGGGAACAGCGAGGTCATCGGCGAGCCAGAGCGGCACCGTTGGCAGCGACCCCCCAAGGCCCAGGGATTGCGCCCACGTCTCCAGCAGCCACTCGTTCGCGCGCTTCGCCAGGCGGCAGGCGGCGACATAGAGGGGCGGCGGTTCGGGACTCAGGCTGGGGTCGGAATGCCCGATGAGGTCGAGCAATTCCCCGTATAAGTTCTGGGTGCGTGTTGTCACCACATCGACGATGACGACGGACACGCGCTCCTGGAGCAACCCGGCGCACTTGGAGACGAACGCACGTCGTTGCTCCGGGCGGTCCTTGTTTGCCGGGCTGACAATCTCGACCGCGGCCACGAACCGGCAATGGCGTTTCTCGTCGTAGACCCGCACCTCGTAGACGTCCTGGTCCGGCAGGTCGGTGACAATAGCGAGCGTCGGCCGTGGCGGCGCCTATACCGCTGTGGCGATTCCGCCGCTGTTGTCGTTCACGTCGCCGGCCGCCAAAACACCTTCCCCTTCGTTCTCGAAAGTCGCCACGTCAATCTCGGCACTCGACCCCGAATGGACCCGAGGCTCGGCGAAATAGCGCCGGGGCAGTTTGCGGCGGAGGCCGGCGACGATCATCATCGGCCACCCGCCGTGCAGTCCTTCCCAATGGCGCATATCGTCCAGCGGCGGGCGGAAGTGGTCGCGAACCGGCATGAGTTGATTCTCCTTATCCCTCATTCTATCAGGCTTGGGATCGGAGAACACGCCCGAATACCATCATTCGCATGGCCGGTTTGCCGCAGCGACTTGTTCAGCGCAGTCATCGACTTCGATACCGACGACTCTGCTGCGCCGCTCCGTCAAGATCGTGTCCCGCCAAACGCCCTGGAGTTGGGCGACTCGCTCTCGCCTCTCGTACTCCGCCTGTCAACGCAAATCCGAAGGCGCAAAGAAAAAAGAGCGCCAAAGGGTCAGGGGGCCACTCTTAGAGAGTGGCCCCCTGACCCTCTGACGCTGTGCGACGCTCATGGGCAGAATGTACTAGTGCAACGTCACTCGTA
>DHJA01000293.1:14195-42423 GCA_002404095.1 Planctomycetaceae bacterium UBA4732 | reverse complement strand
TCCATGCGTGACGAAGCACTAGCCGCGCCCCCATAAACTCGGCTTACTCTCACTTCGCCGCGATCTTCACGCGCAGCGGTTCGACCCAATGTTTATGGTCGGCGTTGTAGTACAGATACCCCCGGCTAGCGGGGCCGCTGTATTCGCCGGGGATGCGGGCGATTAGGTCGAGCGGAACCTGAATCGTCTGATCCGGCGCCAGGTCGCGCCAATACAGCACCAGTTCCCGGCCGCGTATCTCGAACGCGCTCACTAGCGGCCGTGTGCCGTCTTCCGGCGCCCGCGTGTACTCCTTCAACTGCTTCATATCCTCTGGCACGATCATGCCGCCCGGCAGGCCAAGGATCGCCGTCGCCATGCCCTGGCCCTTGCCGCTTACGTTTTTCAGCGTCACGTTCAAGCGCACTAAGCCGCCTTCTTGGACCTCTGTTTGCGACAATTTCGTTTCCAGCCGCACCGGGCAGTCTTCCGCGCTAGCCGGTTTGAGCGTCTGATACGTCCAGGCCAGCGTGTATGGGAATACATTCTTGCCCGTGATCTCCACGCGCATTTTGTTGGGGCCGGGCTGCAAGACTTTCTCCGCGTCCGGCAGCACCAGCGTCAGCGCTTCCGATGCTCCGGGCGCGAACGCCAGCTTCGCCGCCTCTTTATCGCCGACGTACAGGCGGATTTCGCCGCCCTCGGCCGTCCGCTTATTGGCCTTGGTGTAAGCGATCAGCGCTTTCAGCGCCAGGATGGTCGATTGCGTGGAACCGAAGCCGCCGTAGCCGCCGCGCTGCTGGCCGATCCACTTGACCGCTTTTTGCAAGGGGACGTTGAACGTACCTGGATTCGCCTTCAACCAGCCAAGCACCGCCAACGCCGTCGTCTCGATCTCCAGGTCGCGGCCGCCGGAACCGGTAATGCTCGTTTTCTCGGCGTCGAGATGGCCGTCGTCCTTCTGGGCTTCGGCCACGGTTTGCAGCAGCTTCACACCTTCATCGGTGCGCGCCCGGTTGATGAGGCTATTCGCCACAAGCGATAGGAAATAGGGGTCTTTCGAGGTCTTGCCCTGTTCACTCAGGGCGTTTAGCTCCTTCGTCAAATCGTCGTCCTTACCGCTCTCGGTCAAGGCCCAGACGATGTAGGCGTTGGTCACGTCGTCGGGGGCGCGGCCAAATGAGTCGAGGGCGAGCGGATTGCGTTGGAAGCCGCCCTTGCCGTCGCGGCGCGACATCAGGTAATCCTGCGTCCGCTTGAGCATGGCCGGGTCCACGTCGCGCACGCGGGCCATGTCGCGGAATTGCAGCAAGCCGTATGCCGTCAGCGCCTCGTGCGCGGGGGCCGTGCCGCCGAACCATTCGTAGCCTTCCTTGTCGTTCTTCGCGGTGTTCGTGCATTCAAACGAAGTCAGCTTCGTGTAGCCGCGGCCGAGCAGTTCGCGGGCGCGGCTCTCCACTTCCGGCTTCGTCTGATTACTCTCCTTTAAGTAGTCGAGAATGAGCAAATTGGGATAATTGCTCGTCGAAGTCTGCTCGAAACAGCCGTTCGGTTCGCGTAATAGCGAATCGAGTCCCTTTTGCAAGTCGGCCAACGTGGACGGGTAAACCTGTACCTGACATTTCAGAGTGCCTTTCACCCATGTTTCGGGCAGCGTCACCGTTTGCGACGCCGAGCCTTCCAGCACGTCGCTATGAGACTCGGCGACGGGGAAGCCTTCGGGCGCCACGCGGAACGTGGCTTTGACGCCGTCGTAGGCGAACGGCTCGGTCTTACCCGTGAACACCAGGACGGCTTCGCCCTCCTTGATCGTCGGCTGGAAGCGGTAGAACGGCCGGGCCGTCTTGCCGCCGTCCACGGCGAACTGGGCGCTCTCCTTGCCGTCAAGCAGCTTGAGGTTTTCGTGCGTCTTGAGCGCGACCTGCACGTCGCGCCGCTCTGCCGTGTAGTTGGCGACGCTGAGCGGCACGTCGATCTTGTCGGACGAGGTTACTTCAATGGGCGTCGCCGGCTGAAGGGCAAATAGCAGCCGCGATTCGATCACTTTGACGCCGGCGCCGAGTCGGCCGTCGAGCGTGTGGGCGAACGCCGTCGCTTGAAACGTGGTGGCTGAGTCGCATAGGTCGAAGGTAACGTCCGCGTGACCGTTGGGCAGCACCAGCACCGGCCGCCAGCAAAGCGTCTGGGCGAAGTCGGTGCGCACCTCGGGGGTGGCGCTCGCCATATGCTCGTGGGCGTACTCGCGCACCACCATTTTCACGGTCAACGCCCTGGCGGCGAAGAAGCCGTCGGCAAGGCGAAGAGCGCCTTGTTGACGCTGCTCTTGAAGTCGCTTCAGGACGTTCTGGGCCTCATCTCGCTCGGCTCGCGCGCCACCTTTGGCCTGTTCAACAAGTTGACGGCGGTCGATTCCCTCGGCTAGAGCTTCCCTCTTCCCATCTATTCCTTTGCGTTCCCGCAGGGCGTCTTGGGCCGCTTCCTCGAAACCATCCTGTTTCTTAGCGAGGTCTTTGGCCAGAGCTTGCTCTTTGCCGCGGAGGTTGCCGAGATTGGCCTGTGGGCCGGCCTTCATCCCAAAACCGCCCAGAGGAGCATTGGCGACGCCGAATTTATCCGCGCCAGGCTTAGCGCCGCCGGCAGCCAACACGGTAGCCGGATTTGCAAACCTCGCCATGACGGGAGGCATTGCGGCCGGAGCGTTCGGCGGTGGAGGAGTTCCGTCCAGAGCCTTTTTTAGATCCCCGCGAGCCTCCGCGTCCTCCAAAAACTTTTCGTTCTTCATCGCGTCCAGGTTATCGTCTAGGGCCGCGGCGCGCTCCGCGTCCTTCCATAGTTCTTCCTTTGCCTGCGGAGCGGTTGTGGGAGCCGGTTCATGCAGTTGAAACATTTGACTGGTTGCATCCATTTCCGTCGGCTTCAACTCGCTCGTCCGATAAAACAGCGCGGCTCCGATCAGCAACGCCACGCTAGCAAGAGCCGCCACATACCAGGGGGCCGCGCGCTTCATGCCGCGCACCAGACCCATAATCAAGAAAATCAACGACATCGCTAGCAACGCGGCTCCGACCAGTGGCGTTCCGATCACGAGCACCTGTTCGCCCAGAAGCTTGTAGGAGTCTGTCTTGGCAACGGCGCTCGCATAACCGGGGTCGCTCTGTGCGGCCGCTGCCTCAGTCTGCGCCTTGCTCGCCTGCTCATGCAGTTGAGCAAACTGCGCTTCCGCGCCTTTCTGGATATTCTTAATCTCTTCTTCGGCCCCGTCGGTCTGGCGCGGCGTCGATTGGCCGCTCATTACCAGCAGGCTTTGCGCCTCTTCTTTGTCGATAATGTTCTTCTCAAGGAACTTGGCCGGGTCTTGCTCCGCGAAACGCCGCCAGCCTTGTACACCCAATAACAGGTCCAGCGCCTCCATTGCCTTTGCTTGCGGTCCCAGCAGGAAGTCGGCGTATTCAAGGTCTTCCGCCTTGCGCACTTCACTCGTCAACAGGAATTGCGTCGGCATCGACCGATACGTCTTCTCGTCGGCCAACGTCAGCACACTCTTGTCCACCACGGCCAGCATCACCACGGCGGGGGCCGGCTCGCCCTTTTCATTGAGCGCCTCGACGCCAAGCTGCACCTTCTGGTCGGGGACGTAGGACGAAAGATTAGGCCGCAGGTTCACCGTAAGCCGTTCGGCCGGCTGGCGGTAGACGAGCCGTTCGGCCACCGGCTTCAGCTCGCGGCGGTCGCCGTTGGCCGGCACTTCCTCAAACACCGTCACGCGACAAACGCCGCCGGCGCCGTCCGTCGGACTTAGCACCGCTTCGGTTTCGCCTTTTTTGAGCTGAACCGAGTGCAGTAGGCGGCCGCGACAGTACAGACCCACCAGCAGATCGCGCGGCTTTTTGCTATGGACGACGGCCTTGATCGGCTGCCCGGCCGCGGCCACGCCGTCCGGCACGCTTAGCGTCACGCGGTCTTCCTTCACGTCCGGCAGCGCCACGCGGCCGGTAATGCCTATCGGCGAGTCGATTTGTAGCTCATATTTCTTGCCGGATTTCGGCGTGAACTCGAAACGGCCCTCACCCTGGTTGACGCCCGGTTCCTTATCGTCGTGCAGCGTCTGAACCGCGACTGGCAACGCATTGCCGTCCTCAAACAACCGGCCCGTAAGGTCGGCCGGCTTGCCTAGGGTTGTGCGCACCTGGAAATAGACGCGGTTGGACAGATCGGCCGCCAGGTCGCCACCCTCCGGGTAAAACTCGACGTTCAGCTTCTTCAACACGATCGGCAACGGCCGGGCAATCGTCTCGACGGGATTGCCGAGGAACGTCACGCCCAACGACGCCTGGCCGCGCTCCATCGCCGCCGGCAGCTTAAAGTGGACTACCACCGTCCCGTAAGCGTCCGTCTGAAAGTGCAGGGGTTGCTGCGCCGCCTTGCCGTCGGCGCCGTACTTTTGGTTGTCAATAAGCACCGTCGCCTCGACCGGCTGATTGCGCACAGGGTCGCCGTTGGCGCGAAACGCGGAGCAGCGCGCGGACACTTCATCGCCGGGGCCGTAAGTGGACTGGTTGAAGTCGAGCTTTTTGTTCAGCTGCGGTTTCGGAAAGTTATTAACCAGAAACTTGCGACGCTGGGCGGGAAACCGATTCGTGTCTTCGCTGCAGACCAACGTATATTCGCCGCCTTCCAGGTTCGGCTCAAGCAACAACTCGCCGACTCCGACGCCGCGAATCGGCTTGCCGTCCGGCCCGCGCACCTCGCCGCCGGCGTTGTCGCTTAGACTGTTCGCCCCCTGAATCAGCGTCTGCTTGCCGCCCGTTGGCGTGACCAACTCGTAACTCAGGCGTAGGGCTTCCTCGGCCGGCTTCATGCTGAAGCGGTCCAACGTCAGCGAACGATAATGAACCACTTCCCCAGGCAGATACATCGGTTTATCGGTGTCGAGATGCGTGACGTAGACCGGAGCGGCCAGGTTCAGCTTTTCGCTGACCTGCGCTTGTACGCCGTCCAAACGATTCGCGGAAACGACAAGCGTGAGCGGCACTTGCGGCTTGAGCGGCAGGTCGGCTGGCAGCGTGATCTTATAACTGCCGTCCCTGGCGCGGACGACCGGAATGGGACCGCCGACGGCCTGCTTGGTCTCGCCGTATACCAGATTGACCGTGATGTTAGCGGCGACAGGTTGGCCGTTCAGGTTGGCCGCATACACCTCGTAGGTAGTGGGCGCGCCGGCCGTGGCGGCGGCCGGGCCGCGGACGGACAGCTGGAGCTGCGCCTCTCGCTGCGTCTTGCGAACTTCCTCGATTTTTTCTGTCTCTAAACGCGGTAATTCTGCTAATTGGGTCAGGGCGTCGGACCTGCGCCGAGTCGAGGTCGAGGCTGCCGCTTTCTTCTCTTTGATGGTCTGGCTGGCCTGGGAATAGTCGCGCTCCATCCAATAGCCGGGCGCGGACAAGCCCGCGAGCGCCAGCAAGATGGCGGCGGCGACCGCCCAGCGGCGCCAGGGGCGCGCCTTCTTGGCCGGCCGTACCATCGGCACGACGGAAGGCGCCGCGGCTTGGACTTGCTCCGTCGGCGCGGTGAAACGCACACCTGGAAACTCCATGCGCGCCGCGGCCGCCAGCAATTTCTGCTGGCCCGTGGCCTTGGCCAATTCCGCCCGGCAAAGGGCGCAGCCGGCCAGATGCGCTTGCATCGCCTGCCGTTCAGGTTCGTCAAGCAGGTCGTACAAGTATTCGAGCATCTGAGCTTGGCACTCAGGGCAACTGTGCATGGCATTCTCCACTAGCGAGAGAGCATTCGTTTAGCCGCGACCCGAAGGGGAGCGCGTTAGCCCCGCGCTCCCCCTTCGGGTCGCGGCTAAACGGCGTTTGGAACAGATGTTCAAAAATCAAGTCAGAACCTTACGGAGTTTCTGCAAGGCGCTGCGCATCTGGGTCTTAACCGTGCCTACCGGCCGGTCATGTATCTCGGCGATCTGCTCGTAGGTCATTTCACCGTTTTGGCGTAGGAGAAAGACTTCTTTCTCCTCGGGCCGCAACTGCATCAGCGCCTGGCGGAGCTGTTGCATCGACTCTTGTTCTTCCAGGCCGCGCGTCGGCGGTACAGTCTCTGACATCGGCATGGCGTCGGCCCCTAATAGGGGTTTGACCTTTCGCCGCCAGGCGCTGCGTTGCAGATCCTTGGCGGCGTTCAGTCCCACTCGAAAAATCCACGCCCGCAAATTCTGCACGTTCGGGATGCCTTCCTTGGTGCGCCAACAGCGCAGGAAGACTTCCTGGGTGATGTCTTGCGCGTCGTCGGCGTTGCCGAGGACGAAGCAAAGCGTGCTGACCAGCTCGTCGCGCATGGCCGTGAAGGTGCGCAGCAAGAGGTCGCCGGACGAACCGTCCGAAGCGACCGCCGCTGTCTCGCGGGGACACACACTCGTGGCTGGTCTTGTCATACCGTCACCCTATCAGACGAGAGAATCGGAGCGCCGGATTGCCGCCGCGTGAAAAAATCGGCAAGAGATGCGGCCGAGGCGCCGCGTCCGGTGAACCGACGATCCCAAGGTAACGGGGGAAGTGGATGGAGACAAGGAGAATTGGTAATGTCCCATAAGTCCTATAAGTCCCATAAGTCCTATAGGACTTATGGGACTTATAGGACTTATAGGACTTATGGGACACTAATAGTGAATTGAAGACAAGCGCGCCGGTCACGCCGCCCTATCGTCTAGTGCCATAGTCCAGAGCATGTAGGCCACGCGCTCGCGGAGTACGCGGTCGCGGCGCCGGTTTTCGAGGTACAAGACGTGCCAACAGTAGTAGATGGCCGTCACCGCCAAGGTCGGTAAGGTTGCGATCATGGGATTCACCGAAAACATCCTTGTCGAAATAGGCTGCGTTCGCGCGGCAATCGGAGAGCGTTTGCGCGGGACAGCGTACAGCCGGAGCCACTGGGAAAAACCCAAGAGGCGACGTCGCCTTAACAAGTTAGGGGGGATCGACGCGGAGACGGGAAGAACCGCGACTACTATTTCCTACGTCGCTCTGAGGCGGATGTCAAATCGGCTCGTCGTGACGGTTTGTACAATATCGATAGGGAGACCCAAACCGATGTTCACCACCGCCGAAGCCGACGCCTGCCGCCGACTACTTGAACTGGCCTTGCAAGAGGACCTCGGCGCCAATGGCGACCTCACGAGCCTGGCCGTCATCCCGCCGAACTTGCCCGGTCGCGCTGCTTTGGTTGTGCGTTCGGCCGGCGTCGTCGCCGGCTTGCCGGCCGCGCAACAGACCTTCTCTATTATTGATCCGCAATTGTCGTTTCAGATAATGCTTCCTGATGGCTCGGCCGTTTCGGCCGGCGCCGTATTGGCCGTGGTGAGCGGTTCGATGCGCTCGATCTTGGCCGGCGAGCGGACGGCGTTGAACTTTCTCCAGCGCCTGAGCGGCGTGGCGACGGCGACGGCCCTCTACGTCAAGGCGGCGGCAAATCCGCGATGCAAGGTACTGGACACGCGGAAGACGACGCCGGGTTGGCGCGTGCTGGAGAAATATGCGGTGCGCTGCGGCGGCGGTCACAATCACCGTATGGGCCTCGGTGACGGCATTCTCATCAAGGACAACCATTTGGCCGCGCTAGGCGGCGGGACGAATGCTGTGGCCGAAGCGGTGCGGTTAGCCCGCCAGAAGTATGGCGCCGCCTTCCCTCTGGAAATCGAGGTGGACGATCTTATCCAGTTCGACGCCGCGCTAGCGGCCCGGCCTGACATCGTACTTCTGGACAACATGAACCCGGACCAGTTGCGCGAGGCGGTGCGCCGGCGGAACGCGACGGCGCCCGGCGTCCAGTTGGAGGCGTCCGGCGGCGTGACGTTGATCACGATACATAGCATCGCCGAAACGGGCGTGGACCGTGTGAGCGTCGGCGCCCTGACGCACTCGGCCCCCGCCCTCGACATCGGCCTCGATTACAAGTTGGATGGTGAATGGTGATCGGTCATCGCGTCCTCGTCTTCGACTGCGTGGACAGCACGAATACCGTGGCCGCGCGGCTGGCCGACGACCCGGCCAATGACGGCGTGGCCGTATTGGCGGCGGAACAGACGGCCGGTCGCGGACAACACGGCCGCCATTGGCAATGCCGCCCCGGCGACGGCGTATTGTTGTCGGTGCTGGTCTTTCCGCCGCCCGCCTTGCGCCGGCCGGCCGTACTGACCGCCTGGGCCGCCGTGGCCGTGTGCGAGACGGTGCGGCAGCTGACCGGACTGCCGCCGCGCATTAAATGGCCCAACGATGTATTGCTGCGCGGCCGCAAGGTGTGCGGCATCCTCATCGAACAGGGCCGCGGCGCCGTCGTTGGCATCGGACTCAACGTCCGTCAAACGGCCGCGCATTTCGCCGCGGCCGGTCTGCCCGGCGCCGCTTCGCTGTCCCAGTTTACCGACGCCGAACTCGACGCCCGCTCCTCGGCCGAGATGCTTCTCCGCTATATGGATGAGGAATATGCGCGATTGCTGGAAGGCGATCTAACGACGCTGGAAGCGTCTTGGAAAAGGCACGTCGGCCTTGTCGGCCGCGAAGTCCTCATCGAACGCTACGACGGCCCTGTCCACCGTGGCCGCCTCCTGGAACTTGGCTTCGACGGGATCGAACTGGAACGACCGGGGACGACGGCCCTCATGCTGGCGCCGGAAACGGTGCGGCATCTGAGCGCCTTGGAAGGAGAGTCTGTTCCATAAGTCCCCCCTACGGCATTTCTCGTCCGGCCCCTTCAGCGATCACCTCGAAAACGTAGCCGTCCGGACTCCGAAAGAAGAACCGCTCGAACGGCGTCTCGCGCAATGGCGCGATGACCTCGGCGCCCTCCTCACGCAGGCAAGCTCTCAAGCCGGCGAAGCCCTCGCACGGATAGGATATGGCGATATGTCGGCCGTATTCGCGCTCGAACGGCGACGGCTCGAAGTCCGCGACTTGCACCAGATGCAACTCTTGTCCCGGCGCGATTTCCAGCCAGGCGGCGGGAACGGCGATGTTGTTAGGACGGTCCAGGGGGCGCCAGCCGAGCGTGGCCGCGAAGAACTGGCTGGTTCGCCGCACGTCGCGCACGGCTAAAGTGATATGTGCGATCCCCATAATCTCAATACCTCACGTCATGGCTTGCCGCGTTTTGTACATTAATCTCTGCGAACGATGACGCCGAGTGGCCCCGAGGAGAAAAGCTATGCGTACCGTCTACAATTTCAACGCTGGGCCGGCCATGCTGCCGCCGCCGGTCCTGGAACAGGTCCAATCCGAGCTGCGCGACTACCAGGGCCGCGGCATGTCCATCATGGAAATGAGCCACCGTTCCAAGGAATATGAAGCGATCAACGCCCAAGCCGAGGCGACGTTCAAGCGGCTACTCGGCGTCGGCGACGGCTACCGCGTGATATTTATCCAGGGCGGCGCTTCGACGCAGTTCGCCATGATCCCGATGAATTTCCTCGCGCCCGGCGCGACCGCCGATTACCTGATGACCGGGGCGTGGGCTGACAAAGCCTATGAGGAGGCCGCCGCGCTTGGTAAGGCGAACATAGCTGCGTCGTCCAAGGCTAACGGCTACCGGCGCGTGCCGCGTTCTGATGAAATCCGCCTCAGCCCCGATTCGGCCTATGTCCACGTCACGTCGAACGAGACGATCCAGGGAATTCAGTGGCGTGCTTTTCCCGATGTGGGTGAGCGGCCATTGGTCGCCGACATGAGCAGCGACATCCTGTCGCGGCCGTTCGACGCCGGTAAGTTCGCCCTTATCTACGCCGGAGCGCAGAAAAACCTTGGGCCGTCCGGCGTGACGGCCGTGCTGATCCGCGAGTCGTGGCTGGCGAAAGCGAATAAGAACGTGCCGACGATGTTGCGCTACGTAACGCACGTCAAGAACAATTCGCTCTACAACACGCCGCCAAGTTTCGGCGTGTATGTGCTTGGTTTAGTGCTGCAATGGATCCAGAAGGCCGGCGGACTAAAGGCGATGGGAGAGCGGAATTCGAGCAAGGCGAAGACCGTATACGACGCCATCGACCATAGCGGCGGCTTCTATCGCGGCCACGCCGAACCGCAATCGCGTTCGCAGATGAACGTCACATTCCGGCTGCCGAGCGAGGCGCAGGAGAAACAGTTCGTTACCGAGTCGCAGGCGGCGGGCATGGTCGGCCTGGCTGGTCACCGCTCGGTCGGCGGCGTCCGCGCGTCGCTCTACAACGCCGTCGGCCCTGAAATGTGCCAGGCGCTGGCGTCGTTTATGGGAGATTTCGCCAAGCAAAATGGGTGATAGCCAGCACGGCGGCACTAGCAAAAGGCGAGCGGCGGGGTTTATCCCCGCGGGGACAAACCCGGCGGAGATAAACCCCGCCGCTCGCCTTTTGCTAGTGCCGCTAAAGAAACCGCGTCGAACCCATTGACTCTTTCGCACGTCCGCATTACACTACGTCCAGTTTCTCATCTCAAGGATATTAGCGACCGTATGTATCTTGAAAGCCGGCTTTAACCGGGACGCCGCGCGGCGACCCGATTGGAGAACGTCCGAACCAACGACCGATTCACAACAGGAGACAACGATGGTCTGGAAACCGTTCGCATGGTTGAAACGCGGAAAGAGAATAGTGGACATGGGGGGGGCAAATGTCTCAAAATGCCCTCCGTCTCGAAAGGCTTGAGGAAAGGGACATGCTCAATGCGTCGCCCCTGCTGATCAATCCTTACGCCGGCCGGCCGTCGATGTCTGCGCCGTCTCAATCGTCCGTAATCACTGGTCCCGCCTTCACGGCGCCGCCCGTTGATCCTCTCGCGGCCGTGGCGGCCGCACTAGCCGCCAATCCCCCTCCGCCCACTACCGCGCCGGACGCTCCCCCGACCGACCCCGGCTCGAACTACTCCAACACCGAGACGGGCGGCGGCACGACGACCACGTCCTACGTGGACGCCAACGGCAACGGCGCCACGACCATTTCGACCGACTCCTGGACGCTGACGATGACCGGCAGCATGGCGTATGACGGCAGCTGGTCCAGCAAGCGGTCTACAGCGATACCTGGGATGTATCGACGACGTCAACGGACGCGAGCGGCTTGACGCAGCACGATTGGGGCACGTCGGGCTACACCACCAACGCCAACGGCGACAACAGCGGATCCTCCTACACCACCGTTTCCAACGACACGGCCGACGAAACGGGATCGCAGACGCCAACCGTGTCGGCCGGGATTGAGACCGACACAACGGCCTGGACGTGGCACGCGCATCAGCACGACGATGAAACCGTTACCGGCACGTCGAACGCGACGACTTTGGCGACGACGGGTACTGATACCGGCAGCGGCACGGCCAACGACGGCTCGAACTATACGGGAAGCTACGTCCAACTGATCGACGGCGGGACGGTCAACGGCACGGATTCGGGGGACGCATCCGATTCGTCGTCTTACCAATTCTCGACAAGTCAGAGCTTTGATGGCAACGGAGTGTCAACGTTCAGCGGAACTTCAGGCGGGAGTGGTAACAGTTCCGCGGACGACAGCTACTCTGGGTCCGGTTCTTACACCATCGGCGCCAGCACGAGCAGCGACGGCTCGACTTCCACGGGCGGCGGGACCGTCACGGCGTCAGGGTCGGACACTTCAACGGACAGCTACACCAGCAACTTCACGCTGGGGGAACAACGGATCGTGGCAGGGAGCAGGCGGCAACGGCACGTCCAGCGCCAGCGGGTCTACCCACTCAACCAATGTCAGCAACGGCAGCGCCAGTACCGCGGTCGGCGGCTCGGCGAGTGGAAGCTGGAATGACAGCAGCCACGACAACACGAATTACGCTGAACAGACGACCTCGACTCTCAACGGCGACGGCAGCTGGGCGACCACCGGCACTTATGGCGGCGGCGGCGACGGTGGGCAAACCTCGTCTAACGCTGGGTCTGGCTCTTACACCGATGTCACCACCACCGGCAGCGACGGCTCGACCTACATCGGCAGCGGCACGTCCACGCAGTCGGCGACGGACACTTCGGGCTACCTCTACAGCGACAACTTCACGTTGGGCAACGACGGCTCCTGGCAGGCCGTCAGCGGCAGCGGATCGTCTAACGACACCGGTTCCACCCTCTCGACGACTTCCGCCACCGGCGGGTACAGCGATCCTCTCCCTGGCGGCACGTTTCAAGGGTCCATGACTCTCGGCGGCACCGGCAACACGAACTACACGGTGCAAACGGTTTCCACCCTCAACGCCGACGGCACCTGGGCGACCACTGGAACGGCGGACGACGGCGGCGGAGGAACCTCAATCTCTTCTGACGCCGGCTCCGGCGCCTACGTCACTGGCGGCGACCTCAGCGGCTCCAGCGGCGACTCGGGCGGCGTCAACACGGTCAGCGGGACGCTCACCGCGTCGGCGACGGCCAACAGCAGTTACAATTTTGGGAGGCACTTCACGCTGAACAGCGATGGCACGTGGCAGGCCGTCAGCGGCAGCCTCTCCTCCAGTCTCACTGTGATCGGCCAATATTCGGACTCCGGCAACGGCCTCGTCGCCAACACGAATTTGACGTTCGGCGCCACATCCACCCTCAACAGCGACGGAACGTGGGGCGCACCTGTCGCGGCGGGAACGCTGGGGACGCCGCCACCCGCCGGAACTGGCCCGGTTGGCAGCATAACCAATCCCAAGCCGATTAAATTGGGAGATGCTACGCCGCCGGCTGGTACCTACTTCACGATCGATGGCCTGGGGCCGTTTGTGGCTGGTCCGGGCGGAACGATAAATGCGGTACCCGGTCAGGGTACGGCGGGTAATCCTTACATTGGCAATGGGAACGGGATATTAAACATACCCAGTAGCTATTGGCGGGATCTGAACGGTAGCTGGTATTGGGTTGACGCGAAAGGGCTGGTGCATCCCCTCCCGGCTGCCCCAATCGTCAAGGTAGGGCCGCCGATCAGAATGCCACCGCCGCCGCCGTCTCGGCCTGCGCACCCTCCTGGCGGGTACGGTGATAATATCTATGTGGACCCCCCTGATCCACGGGATAGACTGGGACTGCCCCCGAGCATGCCAAGGGCAGACGGCCCTGGTGGTCCACAAATTACGCCTAGGCCTTAGCCAATGCGTTCTGCAGACGGGCGGTAATCGACGACCCCGGCCTTTCCTTCCGGAAAGCGCCGGGGTCCACTGGCCTGACAATTTACAAAGACGAAAAGACAACTCTCATCAGATCGTAAAAACTGAAGCGTTTCGTTGGGATAAAGATACCACTTCCTAAGTGGCGGTCGGCGAATTGGACCTCTCATGGAGGGAATATGCGGCACTTTCTAATCACGTTGGCACTCGCGCTTGCCACCGCACTCGCCACTCCTCTTGCCCCGGCCCAAAAGCCCGATGTTCCCACGCCAGTGATCTCAGGAGCACTCGATGGGCAGTGCATTATCCTTTTACCTCAGAAAGGACACGAGAAACTTCTTCAGGAACGACAAGAAAATATACTGGAACAGTGGAACAATCTCATAACGCGGAAGCACTATGAGAAAGCCAAGGCCCTCGCCGAGGAAGCTCTGCGCGAGAACCCGGACAGCGGAGCCTGCTATGCGATGCTTGGCGGCGCATTGGAAAGCTTGGGGAATCTTGACGGCGCTATTCAACATTACACCCAAACTATTGCTCACGGCGAGCGATCTAAAGGTTGGGTCTATTGCAGGCGAGGCATCGTCTACACCGCCAAGCAGGAATGGACGCGAGCGACTGCCGACTTTACGGAGGCTATCGCAATCGACCCGACTAATCTTCTCCCTTACGTCCAGCGAGCCTTGGCTCACCAAGGCGGCGGCGACATGGGCAGCGCTCGAAAGGACTTGGATATCGCCGTGCGAGCATGTCCCGACGGGCCTGACCTGCAAGAGGCTCTCGGCTACGCCTACTATCATCTCGGAGACGACGATAAAGCCCTGGGGTACTATACCAAGGCAATCCAGAACGGGGACAACCGCCCGTCGGCGGTAATTAACCGCGGCTTTATCTATGCCACGCGCCGAGTCTGGGCTCTGGCGATTTCCGATTACACTGAGGCCATCCGGCTCGATCCCAATCAGCCGGATTGTTACCGCTATCGCGGCTACGCTTATCTCGCCCGGCGCCAATATGCGGAAGCGCGGGCGGACTATGAGCAGGCATGTAAGCGAGGCGGCGATGACGCCGCAGCTTACCTGTTAACCGAGTTGCTTGTGCGCCTCAGCGCGGCCGGTTATTTGGCCTCCGGCCCGGTCAAATCGGACACGTCCCCTCGTCCCACCGCTATTTTCCCGGCCGACAAGCAAGGGGAAGTCCTCACTCACTTAGTACCGCATGAGATACCCGATCCGATCCCGTACGCAAATAGGAAACCGGCCGGCTATCCCATAACGGTAACCTTCGGCCGCTATAACTTCATTGAGGATGTCCAGACGAAGTTGACGGACGCCGCTGGCCAAGAGGTCGAGTGCTGGGTTTCCTCCCCGCAACAGCCGGCCAACGAGGAGTACGCCGAACGCCAGCACAATACGGTCTGCCTCATCGCCAAGGCGCCTTTGTGCCCCGCGACCAAATACACCGTGTTGGTCACGGCAAGGGTCAATGGCAAACCGTGGAGCCGTGAATGGAGCTTTACCACAGTGCGAGATCGGTCTCCTTCTCTCTATGAAGCGGCCGATCAGGCGCATTTTGCGGAGTGGATATTGGCAGCGGTGAACAGGGAGAGGGTCGTGGCGGGCTTAAACAAAGTCGTTCTAGACGCCTTATCGCGGGGGTGTTTCAAACACGCCCGTTACCTCGCCACAAACATCGGCCGGCCCGAGGTTGAGGGTCTCAAAGCGCATGAGGAGGACGACAAACTATCTAATGCCACCAAAGAGGGCCGGAAGGCGGGCCTAAATGCCGTCATCGCCATCCGTGACAACCCCGGATATTGCGCGGAAGGATGGATGGCGACCCTGTATCATCGCATACCGCTCTTGGACCCGAAGCTCAAAAGGGTCGGCATTGGCTTTGCGAAGCGGGGAGAGGGTGAATGGGGTTGGGTCGAAGTGATGGACGTCGGCAACGGAAAGGAATAACGGCTGGCTGAGGAAGAAATAAGAATAGGGTGTTACGAGCCGCGACCGTCAGGGAGCGGACATCCCGAGACGGCCCAAAAACCGCTCCCTCACGGTCGCGGCTCGTTGGTAGGCTCCTTCCGGAACCGATTCTTACTTCTTTTGCAGCTCCAACATGATCTTCTTGAAGTCATCGCGCGAGCGCAGCGGCTCGAAATCCGCCGCCTTTTGTAAGCCGTCAGCATCCATTAAACCCTGCGCTACCACTTGCCGAATCAGCGCGATTGCCCGGTCGGCGTAGCCGTTAACCAATTTCTCGCGCTCCGCCGCTGGGAGTTTCTCGTCCTTCTCGGACAGTTCAACCGCAAACCGCTGCCGCCGCACGGCCTCTTCCAGGAGTTGGCGAGCCTCGGATTTTTTCGCGACGTTGCGAAGGCCTGCCAACCCTCCTAGGGCAAGATCCAGTTCGCTTTGCAGTTCGGCCATGTTGGGGTAAACGACAACCAGCTTCTCCCTCAGTTCCACCACCCGGCGCCAGTCTTTCTCGACTTCTTCGGATGAGGCGGCTGTCACCGTTAGTAGACTAATGAGGTTGGTATACGATTCAATAAGGTCTTGCCAGTAAGCGGCCACGTCAGGACTGGCTTTTACCAGTTCCTCCAACTGCTGTACGGACTGCCGATAGCTCCGCTCCGCCTGGACGAGCCGGTCGCCCTGACTGTATAGGACGCCAAGATTGTTTTGATACCGCGCTAATTCCTGCCTGTAAACGGCGTTTGTAGGGAAGTCTTTCACCAACTTTTCTTGCACATCCCGCGCCTGATCCGGTGGACACGTTCGGCGAACCGTTCCTCCCGCCGCTGACCACGTCGCCGATCGCCGGCTGCTACTGCACGGCGACCAATTTCGTGAGCGGCTCCGGGGCGGTGGGGTCCGGCGCCAACACAGGCTTCCAGCCCGGATAATGCTTCCGCACCCCCTTGCCCGTCGTCACTCACCGCACCTGGCGGCCAGCGTTTCGAGCAACGGCCCCAGGTGCTTCTCGTAGTTCCGCCAGTAGCCCACCGAACTCTGGTACACCGGCCGGCGAACTTGCATGTTGCTGGCGGTGCGCACCACGCGCTGGGTTTGATGAAAGTCCAGACGTCGCGGCCTCAAGCTGGCTGTAACGGCGGACGGGTGCGCACCACGCGCTGGGTTTGATGAAAGTCCAGACAGCCCTCGTGCCACGGGAGCCGGCAAAAAGCGACGATCTCCCGGCTGACCCGCTCCGGGTCGGCCACCATCTCCTCGTAGCAGACTTCCAGCATGGGCACGGGCAACACGGTTCGCCAGTGGGCCATGAGTCGCTCGTATTGCCGGTAGTAGGCGCCCAGCTTGCGCAGGTCGCAGGCAAAGGCGATGTCGCGGAAATTCTGGAAATAGCATGACCAACACACATCCCGTGCGTCGCGGCGGCAGTGAATGATGGGCGCCCGCGGCAGCAGGGTGGCGATGACGCCCAGGTGGTGGAAGTTCATGGGCATCTTGTCCGTGATCCGCGCCTTGCCTCTCCCCAGGCGGCGCAGCTTCTCGACGTAGGCTTCCCCAAGCCGGCGCGACGTTTCCGCATCCAGTCCCGCCCTGCAGTCGGGATACGCACTTGCGCCGCCCAGCTCGGACGCCAGGTTGTCCGTGAACTGCTTCAGCAGGCGCAGCTCGCCCGCCCCATGCACGGCCGGGTGGCTGGCCAGGATTTGCTCCACCAGCGAAATACCCGAACGCGGCATTCCGACGATGAAAATCGGCTCTTCGGCCGGGACGCCGAAGGAACGGCTGCGCTCGAAATAGGCCGGGCCGAACGCGGCGATGGTCCGATCCATGAGCCGAGCGTGAGCGTCTTCCTGATAGGCCGTCCCGCGCAGCTCCAGCAGCCGGGCCTTGCAGGCGTTGCCCTGCTCGCAGTGGTGGAACGCCTCGTCAAACTCTTTGACCCGGTCATGGACGCGCCCGAGCGCGAAGTGCAGGTTGACCCGGTCCCGCGGCAGGAGATGCTCGCGTTGCAACAGCGCCTGAAGGTAGGCGACGTCCGCGTCGCTGAGCGGCCGGCCGCCGTCACGGGCGAGGAAGAACCAGGTCGGCCCGCAACCCGGCTGAATCTCCAGGGCGCGCAGGAAGTGGGTCCTCGCCTCCTCGAATCGGCCCAGGTTGACCAGCGAGGCGCCGTAATGGGTGTGCGTCTGCCATTCGTCCGGACCGAGGCGGAGCGCCCGCTGCAGCAGTTCAGCGCCCTTATCGCCCTCCCCTAACTCTTCGAGCAAGGCTCCCAGGTGCACCAGCACGGAAACCGATTCCGGCTGGAGGCCCAGGGCTTCCCGGTAGGCGGCCTCCGCCGCCTCAAGGTCGCCCAGATCGACGAACGCCAGCCCCAGCTGGTTATGCGCCTCAACCAGGCCGGGCCGCAACCGCAGCGCGTGCCGGAAATAGCCCACCGCCTTTCCCAACTCGCCTTGCTCTCGCAGGGCGACGCCGAGGTGAAGGTAGGTTTCGGCAAGGGCCGGCTCGACCCGAAGTGCGTGGTGAAACGCCGTGAGCGCCTCAGTCAGCCGGCCTTGCCTGACCAACGCCATACCCAGGGCGTCCAGCAGCCGTGGTAGGTCCGGCTTGAGGCGCAGCGCCTCCCGACAATGCGCCTCCGCCTCCGCCGGTTTCATTTTCCGGAGCGACTCGAAAGCGACGCCGGTCACGGCGTCGTGGGATTCCGGCGCTGGCTCTCGGAGGACGCCGCTCGGCGCCGCGACAGCAGGGACGGGGGCCGGCGGCAAGGCGCCGGCCCTCGCCGTGGACTGAAGTCGGCGCGACATTCCAAGCAGCGCTGCCGACTCGCCCGGCCGGCCGAGCGTCGCCAACGCGACCCCCCAGCGCGCGATGCGCCTCGGCCCAGTCGGATCGGAGACGGACGGCCTCCGAGAAATGAGACGCCGCCTCCCCCGCCCGGCCCTGTTCGAGCAGGACCGCGGCGAGGTTGAAGTGATTCTTCGCCTCTTCCGGTCTCAGCCGCACCGCCTCGCGCAGGCGGGAAGCCGCCTCTTCGGCCTGGCCCCGCTCGCGCAGCAGAAGACCCCAGCTGGCGTGCGCCTCGGCGAAGTCCGGCCGAATTTGCGTGGCGAAGCGGAACTGGTCCAGCGCCTCGTCCGGCTGGCCCTGCGCCCACAGGATCAGGCCAAGGTTGTGGCGAGCCTCGGCGTAAGTCGGACTCGACAGCACCGCCAGCCAGTAGCGCGCGGCCGCCTCCTCAGCCTTTCCCTGGTTGTTCAGGACGTTGCCCAGGTTGTTGTACGCCTGGGCCAGGTCGGGCTGGAGCCGCAGCGCCTGGCGATAGCAGCTTTCCGCATCCGCGAGCCGGCCGGCCGCACGGTACGCGGCGCCCAGGTCGCTGTGCAGGGGGGAGTTCCCGGGTTGCAGCGCGACAGCCTGGCGAAGCCACTCGACGGCCTGGTCGTATTGGCCGCATTGGTAGGCGATCCCGCCCAGGCCGTGACAGGCCTCTGCCTGATCCGGGTCGGTTTGCAGGACCTGGTCGTAGCCTTCCCGCGCTCGGTCGAAGTCGCCCGCCTGCTGATACATCTGGGCCGTCGCAAAGGCGGCGGAGGTCGTTGCCATGACACCCTGCTCCGAAAAGAAACAGGGGTCGGGAGTCGCTTTCACCGACCCCGTTTCGATCCCCCCGATGAAATCGACTCCCGACGCCTTTTGTTCAAGAGGGTGATAACTTGCTTCACCGTCCCGATAGTCCCACGACCAAGCGTCGTCGTCAAGCAGGTTGCGCACTCTGATGGACGAAGCCGATACCGCAAGAATCCCCAAGAGCCGACGCGCCCGTCTCTTTCCCCGTCGTAGTGACATTGCCCAGAATGCGCGGTTAATGGTAACATCCCAGCCACGGTTCGTTATCATAGATTAGGACCACGGCGCAGGTGCGCCGGTGGAGAGACGGATTGCACGACCTGAGCCGGCGTCTGGTGGAGATTCGCTCCCGCGTGGAAGAGCGGTTGAGTGAAGCGCTGCGGCCCGAAAATGGGTTCCCGGAATCGTTGCGCGAGGCGATGCTCTATAGCTTACTAGCGCCAGGCAAACGGCTGCGGCCGGCCTTGGTCGTGTTGGCGGCGGAGGCGTGTGGCCGCGAAGGGGCCGACCTGTGGCCGGCGGCGTGTGCGGTGGAAATGATCCACGCCTACTCGCTCATTCACGACGACCTGCCGGCCATGGACGACGACGACCTTCGCCGCGGCCTACCGACGTGCCACAAGAAATTCGGCGAGGCGTTGGCCATCCTCGCCGGCGACGCCCTGCAAACGATGGCCTTCCAGGTACTGGCCGAGGGCTATCCGCCCGCGACGGCCGCCGCCTGTTGTAAGACTTTGGCCCGCGCCGCCGGCCCAGCGGGTATGATCGGCGGCCAAGTGGACGACATGGCTTGGTGTGCCACGGCCGTCTCGGCCGTGCGGAAGGTACAAAGTCCAAACACGGCCGAGACGGCCGTGGCACACGGACTCGATGGGAAACTTGAAGCGTTGGAACGTTTGCACGCTCGTAAGACGGGCGCCCTGATGCGAGCTAGTTTGGTGCTGGGCGCCCTGGCCGCATACGCCCCCGAATCGCCGCCGCCGGAGACACTGGAACGTCTCGATGGCTACGGTTGGCGACTCGGGCTGGCCTTTCAGATCACCGACGACTTGCTGGACGTGGAAGGCTCCGCCGACCAGACCGGCAAGCGCGTGGGGAAGGACGCCGCCCGCGGCAAGTTGACCTACCCCGGATTGCTTGGGGTTCCGGAAAGCCGCCGCCGCGCCGAACGCCTGTGCCGCGAGGCGCGCGAGCAGCTGGCCCCGCTAGGGCCGGCCGCCGGCCAATTGCTGGCCCTGGCGTCCTTCGTGTTAGAACGTGATCGGTGAACGGGGCGAGTAAGATGCTCGGCCCGCCGGTCTCTTTACCTGGGTGGATCTTCCCCATGAGCGCACTCCTATCGCAAATCGCGTCGCCCGCCGACCTCCACGGCCTCACGGACGCCCAGCTTTCCGAATTGGCAGTGGAAATGCGCGACGAGCTGGTGCGCGTTCTCAGCATCCGCCCGGCCCACTTCGCCAGCAACCTCGGCGTCATCGAGTTGTGCCTGGCGCTGCACCTGACTTTCGACTTTAGCCGCGACCGTCTCATTTGGGACACCGGCCATCAAATATATCCGCATAAGCTCATCACCGGCCGTTATGCCGAGTTCAGCGGCCTGCGCACGCGCGGCGGACTCATGGGTTATCCGAATCCCAACGAGAGCGACTATGACCTGTTTATGACCGGCCACGCCGGATGCAGCGTGTCGTGCGCCCTTGGCCTGAAGGCCGGCGACGACCTGATGGGCGAAAGCGACCGCCGCAGCGTCGCGGTGATCGGCGACGGCGCCTTGCCATCGGGCATCGTCTTCGAGGCGTTGAACAACGCCGGCGGCCTTCGCAAGGATCTATTGGTCATCCTCAATGACAACGAGATGTCAATCTGCCCGCGCGTCGGCGCCCTGGCGTCTTGCCTAGACCAGGCGCGCATGACGCATTTCTACCAGGATTCTAAGCGCCACGTCCGCGATCTGCTGGCGCGCGTGCCGCTCCTGGGCGGCGTAGCCACGCACGCGCTGGAGCAGATCAAGGATGGGTTGAAGGCGTTCCTGACGGGCGGCATGTTGTTCGAGGAGATGGGCTTCCGCTACTTCGGCCCGGTGGACGGCCACGACCTGCCATCGCTGCGCCGCTGGCTGCGCGACGTGAAGGAGCAGAAAGGCCCTGTTTTGCTGCACGTTTTGACGCAGAAGGGTCACGGCGTCGCACAAGCCAGCGCCGACCCGGTGACATATCACACGCCGCCGGTGTTCGAGAAGGTCGGGCCGGAGCGCACCATCCTGGCGCTGAAGCGCGGCGGCGCCCGCGGCTACACCGACGCCGTGAGCAACGGCATCCACCAGGCGATGACGGCCGACAAGCGCGTCACGGTGCTGACGGCGGCCATGTGCCAGGGCAACAAGCTTGAGAAGGTACGCGCGGAGTTTCCCGACCGCTTCTTCGACGTGGGCATCTGCGAATCGCACGCCGTCGCCTTCGCAGCCGGCATGGCCAAGGCGGGAATGCGGCCCATTGTGGACATCTATTCGACGTTTCTGCAACGCTCGTTCGACCAGCTGTTCCAGGAAGTGGCGTTGCAGAACCTGCCGGTGGCGTTCTGCCTGGACCGCGCCGGCCTGACGGGGCCGGACGGCCCGACGCATCACGGCGCCTTCGACGTGCCGTATCTACGGCTCTTCCCGAACTTCGTGGTCATGGCGCCGGGCGACGAGTACGACGTGGCGCCGATGCTCAAGTTCGCGCTGACGCACGACGGCCCCGCGGCGCTGCGCTATCCGAAGGCGAACCTGGAGCGCGTCGAGCGGAGCGTGACCCCGCTGGAACTCGGCCAATCCGAGGTGTACGAGTGGGGCGACGACGGCGTGCTGGTGGCGTTCGGGACGCTGTTTAACGCATGTGTGAAGGCGGCGCAAGCGTTGCGGGAAGACGGCCTGAACATCGGCGTCATCAACGCCCGCTTCGCCAAGCCGCTGGACAAGACGACGCTTCTGAAGGCGGTGGAGGAACTGCCGTTGGTGGTGACGGTGGAAGAGGGCACGCTGGAAGGCGGCTTCGGCAGCGCCCTCTTGGAGGCGGCCAACGCCGCCCGGCTTGATACGCGGAATATCGTCCGCCTCGGATTGCCGGATCGCTTCGTCGAACACGGCGAACGCGCGGAATTACTGGCGGAATTGGGTCTGGACGTGCCGGGAATCTGCGCGACAGTGCGAAAGGCGCTTGGACGAGAGGCGGCGGTGGCGATTAATGGGGTGGCCGTGGCGCGGTAACATGCCAAGCAGTGGTGAGAATGTCCGCTTCCAGTTACTCGTCAACGGCGAGGTGAAGGCCACTGCGGGCATCGAGTCGCTCGGAGTCCTAAGCATGATCCTCAGCTGGGTTCGGTGCAATCCGAACGCTGCTCCAAAGGATGCCAAATCAGTTCTGAAGCACTGCGCTCAAGAATTGGACGAGCCCGATATGTTTGTCCGGTTGGGTGGTTTGGATTCCGCGAAAGACCGACTCATGACGTGGTTCGTCCGCGACATTCAGGTTGGCGATGAGGTTACGGTTCGGGTGCTGCCTCCAGGCGAGTTTGACAGTCCTACAGTATGATAATAATTCGGGGAAAGCCTTAGCGTGGAGCTTTTATGCGTAACGAGTTCACCGCGATTGTCGAACCGGACGGCGAGTGGTACATCGCTTATTGCCCGGAAATCCCCGGGGCCAACGGCCAGGGTCGCACCGTTGAGGAATGCCGGGCCAGCTTGGCTGACGCCATCGCCTTAATTCTCGAAGACCGCCGTGAGGACGGCCTACGCGGGGCGCCCGAGGACGCCATCCGCGGCACGGTGATGGTCGAATGAAACGAACCGGATTGCTGAAACATCTTCGCCGGCATGGTTGTATCCTGAAGCGCGAGGGCCGCGGGCATTCGCTCTGGACTAATCCGCGAACCGGCCAAATGGAGGCGGTTCCGCGGCACACGGAAATCTCGGACGGTTTAGCGCGGAAGATTTGCCGTGGTTTATCGGCGCCGGAGATCGGCCGATCTCAGTAAACCCTGTTATGGCACGGTCAAGGCCTCTAGGGGTTTCACCCTGACTATTGACCGCCGCCCCCTCCGGGGCTAGTCACCCATGCGCATCTTCATTCTCGGCAACGCCAGCCGTCCCGGAGTCCCCGAAGAGGCCGAACGGCTAGGGCCGTTCCTGCGCGAATACTGCGACATCGTCCTCTGCGACTTGCATCAACAAGCCGACCTCTCCGTCCTGTCCGCCGACCTTACGCTCGTCCTCGGCGGCGACGGCGCCATCCTGCGCGCCGCCCGTCAGATGGGCTATCACCAGACGCCCGTACTCGGCGTCAACCTAGGCAAGCTCGGCTTTCTCGCCGATCTCAGCCCCGTCGAGCTGCGCGATTGCTTCCCGTGCGTTGCTCGCGGCGAGTACCGCGTCACCCGGCACCTCATGTTCGAGTGCGTCGTCGAATCGCCGGGCGAACGCCGTACCTTTCTCGGCCTCAATGAGATCGCCGTGCAGACCGCCCCGTCGTTCCACATGATCGAATTGGAATTGATCGTGGACGGCGAACCCGCCTCGCGTTACAGCGGCGACGGCCTCATCGTCTCCACGCCCATCGGCTCGACCGCCCACAGCCTGTCCGCCGGCGGCCCCATTCTCGGACAGGATTTGTCCGCCTTTGTCATAACGCCTATTTGTCCGCACACTCTGACCAATCGTCCAGTGGTCGATTCCGCCGACAAGGTGTACACCATAGCCGTCCGCCGCGCGTCCGGCGCCTTTCTGGTCATCGACGGCCAGGAACATGTGCCCGTTACCGTTGAGCATACGATCACCATCCGACGGGCGCCGGTGAGCTTCGGTCTGGTGAAGGTGGCCGGCCGCAATTACTACCAAGTCCTCCGCGACAAGCTGCGCTGGGGCGAGCCGCCGAACTACCGGGACGAACCTTCCGCCGGGGCGTAGCGTAACACTGACATCGGCCGGCCAGGGGCTGTCATGCCGACTAAGGTTTGTAAGCGCGTCCTCTACGAAGGCCGCGTTCAGGGCGTGGGCTTCCGCTTCACCGCCATCGAACTGGCGGCGGGATACCCGATCGCCGGCCACGTCCGCAATCTGACGACGGGCGATGTGGAGCTTGTCGCCGAGGGCGCCGCGGATCAGGTGGACGGCTTCCTCGCCGCCGTGGCCGAGCGCATGGTCGGCAATATCGCCCGGACGACGGTGCAAGAATCGCCGACGACGGGACAAACGGGCTTCCACGTTCGCTAGGGAACACATGGCTTTCTCTTATCCAACGCTGCTCGTCGCTTTCGTACTGGTGGTAGTCTACGCGGCCGCCGCCGTGCCGTGGGTGCTGCTCGGCTTCGACGATAGCGGGAAACTCGCGGCTCAGGCCCGGCTGGCGCTTCGCAACCCGTTCGACCGGCGCGCTTCCGGTTTGCTCCTTTTTGTGATCGGCCTGTTGGTGATCGGCCCCTTAGCGGTAGCTTACTTCCTCAATTCGGGCGACCCCGCCACGATTGAGACCATTGGTATGGTCTATGGGGCGACACTCCAACTTCAGCTGATCGTCGATTTCTTCATCGTGGGCTTTCCGCTGTTGATGCTGATCTGGCCCAAGGGCGGCGCGGTGGCTTACGCCGCCTTTAGAGAGGGCGTACGTCAACCATTGTTCTGGGTGCTGTTCGCTTTTGGCCTCTTGGCCTTAATCGTATCGCCCATCGTGCCGTACTTCACTTTCGGCGAAGACCTCGTCATGGTGAAAGACCTCGGCTTTGACACGATGATGCTGGTCGCCGCCCTCTTCGGTACGCTCGCCGCCAGCCAGTCCATCAGCGAGGAGATCGAGGGCCGTACCGCCGTCACCCTGATGAGCAAGCCGGTGTCGCGGCGGCAGTTTTTGCTCGGCAAGTTCCTCGGCATCCTCTTGGCGTCGTTGCTCTTGTTCGCCCTGCTTAGCTGGCTTTTTGAGGGCGTACTGCTCGGCAAGTCCTGGCTCGACCGACTCGATGCGACGCCTGTGCCCGCATGGCTCACTTCGTACCTTTCCAGCCTAAATCTCGCGGAAAAACCGACCGCCTTGGTGCGCGGCATCGGCCTCTGGACGGACCACACGATGAGCGTGCTGCCGGGCCTGGTAATGACCTTCTCGGAAGTGATGGTGCTGATCGCCGTGGCCGTCGCCCTGGCCACGCGGACGACGATGGTCGTCAACCTGAGTACGGTATTGGCGATCTATTTTCTCGCCAATGTGACGCCGGTGTTGGTAACTATCGGCCATGACGCCAAGGTGAGAACGCCCGGCCCGGTGTCGGAATTGCTATCGTTCACGGCCGGCCTTTTCGACATGCTGCTGCCGGACCTGGATACGTTCCGCATCGGCCCCGCCCTGGTCACGGACGCGGCCCTGCCGACGACGTATATCCTCTCCGTGTTGTTCTACGGAGTGCTATACTCGCTCATTGTATTGCTGATCGGCTTAATCCTGTTTGAGGACAAGGATCTGGCGTGACGTTTAGCCGCGACCCGAAGGGGAGCGCGGGGATGAACGCTCCCCTTCGGGTCGCGGCTAAACGACCTCTGGCGCCAGCGCCACCCATATCTCGGCGAACGGCTCCGGTTGTTCCGGCAGGATTCGCTGCTGCTTCGTCAGCTCAAGGACGCCAAGGAACAGGCCCACCAGCCGGCCGCGAGTGTGCGGCGGCGTGAACAGCGCCGAGAACGGCAGCCGTAATTCACTCCTCAACCGCTCCAAAATGGTTTCCATGTAGACGTGCAACGGCGTCTGGTCCACCACCACGTCATGCGTCAGCTGCGTCATCGTTTCGCGCATGAGCCGGCCAAACGCGCTTACCAAATCCCATAACTCCACCGGCTGCAACCGTTGCGGCCCGCCGGCCGTCGGCGCCGTCGCGGGCTGACGCGGCAGACGCAGGGCGTGCCGCTCGCCCTGTGATTCTAATAGGGCCGATGCGTCTTTGAAGCGCTTGTACTGGATGAGTTGTTGAACAAGCTGGCGGCGTGGGTCTTCCTGGTCCTTCGCGGTTTCCTCGGCGTGCGGCAAGAGCATTTTACTCTTAATCTCCATCAGCGTGGCGGCCAACACCAGGAAGTCGCCGGCCCGCTCCACGTCAATGAGCGACAATACATCAAGATATTGTTTAAATTGCTCGGCCACGCGCGCCACCGGGATGTCGCGGACGTCCACTTCCTCGTGTTTGACGAGGTAGAGCAGCAAGTCCATCGGCCCGCGGAAGGCGTCGAGAACGACCTGATATTCGTGGGATGCGACGAGAGCCATTGCGCCGTCATACTCCCACGCGGCCGCGAGGTCCAGTCCGGTTTTCGCTCCGGCGGGAATTGGGGTATAGCTGTCGATCGCGGCAACCGCCTAGTGAAGGGCGGGGAAACCCCGCCTCTACGGCGGCGACAGTAGGGCGGGCTTTCCCCGCCCTCACACTGCCGGAATCAAAAGCTACACCCCGAGAATTGGTAGGCTCAACCGACCTGGCAAATCATCTAAGTCTCGATAAACCGGATGCTGGGAAGTGTTGGCTTGCTGGAGAACCTGTGTTCGCCCCGGCCGTCTACCGTGACTTCTAATGTACCTTTCACCGAGGAGACTCGACAATGAGCCAATCGCCGAGAGTCCCGGCTAGGGCCTGGCTGGTCGCGGGGGCGGGCACGGTCGTCAATCTTTGCCTGGGCATCCTCTACGCCTGGAGCGTCTGGAAGGCCAGCCTGATCGCGGACAAGGATCATCTCGCCGGCTCGCCGATGGACGGCTTGAATCAGGGCTGGACCTACTTGTCCGACGCGCAAGCGACCTGGGCCTACGCCATTTGCGGTTTCACGTTCGCCCTTTGCATGATCCCCGGCGGCCGTATTCAGGATCGCTACGGCCCTCGAATTGGCGCCATCCTGGCGGGGCTGTGCCTTGGAGCGGGCTGCATCCTGGCGGGCCTGATGAAGAGCTACCTTGGCTTGATCCTAGGGTTCGGCGTGCTGGGCGGCGTCGGAATGGGCTTCGGATACGCGGCCGCGACGCCAGCGGCGGTCAAATGGTTCGGTCCTCACCGGCGGGGTCTGATCGTCGGGCTGGTGGTAGGCGGCTACGGCGGCGCGGCAATCTACATTTCGCCCCTAGCAAAATACCTCATCGCTGTTTGGGGCATTTCCGGCAGTTTCATCGGCCTGGGCGCTCTCTTCGCCGTGGTGGTGGTCGCGGCCGGTCTGCTGCTGGTTTGGCCGCCCGCGGGGTACACGCCGCCGTCCCCCTCGATTCCAGACGGCTCCCGGACCTCGATGACGCAAACCGACTGGTCGCCCCTGCGGATGCTGGGAACCTGGCAATTCTACGTGCTCGTTTTTCTTTTCATCGGTTCGGCACAGTCGGGCTTGCTGGTCATCGCCAACGCGACCCCCATCCTCAACACTACCGCCGCCGCCAGCCTCCCCTTTCTGGCGGCCAATGCGTGGTTGCTGGCGTCTTTCGGCGGCCTCCTCAACGCCTCGGGCCGCGTGGGCACAGGTATATATTCCGATAAAATCGGTCGCGTTAGGGCCTATGTTACGAACGGCCTTGTTTCGGCGCTGTGCCTGTTCCTGACGCCCATGGTTATCAAGTCCGGCAATGTGTACCTCTTGTTCCTTGTCGTCGGGGTCGCCTTCTGGCAGTACGGCGGCGGCCTGTCGCTGATGCCGGCCATCACCGCGGATTACTACGGCTCCAAGAACATGGGCCTCAATTACGGCCTGGTCTTCATCGGCTGGGGAATCGCCTTTTTCATCCCGCAAATCGCTGGCTACATCAAGGATCTCACGGGCAGCCTGGACAACGCCTTCTATCTGTCCGGCGGGTTGCTGCTGACCGCGGTGCTTCTCAGCCTCCTGCTTCGGCGACCCGTAATCTGAACTTTCCCAGAGGCGGTGCGGGGGGCGGGCCTGTCCCCGTTATGTCGTCACCTCGAAAATGCACTCGATTTCCACGGCGATGTTGCTAGGCAGCGACCCCATGCCCACGGCGCTGCGGGCGCCGACGCCGGCGTCTTCGCCGAACACCTCCGCCATCAATTCCGAAAAGCCGTTGATGACCTGGGGCTGATCCTTATAGTCGGCCGTGCAGTTGACCATGCCCAACGTCTTGACCAGGCGCGTAACCTTGTCGAGCGAGCCGAGGGTGTTGCGCACGGTGCTGAGGATGTTCAGGCCGACGGCGCGGGCCGATTCCTTGCCCTGCTCCGTCGTCAGGTCGGCGCCGACCCGGCCCGTCACCGGCGTCTTGTCGTCGATGCAAGCCGGCCCGTGGCCGGACACATACAACAGGCGGTCCACCAGCACCGCCATCTTGTATTTGGCCACGGGTTTGGCGGGGACGGGCAGGGTTAGCCGCAGTTCTTGAAGACGGGCTTCTGGCTTGGTCGTCATGGGACTTCTCCTCGAAGGGGGCGACGGCGGTTTGTGGGATTTCCTTGTTATCGTGCTTCCCCACGCGAGGTCAAGCGCCTGTATTCGTTTAGCCGCGACCCGAA
>DHJA01000293.1:0-14096 GCA_002404095.1 Planctomycetaceae bacterium UBA4732 | reverse complement strand
CCCTTCGGGTCGCGGCTAAACAGTCTACTCTTTAATGATCTTTTCCGCCTCCGGATCGTCGCGGTATAAGTCGCGCAGTCCCTGAAGGATCGCATCCGCGTCCTCCACCTTCCCTTCGTCGCGCAACCGCCGCGCCGTTTTTAACGCCTCGCGCACCGGCTCCCAAGGGCGTTCCTTATCCGGGCCGTCAGGGCCGGCCAGCTCCTTCTCGGCCAATCGTACCCACGGCTCTTCCGATGGCGTTCGCGCAAACGCGCGCGCCAGCGCGCGCCAGGTGCGCCGCGCTCCTTCCTCGTCGCCGCGCTGACGCTGACGCAGTCCTTCCTGAAAGAACCAATGCGCCTCGCTCATCGGCCCCGCCGTCCGCGCCGCCCGTTCCGCTTGCCGGGCTGCGTCGTGATCCGCCATATGCTTGCGGAATTCATCGACCTCCGCCTTGTGGGCGTGATTGGGATGGTCACGGTCCAGGGCGTCGAAATCTTCCCGCGCCTTGTCCCAGTCGTCTGGGTTGGTGGAAGCGGCCGCCGTAGCGCCTCGTCGATACAGCTGCTCCTCGTTGACTGGCCAGAAGGACCAGACAATCACACCAATAACGACCGCTAATAGTGTTAATAGCACCCACGGCCGGTTGAACAGCCTTTGAATGGGTCCGCCGTGATTCTGCCGCTCCAGCTCGTTGCGCATCAGCCGGCTCATTATCGTCGCCGGGCCGAGGCGTTTCCCTTCGGCTTCGTCGGTCGCGCCGCCAAAGGCGTATTCCCTGGTAGGAGCGGTGGTCGCGGCCGCGTCGAGGCGTTCCACCTTACGCTTGACGCTTTCGAGCCGGCGCGCCAACACGGCGGCGTCGGCAGGCCGCTTGTCGGGTTCTTTCTCCATCAATTCGCAGATTACGTCGTTGAGGTCGTTCGGTATCTCCGGCACGAGGCGGATCGGCGGATCGAATTGACCGAAGCGGTGTTTGTGCAGCAAATCCAGCACTTCGCCCTCAAACGGCGGCCGGCCTGTCAGCAGCGCGTAGAGGACGACGCCTAAAGAATAGAGGTCGCTGCGCCGCGTCACCGGCTTGCCGGCCGCCTGTTCCGGCGACAGGAATTCGGCCGTGCCGACGACGCCGCCCGTGACGGTCAGGTGTCGGCTGGCGAACAGGCTGGCGACGCCGAAGTCGGTGAGCTTGACGACGCCGGGGCCGGTTGGGTTGGGGGCGCGGAGCAGGTTGGACGGCTTGAGGTCGCGGTGGATAATGCCGCGATCGTGGGCGTGTTTGAGGGCGGGGGCGATCTGACAGGCGAGATTGAGAACCTCGCGCCACGGCAGCCGGCCGCGCTCTTCGAGTACGACGTCGAGGCTAGGGCCGTCCACGTATTCCATGGCGAACCACGGGCGGCCGTCGCTCACGCCGGACTCGAAGAAACGGACGATGTTGGGATGGTCGAGCCGGCGCACGATGTCAATTTCGCGCTCGAAGCGTAGGACGAATCCCTGTTCGGCGGCCAGTTCGGCGGCCAGCACCTTAACGGCGGCGACGCGCGGCTGGCCGGCCGGCGGCGGGTCGGCGTGGGCGAGGTAAACGGTGGCCATGCCGCCGCGTCCGATTTCGCTGTCGATGAGCCAGGGGCCGAGTCGTGCGCCGATCATATGCGTCAAACCACGGAGAGAAGGGAGCGAGGCCGTAGGATTCAGGTTATCGTGGAAACGACGAGGTTGCCAGCTACAATAGCGATGGACAGCGGCCGGTCGTCGCCCCCCCCGGACTCACGAGTACGTTCGCCCGGGGCTTTATCTCAGTCGCCCGAAGGGGCTCCAAGACCGGACCTGTCTGTGGCTTGAGTCCGGAGGGCGATCCTGATAAAGCCCCGGGCGAACGTACTCGTGAGTCCGGGGTGTGACGTGATGGAACCCGCTCTGCTTCTGATCGCGCACGGCAGCCGACAGCCGGAAGCCAACGCCGACCTTGTTTATGTTGTTGAACAGCTGCGGCGACGCAGCCAGGCAGTCGTGGAGACGTCGTATCTGGAATTAGCGGAGCCGAATATCGATGAAGGCGGCGCGCGGTGTGTGGCGGCCGGGGCGGAATGCGTCGTCTTGCTGCCGTATTTTCTGTCGGCCGGCGTTCACGTACTCCGCGATCTGACGGCGGCGCGCGATCGGTTGGCGGAGCGGTTTCCGGGCGTGGAATTCCGTTTGGCGGAGCCGCTGGGCCGACATCCTTTGCTGCTCGACGTAGTGACGGATCGAGCGCGTGAGGCCGTTGATCGTCCTCAAAACGCCTCTGCCAAGGCGTAAATCTGTTCGGCGTCCAGCACCTGATCGTTGCTCTCGAATAGACGGGCGACGGCCGCGCGGTGGATTTTCATTTTCAGATCGCCGACGCCGAGGGCGCCGTAGCCGAGAACGCCGTCGCGGTCCACGCCCTTGTCTGTTACATCGACGCCTTCAATGCCGAGCGGCGGCACGGCGTTGAGATCCACGGCCACGCGCAGCGTCTTACACGCCAAACGTGCGGACTTGGGCAGCAGTATGACGCCGGCGGCCCCGGCGGCGAAGACCAAAGTGCGCCCCTCCAGCGCGGCCGATAGATCGTCGGGGCCATCAATGGCGGCCGGCTCCAGGCGGCCGGCGGGCGCCTTATCCTGGACCAATTGGACGACGTGGGCTGCGCGTTCCAGTTGCCGCGAGGCGACGCGCACCTCCGCCCCATGCTGGGCCAATAGCAGGGCGACGCGTTGCCCGACGGGGCCGGTGCCGCCCAGGACGAGCGCCCGCGCTTGCGCGAGATCGAGATGGCGCGCGGCCGAGCGCACGGCGGCGGCGGCGGTCGTGTTGGCGCCGCTGGCGTCTAACAAAACCGACACGCGCAATCCGAATTGCGGCAGCATGTGCCGTTGAACCTCGGCCAGCAGCTTTTCGCCGACGCCGACATTGCTGCCGCCAATGAAGAAGGCGGTATGGGCGAGGTCTTTCGGCCCGCGCGTGAAGATGGCGCCGTGAACTTTGTCGCGTATCGTCTCCGGCTTGACGCCGCCGTAGCTGAACACCTCGTCGGCGCCGGCGTCGATGGCCACGACGCGGTCGAACACGCTGGGATCGGCGTCGCTGTCGAGCTGGATGAGGATCTTACGCTTTGCTACCATTCGGCTCCTGAGACTAGCCGCATAGGACCTATAGGACTTATGTGTCCTATAGGTCCTTGTGGCTCATCTTGGCTTACTTCGGCGAGTACGGGTGCTTGGCCGTGTCCTTCTTGGACAAGATTTCGTCGATCTTCGGCTCGTTTTTCATGGCTCTCTGGATCGACTGTTTGGTGGCTTCATAGTTGTTCTGGTAAATCTTGACATCGTCCTTGGCGTCCCAATGGATGAAAACGCCGCAGACGATCACGAAGTCCTCGGCCTGCGCCTTGCTGATGACGCCGTCCGCGACGCAGTCGGTCACGGCCCTAGCGACGGCCGCCTGGGCCGGCCCGAACATCTGCACGGCCTGCTTGGCGCCCTTAATCGTGACCTTGGTGATGAGTACCGTCCCCGGCTTGCAAAGCAGGTTCGGGGCCAACAGGGCCAACAGGTTACTGTGTCCTTCCGACTGACGCGCCAGAGCGTTGGCGAAGGCCGTACCCACTGGGCCGGTCTTGGGACCGATCAGCAAGTCAATGTGAGCCACTTCATTTCCGTCGCCGACCAACGATTCGCCGATGAACATTTCTTGTCTCCTCTTGGATGGTGCAACCGATTCACAAACGGTGTGAGGGAAACTATACGGCGCTGACGGCCAAGCTGACAGGGAAATCCTTCCGACCGCCCCACTCCCCCGGAGTATCGGAGCGGACTTACGGGACTGATACTGAGCAATGCTTCACGGCTTGCGCCTCAGGCGTTCGGCTTTGATCTGCACTGTCTGAATGGCGTCGAATACCGTTTGCAAGAACTCGTTGCGCGGCAGTTTCAGAAGACGCTCCGGGTCGAGGGGCTCGCCGACCACCGCCGCGATCGCATGATTCGTCGGCGGCAGGAACAGGGGCGACAGTTTCGGCGCCTTGCTTGTTCGCGGGTATGCTTCAAAGGCGCCGGCGATGCCGACTGGCACGATAGGAACCGGCACCCGTTTCAATAAGAAATGCACGCCCGCTTTCAGAGGCTGCATCTGGCCCGTCCACGTCCTTTCCCCCTCCGGAAATACTAGAACCGGATTGCCTTGCTTCAGTAATTCGATAATGGCCCGCAGCCCTTCCGTGGCCACGCCTTCCTGATCGATGGGATGCGCGTTGACGCTGTTCAGGAACCAGGCGAAGGGCCGGCTGGCATAAAGGGTTTTGCGCGCCAAGTAATGAATGGTCCGGCCGACCGCCAGGCCCACGAGCGGCGGATCGAAGAAACTTTGGTGATTCGCGACCAGAAGCGCCGGGCCGCGCGACGGCATGTGCCGGCCGCCGGCGAAGCGGAAGCTCAGGGCGGTAGTCATGCCCGCAAAAATGGCCGCATAGTGGGCGCGGTACCAGAGGTGCGAGAGCCAATCGGGCCAACCAGACGCGGCCATCAGGTATCGCTTCCTCTGGTAAGGCCGCATGGGGGCAGGCGGCGCAGAACTTCCGCTTCCATGCGATCCACCACTTGATCCAGACTTAGGCCAGTACCGTCCACGACAACGGCGTCGGTCGCGGGAACCATCGGCGCCAGTTCGCGGGCGGCGTCGCGACGGTCGCGCGCTTCGATCATCGGCAACAACGCGGCCAGTTCCACGGCTTCGCCGCGCGCCGCCATCTCGGCCTGGCGCCGCCGCGCCCGCTCTTCCACGGCGGCGGATAGAAAAAACTTACAGATGGCGTTCGGAAAGACAACCGTTCCCTGGTCGCGGCCCTCGCTGACCACGCGCCGTCCCTTGGCGATGGCGCGCTGCATCTCACCCAGCCGACGGCGAACCACCGGGCTGTCCGCGATGGCTCCAGTGGCCTTTGTCACGATTTCGGTGCGGATGTCGGCCGATACGTCCACGCCGTCGAGCAGCACGCGCCCCGGCGGCATCTCCATGCGCAGCGCATCCATAAGCCGGGCGAGAGCGTCTTGATCGTGGAGAGCGACACCGGCGCGCAGGGCGGCCAGCGTCACGACGCGATACATGGCGCCCGTGTCGAGGAAATCGAAGTCGAGGCGTTGGGCCAGCACTTGGGCGGCGGTACTCTTGCCGGCGCCGGCCGGGCCGTCGATGGTGATAATCATAGCGCGCCGCCCGATCCCGACAACGACGAAGCGGCCGGGAAAGGCCGCTTCAAGAGGGACAACCTTCGCCGAAAGGCGTTTTATGGATTGACGATGATCGGGAAGGGCCGGCCCGCAGCAAGAAGGCGGTCGGCCAAGGGATGCACGGGGTTGGCGCGGTCGTCCGTGTAGACCTCGAAGGTAAATCGGCCGGCGGGCGCGACGACGCGACGCCCCTCCGACGGCATGACGCGAATGGACTGCCCGTTGACGATCACGGTGGCCGGGAAACTATAGTGGTTTTCCAGAAGGATTGTGCCGGTGACAGGCGCAGCGGCCTCGGGATTGATCGACGCGGCGATGTTTGTCTTCACGGTGGACAACCGACGCATCTCTTCGTTAAGGCGGCTGACGTCCGCCTTCAGCTGGTTTACGTCGTTTTGCATCGACTGGATTTGGATGTCCTGCCTGATTTGGATCGCGCTGAGCTTGTTGGTAACTTCCTGAAGTTGCGTCAGGACTTGCGACAGCTTGTCGTCGTTAGGCGGCGTTTCCGGGCCGGCGCGCACCAATGAGGCGGCGACGACGAGGGCCAGCAGGGCGGCGAGGCCGCGAAGGATCGAGGTGTACATTGTCGAGGTTCTCCTGTTCACGGAGGATCGAGGCGGCAAACCTCGCAGCCTATCCGCCTCCGCACGATTGCTATTGAGCTTAAAGGAGGCATATCCGTCACGCAAGCCATATCCCGCGAACTTTGCCTTGCTCGCCCAGCGTTTCCCGTCCGATTATACCAATTGCGCAAGCGGGGATGGGGCGCGGTAAGGCGAACGGCCGGCGTGAGCCGGCTGGTGCGGCATCTTGTCGGCGACAGCATTCTGTACCAGCCGGCTTACGCCGGCCGTTCGCCTTACCGCTCGCCGTCTATAACCTTAGAGGGAACTCTCGCGGAATGGAGACCTCGTTATGCGCATCCTTGTCACCGGCGGCGCGGGCTACATTGGAAGTCATGCCGTTCGGCTCTTTCTGGCGCGCGGCCACGACGTTTGGGTCTACGACAATCTGTCGATGGGCCATCGCGCCGCCGTGCCGGCTGAACGCCTTATCGCGGCGGATCTCTGCGAGACGCAGCGGTTGGACCATGCGTTAATGCTGCACCGCATTGAGGCGGTCGTCCACTTCGCGGCGTTTGCCTTTGTCGGCGAATCGGTGACGAACCCCGCCAAGTACTACCAAAATAACCTCGTTAATACGCTTAATCTGCTCGACGCTCTTCGGCGCCACAAGATCGGCCGCATCGTCTTTTCCAGCACCTGCGCCACCTACGGCGTCCCCGAAGTCGTGCCCATCACCGAAGACGAAAAGCAAAAGCCGATCAATCCCTATGGCAATACCAAGCTGGCCGTCGAACACGCCTTGGCGGATTACGCTGCCGCTTACGGCTGGGGTTTCGCCGCCCTGCGCTACTTCAACGCGGCCGGCGCTGCGGCCGACGGCAGCATTGGCGAGGATCACGATCCGGAGACGCACCTCATTCCGCTCATCCTGCAAACGGCACTGGGGCAACGGCCGGGCATCGAAGTCTTCGGCACGGACTATCCGACGCCCGACGGCACTTGCGTCCGCGATTACATCCATGTTGACGACCTGGCCGACGCGCACTTGTTGGCGCTGGAAGCGCTGGCGCCGGGGAAACAGCTGCGTTACAACCTGGGGACCGGCCGCGGCTACAGTGTGCGCGAGGTGCTCCGCGCCGCCGAGGAAGTGACCGGCAAGAAAGTAGGCGTAAAGGAGGGGCCGCGACGCGCCGGCGATCCGCCGGTGCTGGTGGCGGCGTCCGAGAAGGTACAGCGTGAACTTGGTTGGCGACCGAAGTATACGGACCTGCGTTCCGTGGTCGAAACCGCGTGGAAATGGCATCGGACGCACCCGAAGGGGTATGATGATTGAGGATATTCGGTGAAAGACTTGATGACCCGAATTGATAGCGAGTGAAGTTTTCGGATCTTTCAATCGATTGATTAATTGGTCCGTGGAGGCTGCTTTGAATTGTTTCCTTGGGATTGCGCTGGCGTCGCTGGGTTTAGCGGAGGTGCACGTATGGCATCCGCAACCCACATTGCCTATCCGCCAACTGATAATTACCTCGGAGACGGTCGTGGTTGCGAAGCCGACGGACCCGAGTGCGCCGGGACGGTTCAAGGCGGTGCGAATTCTTCTTGGGACGGCGCTGAAGGAGGGAGAGGTTTTCGAGATCGACGACCCGGCCGCCTATGAGTACTCCATGTCACCAGACATAGGCGCGCCGAACCCCCGACCGGCTCGCATGACCGAGGCGTTGTTGTTCCTCCAGCCAAAAAAAGGCGAGGGGCGGACGGCGCGGTTTCCGGTTATGCCGTGGGGGTTGCGAATGGTAACGGTTCAGGGCGATGTATATTATCCGGAGGAACGCTTCCATCCCAAGGGCTACACCTTGCGCCCCTATCGCGAAGAGATGCGCTGGAACGAACTGGTGCGCAAGACCGAAGCCGACGCGGCCGAAATACACCACATACGATCTCTTAAGGAGATCTACGACCCACACCGCCGAAACATGGCGTTATTGCATTGGATTAAATGCCGTGGACGAGATTTCGAGGGCTGGGGTTACGGCCACGACCTTTCCGTGAAGGACGGCGAGAAGCCATCCAGGGGATGGGGTTCGCTCGAACATGAAGTCTTCACCTGGGTCTTTGAAAGTCATATTCCACAGGACTGTTGGGAAGCGGTCAAACTGTATTCACAATTGCACGATGGAGGCAATCCCTGGCTGCAAACGTCCGCATTCGGTACGCGCGCTGGGCGCCGGTTGCTGTTGTCCGTGGTGGTAGATGACAACGCCTTGGCAGACAATCAGGCTCGCGCGTTGGAATTGCTGGCGTTACCCGCGACGTTGTGGTCGCCCCCGACATGGTTGGGCCTTCCAGGCGCCAGTGAGCAGCTTGATGAAAAAGAGCAAATCGTTTTGATCGACAAGATAACGCCGCTGCTCAAGGACGCCTATCCGCGCACCCGGCGCGCCGCGGCTGAAGCGCTTCTCGAAATAAGCGCACCACAAGCGGACTCGCTCAAAACGTTCTGCACCGAGCGAGCCTTGTCCGCCTTGACGACCGCTTACCGTAAAGAACCTCCAGGGAGGATTCGTGACATGCTGGCCGAGGCGGTCGGCGTCATCGCCGGGCCGAAGCGCTGGGAGGAACTGACCGGGAACGCGCATGGCGTCGTCGCGCTATTGAATCCCGGCTGCGGTCAGGGCGCGGAGGTTTACTGCACTGTCGTCGCGCCGCAGGCAAAAGCGAAGATTCAGGAGGATCCGATGTTCGTGCTGGAGAGGCTCGACGGCAAGCAAATGGTCGTAGAAAAGCAGGAACTTGGGCTAGATCACGTGAAAAAAAGGTATGGGTGGTTCAACGAGCGCGGCGGCGACTTCAGTGAGTATTTCAAGTTCTCGATGGCGGACTTCACTCCTGGCGTATGGCGGATGAGCGTGAAGGGAGTCGCCGGCGATGACAAGGCTCCTTGGGCGTCGGAACCGCGCCTACTTCGCCTGGCCCCGCCGCCGAAGCCGGACCAGCCGAAATTGGACCCTGCAATGTCCCTTATAACTTTTGATCCCTGATCGCCATGCTGGAACTGACTCCCACCAATGGCGCCGACGTTTGCGAGACGCAGCGGTTGGACCATGCGCTGATGCTGCACCGTATTGAGGCGGTCGTCCACTTCGCGGCATTCGCTCTTGTCGGCGAATCGGTGACGAATCCGGCCAGGTACTACCAAAATAACCTCGTTAATACGCTTAATCTGCTCTACGCCCTCCGGCGCCGCAAGATCGGCTGCATTGTCTTTTCCAGCACCTGCGCCACCTACGGCGTACCCGAAGTCGTGCCCATCACCGATGACGAAAAGCAAAAGCCGATCATCCCTATGGCAACACCAAGCTGGCCGTCGAACACCCCTTGGCGGTGCTGGCGGCGGCGTCCGAGAAGGTGCAGCGCGAACTTGGTTGGCGACCGAAGTATACGGACCTGCGTTCCGTGGTAGAAACCGCCTGGAAGTGGCATCGGGCGCATCCGAAGGGGTATGATTATTAAGGAGTTTAGGACTAATAGTCTATTTCATAACTGGCCAACATCGACGAGCCGCGACCGTTAGGGAGCGGTTTTGAGCTACGTGAGGCATTTAGCATTGTTCGCTTCAGCGACTTTCCCAGTGGAATACTTCACCCTCGCCGCCCGGGCGGCGCCGATCCTGTTGTTGGCTCTGTTCTGGGTTTGGGAGACGTGGCGGCCGTTTTTCGGCCAGCGGGAAAGCCGATGGCGACATGCCCTCTACAACCTCGCCATCGCTCTCCCCAACGCGGTCATCTTGGGGCTAGTGTTCGGCTTCGTCGTGGCGACCGCGGCGGATTGGACCGCGGAGAACCACTTTGGACTTTTCAACACCGTTGGCCTCAATGGGCCGCTCCGCTTCGTGCTGGCGTTGGTGATGCTGGACGGCTGGATGTATATTTGGCATCGGGCCAACCACACTATCCCTTTTCTCTGGCGCTTTCACAGAATGCACCACAGCGACCGGCGCATGGACGTTACCACTGCAACCCGTTTCCACTTAGGCGAACACATCGGGTCGTCGGTGCTGCGAGTGGGCCTTATCCCTCTCCTCGGGTTCGAGGTTTGGAACTTGGTGGTGTACGACGCGCTGGTCATCGCCATTACTCAGTTCCACCACGCCGACGTCTCCATCGGCCGCTGGGATCGCTGGCTTCGCCTGTTCATCGTCACTCCCGACATGCACAAGGTCCACCACTCCGACTGGCGATGTGAAACCGACTCGAACTATTCCACAGTCTTATCGGTGTGGGACCGACTCGCTGCCACGTTTCGCATGAGGTCGGACCCGAAGACGCTGGTGTTCGGACTCGGCGAGTTCACTGATCCCGGATGGCAGACTTGGTGGGGAATGATGAAGACGCCCTTTGTGGACCCGGCGAAGACGCCAGCATCAAAGCCCCAGGTAGCCGACCCGCCGAATCTCTTTAACGGATCTGAATCTAACAAAGCCCCGAATCGTCTTTAATCCGTGAGCGCCATGCTGGAACTGACTCCCGCCAACGCCGCCGACTATCTGCGCCGCCAAGGCTGGGTCGGCCCCGGCCCGGTGAATGTCGAAGCGTTAAGCGGCGGCGTTTCCAACGCCGTCCTGCGCGTGCGCACAACGGAGAGCGTATTTATCTTAAAGCAATCCCGGCCGCAGCTGCGCACGCGCGACGCCTGGTTCAGCGATCTCGACCGCGTCTACCGCGAACAGGAGGTCATGCAGGTCTTGCAGCCGTTGTTACCGCCTAACACGGTCCCGCAAGTCCTTTTTAGTGATCGTGCCCAGTACGTTTTCGCCATGTCCAGCGCTCCAGACGCCGCGATCCCGTGGAAGGAATCGCTCTTAGAGGGAGTGATCGACTTCGACATGGGAGAAAAAGCCGGCGCTTTTCTAGGTCGAATGCACGACGCCACTGCCCGCAACCCCGCGCTCATCGACGCCTTCCGTGATCGTGCTGTTTTCGTGCAGCTCCGCGTCGATCCTTATTATCGCCGCATCCAGGAACGCCGGCCCGAAGTCGCGTCAGCCGTCGCCGGCCTCATCGACGGTTTGCTGTCTTCGCGCGAAGCGCTATGCCACGGCGACTATAGCCCCAAGAACATTCTCGTCCATGAACACGGCTTTATGTTGGTTGACTACGAGACGGCCCATCAGGGCGATCCGGCGATGGACCTCGGTTTCTTCCTGAGCCATCTGCTGCTCAAGGCGGCGCGACGGCCGGCTGACCGCCTTGCATATTTCGACCTGACGCGGGCGTTCTGGCGCGGCTATCAATCTCAAGTTGGGGCATGGTCAGGAGACCATGCCCTAACGCGGCGTGGAATTGCTCATTGCGGTTTATGTCTACTGGCGCGGATTGATGGGACGAGTCCGGTCGAGTACCTGCCGGAAGAACTGAAACGCGAGGCGGTGCGCCGCCTGGGTCGCTCCTTTCTCTTGGAGCAACCGGCGACATGGGAAGAAGCGTTGACCTTGACCGAGTCGGCGTTCGCGCCGCTCGGCGCGACGGAGGCGTCCGCATGAGTAACTCCGATCCGACCATCGTTCACGTCCACGCGCGCGAAGTCCTGGACAGTCGCGGCCGGCCGACCGTCGAGGTTGAGGTTATGTGCCGCGACGGCGCCCACGGCCGGGCCATCGTGCCATCCGGCGCCAGCACCGGCCGACACGAAGCAGTCGAGTTGCGCGACGGCGACCCGACGCGCTACGACGGCAAGGGAGTGCGCAAGGCGGTCGCCAACGTCCGCGATCTGTTAACTCCGCGTTTACTGGGTCTGCCGGCGACGGATCAGGCACGTATTGATCGCCTCCTATGCGAGATCGACGGCACACCGGATAAGTCACGGGCAGGCGCCAACGCCATTCTCGGCGTCTCGATGGCCGTCGCCCGCGCCGCCGCCGCGTCGAAAGGCGTACCATTGTGGCGATGGCTCGACGCCGACGGCCAAGCCTGTCTGCCGTTGCCGATGGTCAACCTCATCAGCGGCGGCTTGCACGCTGGCGGCAACCTGGATTTCCAAGATTTCCTCCTCCTTCCTATCGGCGCCCGCACTTACTCCGAAGCGCTGGAAATGAGCGTGGCGGTCTACCGCGCTTTGAGCGCCGTGCTGACGCGGCACGGCTTCGAGGGCGTGCTGGTCGGCGATGAAGGCGGTTTCGGCCCACGCCTCCACGGCAACGAGCAGGCCGTAGAACTGGTCCTGGAAGCGATCACGGCCGCTGGCTTCGTCCCCGGCAAGGACGCGGCCCTCGCTCTCGACGTGGCCAGTACGCATTTCCATCACGACGGCCGGTATCACTTGCGCGCGGACGGCGGCAAAGCCCTGAGCGCCAACGAGATGACGACGCTGCTGAAGCGTTGGGTGGATACCTACCCGATCTTCAGTATCGAAGATGGCCTGGCGGAGGACGACTGGGACGGCTGGCGCAAGCTGACGGCGGTGCTGGGCGGCCGGGTGCAGTTGATCGGCGACGACCTGTTCGCCACGAATCCGGATCGGCTGAAGCGCGGTATCAAGGAAGGCGTTGCCAACTGTGTGCTGGTGAAGGTGAACCAGATCGGCACACTGACAGAGACAATGGAAGTGGTGCGAATTGCGAGGGAAGCCGGCTACCGGGTGGTGATCTCCGCACGCAGCGGCGAGACGGAAGACGCCTTCCTCGCCGATTTGGCCGTGGCGACCGGGGCGGGGCAAATAAAGATTGGCTCGGTGGCGCGCAGCGAACGGCTGGCGAAATATAACCAATTGCTTCGCATTGAGGAAGAAATGGGGGCGTCGGCGCGGTTCGCGGGTTGGTAGCCGGTTTACATCCCGGACGAAGCAAACCGACAGGTTGATAACTGTTGTTCGGAAGGAACGTCTCATGAACTCACTCTTTCGTAGCCGTTGGCCCTTGCTGCTCACTGGCATTGTCGCCGCGATCTCGTTTGGTTCTTGGTGGTTCTTTGCGCCTCGACCGACCCGCGCCGCGGCGGCTCCCCCAGCCCCGCAACACACGACCGTCTATGACCCCGATCCCCAGCACTTGTGGAACCGATTGCACGACACATTCCGAGCGAGAATCGAGGGCAAGGAGACCGATCCGTGGGAACTCGACCCGTTCCTCTGGAAGAACGAAGATTACTTGGCCGGCGAGAAAGGGCAGAAAGCGGCCCTCGACGTGCTGGACGAGTTCATCGCCAAGAAGGGTCACACCCTGGTCAAAGATCCGCTCAAGCGCGCGCTTCTGCAGCGGGATCTCTGGGCGCTCTTCGACTCCCTGCAGGTGCCGAGATGGGCGGCCGCACAGAAGAACCCGCAGATGGAACTCGCCGCGCGGGTGGCCCGGATCATTCCCCGGCTGAGCCTGACGGCCGAAGAGATCAAGAAGCTGCCCGACAACTATGCGGAAGCGGCGGCCGCCAAGGAAGCTTGGTACTTGCCGGCCGACCTCTGGGATCCGAAAGGGCCGTGGGTGCTGCTCGGCGACGACAACCTGACGCCGCTCGCCTTGACCCATATTCATTTTTTTGGCGGACGCTCCACCTTCTTCGTGTTCCTGCGCTTGCCGGACGGGCGCGAGCAAACCGAGAAGTATCTGGCCGCACTGAAGAAAGGGGCCGCGCTCGACCCATTCCCTCCCGGAACCGACGCGGCGCTGGTGCGGCGGATGCAACTGATCGACGCCCAAGGCAAGCGCGTGACGACAAACGTGACCGAGAGCCTGCAAATGCGCAGTGGACCCTTTGAACTGAAGCTGAACCGCCGAGCGTTTCTGGCGGGAAAGCCGAGCCTCAAGGCGATCGGGGAGGAGGACCTCGAACGCGACGCCCTTCTCCTTATGGGCGACAACGTCGCCCAAGGGCCGAGCAAGGTACGGGAGTCTTGCTTTGCTGGATGCCATCAGGGGATGAAAGACGTCAATGGGTTGAACAGTTATCGGCGATTCAAACCACTTCCCTTGACGCCCACGGCGAAGCCCGATTTGCTCCCAACCACACGGGCGGAAGAAGACGCGCGGAACAGGGCGTGGAAGGGGTATCGTTATGAATGGGGATTGCTGCAAGGATTGGTACAAAACGGCCCGAGAGATTGACCGGCTCGTTAATTGACAGGTATCGCGAATCGGCGGTTCTTTAACATTGTTTTCGCTCAGGAATGGGGTCGCGCGGCGCGCGAGGTCATCCCACTTTCGCTTATATTGATTGACATTGATTTCTTCAAGAATTACAACGGCACCTATGGCCATTCGCAAGGCGATGAATGTCTTAGTGTCTGTCCCATAAGTCGGTTT